>JACOEJ010000003.1:0-51443 GCA_024998645.1 Nitrospira sp.
TTTATTTTAAGTTCCCATAATTATTCTTGGTTCCCTTAATTGTTTGTTTAAAACAATTGTTCAGGGTCGTGGGTCCAGTTCAATCAATCCTTTCCGGATTGCGAGGATGGCCGCCTGGGTTCGATCATAGACTTGTAGCTTATGGAAGATGTTGCGCACATGATTTTTCACGGTTTTTTCGCTGAGGTCCAGTGCGTTTGCGATCTCTTTGTTGGTCTTTCCGTCAGCCACTAACCGGAGAACCGTGATTTCACGTTCGGTGAGGTCATGTTCCACCCACCCAGGCTTTTTCCCCTTCTTCTGAGCCATAAGGGAAAATTCAGCAAGAATCTTGCTAGCGACCGACGGGTGAATCAACGATTCGCCTCGGTAAATTGCGCGAATCGCCGCGACGATTTGGGAAGATTCGGAATCTTTTAGAAGGTAGCCGGTGGCACCGGCACGAACAAGATCGAAAATGTACTGCTGTTCTTCGTACATCGTCAGCGCCACGATCCCGATATGAGGGAACTCTCGTTTGATTTGTCTCGTGGCTTCGACGCCCCCCATGCGAGGCATGCTGACGTCCATAAGGATGACATCGGGAACCAGGGCCTTGGCCTTTTCGACGGCTTCCATTCCATCCTGGGCTTCTCCCACGATATGGAGATCTTCTTTGGTTTTGAGAATGGCGGCCAGCCCTTCTCGAACGACGCGATGGTCATCGGCAATGAGGACTTTAATTTTGTCCATGTTCGCTGGTCTCCTTATTCATGAGGGGGACTTCGACTGTGATCGTCGTGCCTCGCCCCTGCTTGGAATCGATGTGTCCCTCTCCACCGACGAGCTTGGCCCGCTCAATGATGCCTCGAATGCCAAAGTGGTCCCATTTATCAGGGTCACGCAACACGGCGTCCATATCAAAGCCGATGCCATTGTCTGAAATGGTCACGCGCAGCATCTCCAGGTTGATCTCCAATTTGATCGAGACACGATCGGCCTTCGCGTGTTTTTGGACGTTGCTCAAGGCTTCCTGAATAATCCGGAACAGGAAGATCTTCGTTCGGGGAAACAAAATCTGTTCATCCCCGGTCACGGTGAACTGCGCTTTGATGCGAGCCTGAGTTTCGTAGGACTTGAGGTAGTTGGTCAGCGCGGGAATCAGCTCCATTTTGTCATAATGGAGGGGCCGCAAATTGAAGATGACTTGCCGGGCTTCTTGGATGGCGAGTTTCAGCTGGGCCTTGCTTTCCTTGATCGTGGCGAGACTTGCTTTCGGGTTCTTGCGTACAAGTTCCTGGCATAAGTCGAGCTTGAAATTGACGCCGGCGAGACTCTGGACAAGGCCGTCATGGATTTCGCAAGCGATGCGCGTCCGTTCTTCAGTGACCGCCGCGCCGGTTTCTTTGACATACAGCCGGTAGAGAGACTGATACTTATTGAGCGTGTTCTCGATTTCTGCAGTGGCACGGATGCGCGCGCCGATGAGCTCCCACATGAACTTGGCGCTGGCTCCGCCGATGATGGTGACGCCCATCCGGTGAAAGTCCTGCAGGAATTGCCAGACCTCAGCATCGCCGGATACATCAATAATAAGGTCAACCCGCTCCATCGCTAAAAGTTTACGATAGTCACGCGTCACGGGGATCTGGAGTTGTTTCGCGAGAGTGACACCGGGCGCTTGCGTGTTGACCTCGGCAATTCCCACGATCTGCACGAGCGGATCGTTTGCGAAAATCTCCATGAGCGCGGTTCCGCCACGCCCGGCGCCGATAATGGCGACATTGGTGGCGCCAACCTTCGACGACTTACTGCGGACTTTGGTGGAACGACGTTTCGTAGATGCCATGGTTCTATGAACCAGTGTTGGTTACCGGGGTACAATTGATTGCTGAGCTGAAAAATCGAAGGAAGAGAGACGAAGGAGAGGAAACAGAGCGAGGGGCTGAGGAGCCCGCCGTCACCGCTCCCGACGCTGCTGAGCCAGGGATTTGAGTTCGTCCATGAACTGATCAATGTCCTTGAATTCGCGATAGACCGACGCGAACCGGACATAGGCAACCTGGTCGAGTTGGTGCAACTCCTTCATGACTTCTTCGCCGACGACCCGACTTTCAATTTCACTTTCGCCCATCTCCTGGATCCGCTTCTCGATGCGATCCGTGACGTCTTCGATCGTCGCCGTGCTGATGGGTCTCTTCTCACAGGCTTTCTTGAGGCCGGACAAGATTTTCGTGCGGTCGAACGATTCGCGCCGCCCGTCTTTCTTCACGACCACCGGGAGAATTTCTTCAACCCGCTCGTAGGTGGTATAGCGCCGCTTACAGCCGAGACACTCGCGGCGCCGGCGAATGACCTCGCCTTCCTTGGCCATACGCGAGTCCACCACCTTGTCTTCGAGCTCGTCGCAGAACGGACATTTCACTGGTGGCGACCCTGCCCTTATGCCTGTGGGCTAGTAGGAGTGGAAAATAGGGAAGCGGTTGCACAACGCCTTCGCTTGGGCGCGGACCTCTTCCAGAACGGCGGCATCGTGGCGGTGCTGCAGAACGCGGTCGATGAGGGCCACGATTTCTTTCATATCTGCCTCTCGCATGCCGCGCGTGGAGACGATCGGCGTGCCGAGCCGAATGCCACTGGCCACGGACGGGGGCTTTTCGTCATAGGGAACGGCATTTTTATTGACGATGATTCCTGCGGCGTCGAGCGCGGCATCGGCCTCTTTCCCCGTAATGCCCTTGTTGGTGAGGTTCACCAGGAACAGATGGGTGTCGGTTCCACCGGAGACAATCTTGTAGCCGCGGTCGACGAGCCCCTGTGCGAGGGCACGAGCATTCGCGATCACCTGCTGCTGATATCTCTTAAAGGAGGGCGACAAAGCTTCTTTGAAGGCCACGGCTTTTGCCGCGATCACATGCATCAAGGGTCCGCCCTGAAGTCCCGGGAAGATAATCTTATCGACGGCCTTGGCGTGCTCGGCTTTGCACATCACGATACCGGCACGGGGACCACGGAGGGTCTTGTGGGTGGTCGTCGTGACGAAGTCGGCGAAGGGAACCGGGCTGGGATGGAGCCCCGCTGCGATCAGTCCGGCAATATGGGCGATATCCACCATGAGATAGGCGCCGACCGATTTGGCGATCTGTTGGAAGCGAGGAAAATCGAGGACGCGGGCGTATGCACTGGCTCCGACGACGAGCATTCTCGGACGACATTCGTCCGCCAGTTTTTGTACGGCATCGTAGTCAATCGTCTCAGTCTGGCGATCCACTCCGTACGCGAAGGCCTTGAAGATCATTCCCGAGAAGCTCACCTTGCTGCCGTGAGTCAGGTGGCCGCCATGGGCGAGGTCCATCCCCAGGATGGTGTCGCCCGGCTTGAGTACCGACAGGTAGGCTGCCATGTTTGCCGATGAGCCGGAGTGTGGCTGAACGTTGACATGGTCCGCACCGAAGAGCTCTTTGGCCCGCTGAATCGCTAGTGCTTCGACGGTGTCGACATGTTCGCATCCGCCGTAGTAGCGTTTGCCGGGATAACCCTCAGCGTACTTGTTGGTCATCAAACTGCCTTGGGCAGCCAAGACAGCGGGGCTGGCAAAATTCTCCGACGCGATCAACAAGAGCTTGTCACGTTGACGGGTCTCTTCCGCTTCAATCGCGGCGTAGACATCCAGATCAGTTGATTTTAGAGCGTCTAGTGACCCGATCGCGTCGCGCATCACCCCTCCACGGTGTATCCTCGTTATGCTTCAGCAGCAGCTTCCTGTTCTTGCTTCTTGACCACACGGACGGTCACGGTGGCGATCACTTCTCGTGGCATCTTGATCGGGACAGTGACGGTACCCAGTTCCTTAATAGGCTGGGCCAGCTGGATCTTGCGCCGATCAATAGTAAACCCTTGTGCTGCCAAAGCTTCGGCTAAGTCTTTGGATGTCACAGACCCGAACATCTTGTCGTCTTTTCCGACCTGTGCCTCAATGGTGAGGGTGACGGCAGAAACCTTCTTGGCATGCACTTCAATTTCGAGCTTCTCTTTTTTCGCCTTCTCCGCTGCGACACGCTTCACGTGCTCGAATGCCTTGATGCTGCGGCTGTTGGCTAACACAGCTTTCTTGCGAGGCAAAAGGAAGTTTCGGGCAAACCCGTCCCGAACATCGAGCAGATCGCCGAGATGGCCGACCCCATCCATGGTTTCTTGTAAAATGACTTTCATAGCCCTAACTCCTTCTGTTGGAAAGGAAGTGAGGATACGGGGGATCAGGTTGAAAAGTCAATTCTCTAATCATTTTTCGAGTCGCGGTGGCGGCCTGGACAGGTGCCGAGGGGCCCCTATATCATGGCCCACCGGTCGACGAGGGTGAGAGGAGCGAGATGCAGTTAACAGCCAGAGCCTGTTTGGAAATGTGTGCCGCAAGCCTGGATCGAGAGGTCCTGCAAGCGAACGACGCCGGAATGGATATTCCTATAGTGGTGACCAGGGGACGGCTGGTTCATACAGTGGGAGGCCTCCACGTATATGAATTCACCCTCCCGGCCGGATGTCCCCTGCCAATCGATCTTCCCCTGTCCATCGTTCCTGGAGACGAAATTGAAGCCACTGAGGGGGTGGTGCTGAGTTGTCAGGATAATGTAGTGCTGGTGCAAGCGGTGGATGCCATTGGAGCCTCAGTTCCTTCCGCGACGCTCATTCCGGACCGCGCCGGGCACCTTGGTACCATCGCGACGCGTCTGCGAGACATGATCAGCCAGGCGGATGCGTACAATCTCGGCCCGTCGGAGCGCCTGGTGCCGCTCTTGGTGTCGTCAGGTGATCTAAGCCAAGCCGCCCTCGGTTCTTCGGCGATCTTGACCACGGTGTGGCTCGAAGATCAGGCCTTGCGTCGGCAGAGGATCGCAACGCTCGTGCTTGAGCTGATTCGCGCGAACAAACGGATTTTACTTATCGGTCCGGATCATCGCTCGTCTGATGAGATGGTCGGGACGATCGCGAAAGCCATGAAAGCCAGCGGATTGACCTACAAGACGTGGATCAGTCGCTACGAGATGAGCATCATCTCTCAAGCGAGCGGAATTTCCATCCATGAACTCGGGTTTGAAGCGCAGATGCATCAGTTTTATGCCAAGTCCAGGGCAGATAAAGCCTCGCTTCGGCGAAAGTATGACCGGTTTCGAGAACTGACTCCCCTGCTGGCCTATAAGGGGCAGAAACAGAAGGACCTGGATGAAGTCCGTTTGTTGGAGTGGAGACTGTTAACCCAGTTGAGCGAGTTTCAGGCGAAGATCAAGGATGTCACGGCGATTCTGACGGAATACGAAAATCTCCCTCTCTGGCGCCGGATCGGTATGCAGACCGTCGGAAAAAACGTCGAATCGCTCCAGCAATATCGGGTGCTCTATGAGCAGCAGATCGGCGAACTGACCAAGGAGCTGGAGATCGCCAAGGTACGTATCGATGAATTGGTTCCTGAAGCGGCCGTCCCGAAAGATTTGCGACCGGAATTTGATGACCTCAAAGAGGCCATCACGAAATTGGGCGGGACGAAGAAGATTCGCGAACTATTGGCGGCAGAAGAAAATACCAACCGGCAAGCCTTTATCCAGAATCGTCGGCTGGTGATCTCAACGCCAGCGCGAATTGCCAGTGACCCGCTGTTTTCCCGCGTGCGTTTCGATGTGCTCATCGTCGAGGACGCAACGCAGATCGATGCGACCATGTTGCTGGCGGCTGCGGGGTTGGTGCGTGAGCGCATTGTGCTCAGCGGGGATCCTCGCAATCTTGTCGCACGTGAAGGCTGGGCAATCCCCGGAATCGAATCCCCGGCTGTTTTTTGAGGCTGTGCACATGGTTGCTTGACGCCGGTAGCGTGAATTCAGGATAATCCCCCCTCGACCCTTCTTGCCGAAGTGGTGGAATGGCAGACACACTGGTTTCAGGTACCAGCGACCGCAAGGTCATGCGGGTTCAACTCCCGCCTTCGGCACCACACCCCCTCCAGGATTAATTCCCACTGTTGGCTAATGTTTCAAGTTGCAGGCGCCTGCCGGGCAGGAATTCGAGCGACCGGTGAGTCGGAGGCGGTTTCGTGCAAACCATGCGTACGCTCGCAAGACCATCGGCTCGAGAAGAGAAAGACGGCTTAGCCTCGCAAGCATTCCAAGGCCGACAGCCTCCCACATAGCCCGGAACACCTCGACGCCGCTGATCACTCTCCCGTCAGCCCAACGGGCATGAATGATTCTGCCCAGCTCTGCAGGGGAAACGTCGATGGATGCCGCGTCATAGTCAACCGCCGAGAAGTCGTTGAATTCCAGTTGTCGTTGCTGGTCCATTCGTTTCATTAACGCAATCTCGCGTGCGCAGATGGGACAGGCTCCGTCGAAAAAGACTGTGAGCGGGTAGGGTCCCATCTGCCCCATTCCTTATTACTAGGTTCGGGATAAGGACTGCCGCGTCAATCGATCCAGCATCATATCCAGTTCGGCGAAGCTCTCCACGATCTCGATATGTGCCTTCTCAAAGAGGTCCCGCATGTCCAGCGCGCCATTTCCGCCGACGGCCACGCGCGAGGCCGGAGCCACTTCGCGCGTGAGGTGTTCGACTAGCTCCGTGGCTTTGTCATCGGACTGAGCGAGGGGAAATGAAATGAGCGTCAGATCGGGTTTCACCGTGCGGCAGAGATTGGCAAGGGACGCAATGGGCACATTGGCGCCCAGGTAGTAGACACGGCAGCCGCGAACGCGACATCGATAGGCGACCGCCAGTGCGGCGATGTCGTGTTCTTCCCCTGGGGGGCACGCGACGACGACCTTGGCACCGAATTCTGCCACCGGCAGCTGATTCATCGCTGAGAAAATCTTTTGTTGGATTTGCTTCGTCACGTAGTGTTCGATGGCGATGTTCACGTGACCGTCGTGCCAGAGCCGACCGACCTGTTCCTGCAGCGGAAGCAGGATTCCGTGCAGTGCTTCCTCAAAAGGAACAACGGCGACAGCACCGTTCAAGCGCTTTTCGAAGGTGACGCGATCGAAGGGATCTAGTGTTGAGAGTAACTCACGAAGCAATCGACCGAACGTATTATCGACGAACGACACTTGAGGCGCACTGGCTCGCGCTCTTCCCAATAATTCTTCGCGACCCAACTTCGATAGCTCTCCGATTGAACCTCCTGCGTCGAGCTGCTCTTTGAGATATCTCAGTAACGCGACATCTTCGTCAGAATAATTGCGGTATCGATTAGCTCCCCTGGTCGGTTTTAAGAGGTCAAACCGACGCTCCCATACCCGTATGACATCTTTTGAGAGCCCGGTGAGTTTTGCAACTCTATGAATTCTATGAGTATTCATAATGTTGAAGATATTATATTTTAATGTCCAATGTTTGTCAAATAAATTAATTTAAAACACTTGACACATTGGACAAGATGGTTTATACATTAGACATAGTTGTTACAAACATTGAACAGCAACCTACGGAGGTGATCATGGCAACAGCAGCGGGAGCAAGGGTGAGTCAGCTGGAATCGCGAGCAGTGTTTTCTGCGGCCAATAATCGATCAACGTGCAGCCGATGCGGCGGACTCATGGTGAATGACTTCTGCATGGATCTCCTGAATAGCACCGGCGAGCTCGAGTTTGACGCAAAGCGTTGTGTGCAATGTGGGGCAGTTGTCGATCCTGTCATCCTTCACAATCGACAGCTCCGGCAGGACATGCTGACCATTCGAAGTGTCCCGAGGCCGGTTGCAAATAACTTTGAGGCGAAGGGTCTATATTAGTTCGTTGTACCAACCAGGGGTGTTCCTGGTGTTTCCAAACCAAGGAGGTTTCTCATGCGGAGTCAAACGGTTTTTCAGATCGGATTGGGGGTGGCGTTAGTGGCGGGGACCATATCCATGGCGGCGGCGGAATCGCCTACCGGCGACAAGGATATGGTGTCTATCCCTAGAGGCGAGTTCACCATGGGGAGTCACGAACATTCCGATGAAGCAGCACATCAAGTCGTCCTCGATGCCTATCTCATCGACAAGTACGAAGCGTCGAACGCACGGTACAAAGAATTTATGAAGGCGACCGGCCATCCGGCACCCGCCTACTGGGACGATCCTCGCCTCAGCAAGGCCAATCAGCCGGTCGTCGGCGTGAGCTGGACCGACGCCGAGGCGTTCTGCAAGTGGGATGGCAAGCGTCTGCCGACCGAAGCGGAATGGGAGCGGGCAGCCAAGGGTCCGGACGGTGACAACCATTATCCCTGGGGCCACAAGCTTGATCCGAAGAAAGCCAACTATGGACAGAATGTCGGCCGCACCATGCCAATCGACTCCTATCCGGAAGGCGTGAGCGGATTCGGGGTCTATAACATGGCCGGCAATGTGTTCGAGTGGGTGAATGACTGGTATGACCCGAAGTCCTATAAGGACAGCCAGGCCCTCAATCCCAAAGGGCCGGACAAGGGCTATAACTTTGCCAATCAGGGTCCGGTCAGAGTGCTGCGCGGCGGCTCCTGGCTTGCTCCGGAAACATCCTTGCACACGAGCCACCGGTTCTGGAATCAACCGGAGAACAACTCCTATGGTGTGGGACTCGGATTCCGTTGTGCCAAGTCGGCACAGACGATTTCCGACGAAGCTATGCAGGCCGGGCGCGATGCCTTCATCCAGGCCTTAGTGGCCATGGGGGCGGAGAAGAATGCCGATGCGATGGCCTCCATCGAGAAGGCGCTGGCTTCAGAACCGGGCAACAAGGAGTACCTGGCTACCCGTGATCTGATCAAGAAGAGCATGGGCATGAAGAAGAAATAACCACAGGGGCTGACTGGGGGGCGGCGTTGCCGCCCCCCTGGGACCGCGCGTCACGCAGGAGGTCGATAATGAATCTTTCCAGCACCATGACGGTAGCAATGTTTCTCACGGGGGCTCTGATGCCCATCGGTGCAAGTCAGGCGGGAGAATCGTTGATCCCCCAGGATATGGCCTATGTCGCGCATGGGCCATCTGTCATGGGAATTGACAAAGAAGCGCCTGCCTCAGCGGCCAAGAAAGCTACGGCCTACGAGCGACGAATGAACCAGCCCTGGTCCGCCGATGCCTTGAACGATGAAGGGCCGGCCCACATGGTGTTCCTGGATTCGTATCTGATCGACAAGTACGAGGTATCCAACAAGCAGTTTGGCGACTTCATGCGGGAGAAGGGTCATCCGGCCCCGGCCTACTGGGACGATCCTCGCTTGAACAAACCCGAGCAACCGGTCGCCGGAGTGAATTGGGAGGATGCCAAAGCCTTCTGTGAATATCGTGGCAAACGTCTCCCGACCGAGGCGGAATGGGAAAAAGCGGCTCGTGGACCCAAAGCCAATCTGTATCCCTGGGGGAATGAATTCGATCCGGCGAAAGCGAACTATGGCAGGAATCACGAGGCGACGATGCCAGTCGATTCCTATCCCGAGAGCGTGAGCTACTACGGTGTGTACAACATGGCCGGGAATGTTTTTGAGTGGGTCGCTGACTGGTATGACCCTCGGTATTACGGCCGGCTCGAAACCATGGTGAATCCGACCGGTCCGGCCAAAGCCATATGGATGGGCGGGACAGGCACTTATGTCGATCGGTTGACGGTCGGAGAAAAGCGAGTCATTCGCGGGGGTTCGTGGATCGCACCAGAGGGCACGGTCAAGGCAACCCACCGGTTCTGGAATCATCCGCTCAATAACAGCTATGGCGTGGGCTTGGGGTTCCGCTGTGCCAAGACCGCCCCGCCGGAAATCGAACAGCAGATCAGGGATGCATACATCACCGCACTTGTGGAAATGGGACGTGAGCGGTTTTCGGACGCTCTGCAGGCCGTGGCTCGCGGTTTGGCTATTGACCCGAAGAATGTCGAACTGTTGGAGCTCAGCCCGTTGATCGAGCAGTCGATGAAGAAGTCGTAAATGAATCGGCACCGTCCGTCGTGACGGTGGGATCGAGACGGAGGCGTAGACATGACACAGTACACAAGAATTCTTCTCGGGATTTCATTCGGCGCGCTGCTGGGAGCAGCAACTGTCCAAGCCGGCCCTCTTGATCCGGCCCGCCATCCGCACCCGGACAGCGCCAAGGCGGTTCATGAAGCGGAACACGACGTGGATCACGCGTGGGAAATTTACCATCGCGCAGCCCTCGGGGGCACGGTGGCCTCACCTGCGCTGCAGGCTGACATCGAGGAACATTTGCACGAGGCCAGGACGCTCGTCACTCAGGCGCAGGAAGCGGCTGAGCGGGGGGATAAGCGTCAGGTGGATCGCCTGGTCGGCCAAGTCAAAATCCATACGACCCACGCCATTGAGGGGAGCAAGGAGCAGAAGAAATGACACCAGTTCTGAAGAAGAACAGAGTTCGCTGGGAGACGATTGCGGCGATCATGGCGATTGCCTGTGTCATTGGACAATCGCCCATCATGGCGGCGGCCCCGGTTTCGAAAGAGCCTGATCCGGTCCCTATGATGACGATTCCAGCGGGAGAATTTTTGATGGGGAATCCGGAAGGGAAAGGCCGCGCGGATGAGTGGCCGCAACGATCCGTCTACCTGGATGCCTTTGCGATCGATCAGGTCGAGGTGACCAATGAACGGTACATGGCGTTTGTCGCGACCACGGGCCATCGCAATCCTCCGAATCCGTACGGCACTGGCACGCTCCAGTCCGTGAAGGGCATCGAGCAACTTCCCGTGGTGCAGACGACCTGGTACGACGCAAAGGCCTATTGCAGTTGGGCCAAGAAACGGCTGCCGACGGAAGCGGAATGGGAAAAGGCGGCGCGTGGAACCGACGGCCGTCTCTTTCCCTGGGGCAATGAGCCGGCGACCGTGAAGCGTGCCAACTTTGATCGTGAATGGGAAGAGGAGAAGACCCTGCACCCGGTGGGGTCATTGCCCGACGGCGACTCGCCCTACGGAGTCAAGGATATGGCCGGCAATGCCCGAGAATGGGTGTCCGACTGGTATGACGCCGATTACTACAAACACGCTCCGGAACGGAATCCGCAGGGTCCCGACAAGAAGGGTGTGGTGCGCTCGATTCGTGGCGGCTCGTGGCACAGCCCGCTGGCCGACATTGCGACCTCAGCCAGAGGTCGCGGCGGATTTGCGCTGCAAACCCACGGCACAGGCTTCCGCTGTGCCCGCGGTCTTGAGGGTGATGGCCAACAGAAATAGATGGGTGAGGTGCTGCGTGAGAGAGCGAATCAATCAGCTGAGCAATGGAGAAATTCTGAGAGTGGTGTCTCTTTCTTCTCAGAGTGGCGCCGCGACTCCGCACGGCGTCTCTCGCTGAGGTCGACAGGTCCCTCAATCCGGAGGGGCCTGTCCCCTCGGTCGGCAGCGGGGCCGGCTTCACGAAAATGGCGCGGTCCTGTCGGGGGCCACGAGGAGCACAACATGATGATGACGATGATGTGGGTCATGACAGTCGGTGTACTGACGTGTCTGGGACAAGGCGCACAGCTGCGACCGGTGGTCGTGGTTCGGCGGCAGGCTGGAACGAGACGGCCTTGTGGGCACTGAGCAGCAGATGGGTGGCATCTTGTGTTGGAATCGAGGGGTCCCATGGAATCCAATGGGAGACCACACCAGCATCCAGTCTCCACACACTCCGTCGACGACCACTGTGCGCGTTGTGGGGGGTTGATGGTTGTGGAGCACTACATCGACTTGCAGGACGACACCGGGCAGATCGGCTTGACCGCGTGGCGCTGTATGAGTTGCGGAGAAGTCATCGACCCCGTCATTCTTCAGAATCGTGAGAGGCCGGCGCCGAATCTCTTGTATGGCACGAAGCAACGGAAGTACGCGCAGCCAGTCGATCAGGGGGAATCTGAGGGCTCCGGCAACCGGGCCGGCGATGACAGCGGCGGAGCATCCCGGCACAATTGACTTGCCGGGTTATGAGGCTTGTTTCTGTGAATGAGGAGAGGCGACCATGAATGTGGTGGTGACAGGCGGCACGGGATTTATCGGTCGGCCCTTGTGTCTGGCACTTTGCCGGGACGGTTATACAGTCACGCTCCTGACACGCAGGCCGGCAGAAGCTCATCAGGTATTTGGTCCTGCGTTGACAGTTGTTGAGTGGAATAGTCGAGAGAGGGGAGCCTGGGAGAAGACTCTGGAGGCGGCCGATGCCGTGATTAACCTGGCCGGCGCCCCGATTGCCGATGCCCGCTGGACCACTGCGCGGAAGCGCTTGCTCACCGACAGCCGGGTGTCGACGACTCGCCTGTTGGTTGAAGCCCTGTCCCGCCGGTCCTCTAACCCCCGCACGCTGATCAGCGCGTCGGGCATCAGCTACTACGGCGCGAGCGACGATCGCATCTTGGATGAAGGGGCCGTCCGCGGTCAGGGATTTCTGGCTGACCTCTGCCTTGAGTGGGAGGCGGCGGCGTTGGCGGCGGCATCGTTCGGAACTCGTGTGGTGATCTTGCGGACCGGGATGGTGCTCGAACAAGACGGCGGTGCGTTGCCCAAGATGGTGCTGCCGTTCCGGCTGTTCGCAGGCGGTCCGATCATGCCGGGCACGCAATGGGTTTCGTGGATTCATCGGCGCGATCACATTGGATTGATTCAGTGGGCGCTTGCGACGTCGAGTGTCTCCGGTCCCGTCAATGCCGTCGCTCCCGGCGCTGTGACGATGAAGACGTTCTGCGATGCACTCGGTCAGGTGCTCCATCGTCCCTCCTGGCTGCCGGTGCCCGGGTTCGCGCTCAAGGCGGCACTGGGAGAATTAGGCACGTTGATGACGACCGGACAGCGGGTCGGTCCGGCGAAAGCGCTCGCGGGTGGCTATACGTTTAAGTATCCAACCCTGGAGCCGGCGTTGCGGGCGATTCTCACGAAGGCGTGAAGGAGGACGGATTATGGATACGCTCATCCAGTTTGTTCATGCATTAGCGGTTGCCATTCTGGTCGGCAAAGTGGTGCTCTTGTCCTTCGTGGTGGCGCCTATCCTGGCAAAGAATCTCGACCGGGAACCGTTCGGGAAAGTCGTGCGGCAGTTGTTTCCGGCCTATTACGGGTTGGGGATGGGGACTGCGGTTGCAGGATTCATCGCGGTGAACGGACTGGTGGCGATGCACTCGAGCAGTTCGAGGCTGCTTATTGCAGGCGGGCTCTGGATCCTCGTGCTGGTGACCGAAGCCTATTGCCGGTCGACGTTGACGCCTCAGAGCAATGCGATACGGGATCGGCTCAAGGAACAGGAGTCGCGAGGAACCGTCGATCCGGCCCTTCAGGCGTCGTGGGAGCGGGTGCATCAACGGTCCATCTATTTGAATTCCAGCGTGCTCCTTGCCGGCTGTAGTTTGATAGCGCTGATTCGTTAGTGGTGATCTAACATGAAGGGGGGACAACATGAACAGGAGAACCGCATATCTGGCCGGTTGTGTGATGTTGGGGGTGTTGTGCAGCATGGAGGTGCGCGCGGCGGAAAGCCCGGCGCCGCCGTCTCCGTACACCCATGGCGATGAAGCCGCGTTGCCGAACGGTGTCATCGGCGTCTCGTTGCAGGTCGGGGCTGAGCGGATCGGCGATCCGGCGGTGCTCTATGTCGGCATGGTGCATCCGGAAGGCCCCGCCCATCAGGCGGGGCTGGCGCACGGAGACGAGATTGTGGCGGTGGATGGAACGGCCACGACGGGCAAAAGCTACGAGCAGGTCGTGAAGATGATTCGTGGCACAGTCGGGACCGTGGTCAAGCTGGGCGTGAAGGGCGAGGGAGGCATGCGGGAACTGTCGATCACCCGCGTCGCCGGTGACAAACTTCCGAAGGGCCCGGCCGGATCGCACGGCGGTCCATCGAAATAGGAGTCGATCATGGTCTGTCGCAGGACGTTCATTGCGCTGTTTGCGCTGCTGGTCTTCTTGGGTCACGGGGCGGCGTCAGCTGAATCAGGACAGGTGAGTGCAGTCACGACTCACCCTACCCTGGCAAAGGCGAATCTCTTTTTGGCCGCCGGCGATTATCGTCGTGCACTCGAAGCCTGCCAGCGAACAATCGATGACGCACCGTCGGCAGCCCATTACATCCACCTGACCTATGTGTACCAGGCGATCGATGCCTATTTGGAACATCTGTCTCAGGAAGAGCGGTGGATGGCGGTCGAGCACCTCTATCTGAATCTGGCCTATCGCGACACTGAGGACCTGGTCGATCCTCCGGGAGGACTGGCCCGCATGGCCAAGGAAATGATTCAGGCCAGTGTGCGGCAACAGTCCGACGTCAGTGCGGCGATGGCCAATCGACTGGATAAGGCCGAGTCGGATCGTCTCTGGGTGGAACAGACGCAGTGGCGGGCCGCGAACCCGAAAACCTGGTGGCAGGGAATGCCCGCCGCCTGGATGCGATAGGAGGGAAAGATGCGCCGCGCACAGCCGGTCGGAGCGGATATCAAAATATGGGGCGGGCTGTTCCTGATCGTTGGCACGATGGATCTGATCATCATAGTGTTGTTTCCCGCCTATGCGTTCAAGCTGTTCGGGACAAGTGTAACGGGGCCTGCCTCGTTCCTGATCAAGCTCCACTCCCCTGCCGTGCATTTATTGATCGGCTACGGGTTTCTCTGGCTGCGCCCGTGGGCCTGGGGTTTGAGTCTGGCCTATGCCGGGTTCGGCATTGTGAGCGAGACGATGAATCAACTCGCTTTCGGATTTCATGTCGTCCGTTCGGGGTTCATCGCCACGACTCTCCTGTTTGCCGTTTATCTCATCTGGCGGCGTAGGGTCTTTGTCGATGAGCCGGTGTCCGACAATAAACCGAAACGGGCCTCACAGGAGTTGTTGTAATGCGTGGCATGGTCTGGTTCAGACGGGATCTCCGGCTGCACGATCAACCGGCGCTGACGGCGGCCTGCCAGGAGTGCGATGAGGTCCTGCCGATTTTTGTGTTTGATGAACCGCTGCTCCGGTCCCGTGAGTTCGGTTCTGCCTGCGTGAACTTCATGTTGGGCTGTCTCCAGGAACTCTCGGCATCACTGGCCGGCCGGGGACTCACGCTGCAGTGGCGGCTGGGTAAACCGGTGGAAGCCGTCGTACAGGCTGCTCGCGAATCGAAGGCCGATGTCGTTTATTGGAATCGCGACTATGAGCCTGCAGCGATCGAACGTGACCGCCGGGTGCAGCTCGCGCTTGCTGAGCGGGGCATCCGTACTCAGACATTCAAAGATCATGTGGTCTTTGAGGCGGAGGAGATCCGGGGCGCCACAGGAGACCCGTTGCAACGGTACAGTGCCTATCGTGCGCGCTGGTGGGCCAAGTGGCAGGCTTTGAAACCAGCACCTCTGGCGAGCCTCAAGCCCAAGGCACCGGTTCCCTTGCGTTCTGGCCCGCCCGCCCTTCCCTCTCCGGTGGAATTGGGGTACGACCGGGTCGTCCCATGGATCGATCCGGGCGAGCGACAGGCGCAAAGACGGCTGCAGGAGTTTATCGGGAAAGCTGTCCACACCTATGGTGACGGGAGAAATCGGCCTGGGATGGACGGAAGTTCGCGGCTGTCTCCGCATTTCCGTTTCGGCACATTGTCGGTCCGCACCGCCGTTCATGAGGCCCTGGCCGCTCTCAAAAAAGGCGGACGGGTATCGAGGGCGGATGTGCTCATCTGGGTCGATGAACTGATCTGGAGAGAATTCTTTCAGCAGGTGCTCTCAGCCTTTCCCCGGGTGGTGAAGGGTCCGTTCCGCGCCGTCGCGGTTCCCCCTGTCCGCACACCGGGTCTCGAACGGGACCGGTTGTTTCAGGCCTGGTGTCAGGGAAGAACCGGTTTTCCTATCGTGGATGCGGGCATGCGGCAGTTGAATCAGACGGGCTGGATGCACAATCGGGTGCGGATGATCGTGGCCTCGTTTCTCATCAAGGATCTGCGCCTCGATTGGCAAAGCGGCGAGCGGTACTTTATGAGCCAGCTGCTGGATGCTGATGTGGCGGCGAACAATGGAAACTGGCAGTGGTGTGCGGCAACCGGGACAGACGCGATGCGCGGGTATCGTATTTTCAATCCGGCGCTGCAAAGCAAGAAGTTCGATCCGGACGGCCTCTACATCCGTGCGTATGTTCCGGAACTGGCGCACGTGACGGGCAAGTGGATTCATGAGCCGCATCTGATGACGCCCGATGAGCAGGAACGGGCCGGATGCCGGATCGGTGTCGAATACCCCTCGCCTCTTGTGGATCATGCGCAGGCCCGCCGGGAGTATCTGGAACTTGGCAAGCACACGGTGACGACATGACGACCGGACCGCTTCGTCTCGGGATCAGCCGCTGTCTCCTCGGAGACGAAGTCCGGTTCGACGGGGGCCATAAGCGCGATAACTTTCTGACCGATGTGCTCGGCCCCTACGTGGAATGGGTCCCGGTCTGTCCGGAGGTTGAGGCAGGACTGGGGACTCCTCGCGAGGCAATGCGGCTGGTGGGCGATCCAGCGCATCCTCGCCTTCTGACAATCAAGAGCGGGCGAGACCATACGTGGGCGCTGGAGAAGATGACCACGGGCCGCCTCGCGGAACTAGGGAATCTGGATTTATCGGGGTACGTCTTTAAGAGAGGTTCGCCGAGCTGCGGGGTCGAGCGGGTTCGCGTCTACACGGAACACGCGATGCCGAGCCACAATGGCGTGGGGATATTTGCGCGGGCCTTCATCGAGCACTTCCCGTTGATTCCGGTCGAGGAGGAAGGGCGGCTCTGTGATGCGCCGTTGAGAGAGAATTTTATCGAGCGAGTATTTTGCTATCGCCGCTACCAGGATCTGCTTCGGAACGGAGTCACGAGGCAGGCGGTGGTGCGATTTCATACGATCCACAAGTATCTCCTGCTGGCCCATAGTGCACAACACTATCAAGCCCTCGGTCGCCTGGTCGGCCAAGCGGAGCATCATCGACCCAAAGAGCTGGCCCTCAAGTATGGGGAGCTGTTCATGAAGGCGTTAGCCGTGAAGGCGACGGTCCGCAAACATGTCAATGTGCTGCAGCACATTCTGGGCTACTTCAAGACGCAGTTGGGGCCTTCGCAAAAAACAGAGTTGTTAGGCGTGATCAGCGACTACCATCAGGGGCTGACGCCATTGATCGTGCCGCTCACGCTGATCAAACATTACGTGCATCTCTTTGACGTGGGCTATATCCGAGATCAGGTCTATCTCAATCCGCATCCGAAAGAACTTATGTTGCGTAATCATGTGTAGAGAGGAACCGCCATGCCGCATGTCGTCATAGAAGAAGCCGGAGATTTGCAGGGGCTTTATCAGGCCTTCGTTCCGACGATGCATCGAGCGGGGACTGACATCCTGAAAGTGCAGGAGTTTTATGTGGGCCGGAGCGGGAAGGAAGCCTTGCTGGAGTCGGTGGCGATTGAGCAAGGCGTCGCGCGCAGTTTCTTTGTCCTACTCAAACGACACGAGCGCTCCATTACCGTCCGTCTCTTGCCGGCCACCGATCCTGAAAAGACTCCGGCGGTGAAGCAGGTGATGGCATTAATAGCCGGATTCATTCGGACTGTGTACCCAGCGAGTCACTATGGGAAGACCAATCTTCAGGAGTACTTGAACGTGACGACAGGCTCGAACTGAGCAAGAGAATCAACCGGAGGAGTGATGACATGACGGTCGCCAGACGCGGTGTAATTTTAGTGGGTCACGGCGGCATTCCCAAAGGATGCCCGCAGGAATTGGTCACGAAACTGAAACGGCTGGAGGCTCAGCGGCGTGCCGCGAAGCTTCCGCCGACGGCGGAAGAGATCGAGTTAGATACTAAGATTCGCCAGATGCCGAGGACGCCGGAGACGGATCCGTATCAATCCGGACTTGAAGCGGTCGCAGCTCAGTTGCGGGCCAACTTAGGAGATGTGTTGTTCGCCGTGGCGTACAACGAGTTTTGTGCACCGACGTTGGAAGCGTCGGTGGAGGAACTCGTCAAGAAGGGAGCGACCCACATCACCGTGACGACGACGATGTTCACGCCGGGCGGTTCACATTCGGAGGTTGAGATTCCGGAAATCCTTGATCATCTGCGGCCACAGTATCCCGGGGTCGAACTCCTTTATGCCTGGCCGTTCGATCTACAGCTGGTCGCGAGCACGTTGGCGGAGCAGGTGAAGCGGTTTTCATGACGATGTCTCAGGCGGCATCCGGACACGCGCCTCTGTTTGGAGAGTAAGCCCATGGAATATCTCACTCGACTTGCATTGAACCAGGCCGAACAGGGGCTGGTACCAGACGTGGCGATCCGATGGGGGATTCGGCAGTTGCTCAAACAGCGCCTCCAGGAGATCCGGTCAGGTGACGCTGCGGCTGCGGCACAGCGGGAAATGCGATTTATCGAGGAGATACGCCGTTCGCCCATCGCCGTGCTGCCGGAGAAGGCCAATGATCAGCACTACGAGGTCCCGGTTGAGTTCTTCCGGCAGGTCCTCGGGCCTCACCTGAAATACAGCAGCGCATTCTGGCCCACCAACGCGACGACCCTAGACCAGGCAGAAGCCGCCGGTCTGCGTGAGTCCTGTCTGCATGCGGGCCTGATGAACGGGCAGACGATTCTGGAACTCGGATGCGGCTGGGGCTCCCTTACGTTGTGGATGGCTGAGCACTACCCAGACAGCCGTATCACGGCGGTCTCCAATTCCCGCTCGCAGCGGGCTTACATCGAGGCCCAAGCCAGAGAACGCGGTCTGCAGAACCGGGTTCGGGTGGTGACCTGCGACATGAACACGTTCGAGATCGACCCCGGGCAATTCGATCGGGTGGTGTCGGTGGAAATGTTCGAACATATGCGTAACTGGCCTGACCTATTTGCGCGCGTCCGACGATGGCTGAAACCGGGCGGCCAGTTCTTCATGCACGTGTTCGTGCATCGTGCTACTTCGTACCTGTTCGAAGACCGGGGACCCGCCGACTGGATGAGTCGTCAGTTTTTCACGGGCGGGATGATGCCCGGCGATGGCCTGCCGCTGGCTTGTCAGGACCATCTCGCCTGTGTGGCCCGCTGGCGGTGGGACGGCACGCACTATGAGAAGACGGCCAACGCCTGGCTGGCCAATATGGATGCCGCCCGCGAGACACTCTGGCCCGTGATCGAGCGGGTCTACGGCAAGGCCCATGCGCAAGCCTGGTGGGGACGGTGGCGTATCTTCTTTATGGCCTGTGCCGAGCTGTTCGGCTATGAGGAGGGCCGGCAGTGGGGCGTCAGTCACTATCTCTTCGAAAGACCGGCGGTGAGTGCGTCATGAAGATGAGCACCACGATGATCGTGAGCAACTTTGTGCTCTTTCAGATCGGCTGGTTTGCATGCGTGTGGAGCGCCGCGGTGCACCAGCCCTGGATCGGCCTGCTGGTGACGACGGGGGTGGTGGCCGCGCATGTGCTTCGTGCTCCCCTGCCGATGGCGGAACTCACACTGGTATTCCTGGCGCTCGCCTTGGGACTCGTCTTCGATAGCCTGTTGGTATGGCAGGGCTGGCTTCGATATTCCTCGGGAATCGTGATCCAAAACATTGCCCCGTATTGGATCGTAGCGTTGTGGGGGCTCTTCGCAACCCTCTTGAATGTTTCGTTGCGTTGGATGAGGGGGCGTTGGGTCATCGCGGTTGTGTTTGGAGCCGCCGGGGGTCCTGCCGCCTATTATGGCGGCCTCCGACTTGGGGCGCTGGAATTCGGCAATATGCCCGCGGGACTGTTAGCTCTGGCCATCGGCTGGGCGGTGCTGACGCCGCTGCTGCTGGCGTTATCGGCTCGCTTTGACGGCTATGCCGGCCTGCTGGAGAAGAAGACGTCGTGAGTCTATCGCTCTATTTCTTAGGACTGGTTTCAACGCTGGGTTTGGCGACGCTGACGTGGGTGGTCAGCGTCCTCAAGCGCGATGTGAGCATCGTGGACGGCGTGTGGGCCTTGATGCTCCTCGCCGCCGCGGCGGTGTACGCCACCGGTGCGGAGCCCTATACGGGACGGATGACGCTCATCCTGACGCTGGTTGTGCTGTGGGCCGTGCGCCTGTCAGGTCATATCATCCATCGCAACTGGGGTGAGCCCGAAGACCGGCGTTATCGAGATATCCGCCAGAAATACGAACCCAATTTCGCATTGAAGAGTCTTGGCCTCATTTTCTGGTTTCAGGCGGGACTGGCGTGGATCATCTCCATGCCTCTGTGGCCGGCTCTCACCGTACCGGTCGATGGAGGGGCATGGGATGTACTGGCGGTGACGGTATGGACCGTCGGCATGATCTTCGAAGGCGTTGGAGATTGGCAGTTGTCACGGTTCAAGGCCGACCCGGCGAACCACGGCAAGGTGATGGACCGCGGACTCTGGCGCTACACACGGCATCCCAACTACTTCGGCGAATGCCTGATCTGGTGGGGCTTCTCTCTCTTTGCGCTGCCGGCCGGGGCCTGGTGGACGGTCGTGGGGCCGCTGCTCCTCACATACATGCTCTTGAAATTCTCAGGCGTGACCTTGGTGGAGCAGACCATCGTCGAGCGGCGACCGGCATATCGAGAGTACATCGCAAGGACCAATGCCTTCATTCCCGGTCCGCCGAAACAGGGTGTGCAGGCCTCCATTCCAGGAAACAGACGTCATGATTAGCGCGTATTCCGTGACCAGCGGGTTTCGTATCGCGGTGGCCCTTCTCGGACTTCTGACGTGCCTTGGAAGCGCCTCCCAACAGGCTTGGAGCGCCAGCTCGCAGACCTATGACTTCAAGGTCTTCCTCGGCAAGGATGAAATCGGACGCCAGCGCTTTGACGTCTCTTCGGAAGGCGACCGGACCCAGGTCCGGGTAGACGCGCAGTTCAAGGTCAAGTTCCTGTACATCACGGTCTACACCTATCGGCATACCAATGTCGAAACATGGGAGGGAACGTGCCTACGCGAGATTCGCGCGGAGACGGATGATAACGGCGATGCTTTCTTTGTGAACGGAATATTTCGGAACGGTCAGTTGCAGGTTCAGACACAGGCCGGGAACTGGGCCGGCGAAGGATGTATCAAGACCTTTGCCTACTGGAACCCTGAGTGGATCAAGAGCGAGCGATTGCTGAATTCGCAGACCGGCGAACATCAGCCGGTGTCTATTCTTGCGGTGGGTGAAGAAACGATCCCCGTGCAGGGAGTTCCGACGCGAGCCATTCACCGCCGGATCGTTACGGATAAGTTCGCGGTCGATCTCTGGTACACCTTGAACGGCAGATGGGTCGCGCTTCAATCCACCACGAAGAAGGGTGACACCCTTCGCTATACGCTCCAGTGAGGACCCCATGTCATCTGTGAGGCCATCATTCTTCATGCCCGTTGCGCTGCTCGTACTCGCAGCCTGCAGCAGCCCGCCACCCATTCACATCGCGACGGCCGTGGACTTGGAGCGGTTCATGGGGGACTGGTATGTCATCGCCAATATTCCAACCTTTATTGAGACGAACGCCTACAACGCCATGGAGTCCTATCGCCTGGCCGGGGATGGCACCGTGGCCACGACCTTCAGCTTCCGCGAGGGCGGATTTGAGGGCGTGCGCAAGACCTATCATCCGACCGGTTATATCATCGACAGGCAATCGAATGCCGTCTGGGGTATGCAATTCATCTGGCCGATCAAGTCCGACTATCGCATCATCTTTGTAGACGATTCGTACAGTCAGACGGTCATCGGAAGAACCGCGCGTGATTATGTCTGGTTGATGGCGCGAACCGCTCAGATTTCTGATCCGGACTATCAGCGGTTTCTCACGTTCATCGCCCAGGAAGGCTACGATGTTTCCAAGGTCCGTAGGGTCCCGCAAAGGTGGAACTAGTGTAGGCCAGGAAGTAATGGAATCATACCAGGCGTCGAGGCTGTGGCGGCCTATATTGCGATCTAGCCTGGTCCGGACCCGATCAACGAGTTGCTGAAGGTCGTATGAAGATAGCGATTGTCGGTACAGGCATCTCCGGAATGGTCGCGGCCTACCTGCTTCACCGGGATCATGAGCTCACCGTGTTCGAGGCGGCTGACTATATCGGAGGACACACGAACACGATCGACGTGCAAATGAATGGCCGGACTTATGCGGTCGACACGGGATTCATCGTCTTCAACGACTGGACCTACCCGAATTTTATTGCGCTGTTGAAGAAGCTCGGAGTCGAATCGCAGGCGAGCGACATGAGTTTCAGCGTGAAGTGCGAGCAGACCGGTCTGGAGTACAACGGCACGTCGATGAACACCCTCTTCGCCCAGCGCCAAAATCTGCTCCGGCCGTCGTTCTATCGCATGATCCGCGACATCCTCCGCTTCAATCGTGAGGCGCTGGACCTGCTTGATGAACCGGAGCCCGGCCCCTCGCTCGGTTCGTACCTCACCGCGAAGAGCTATTCGCGGGAGTTTATTGAGCAGTACATTGTTCCGATGGGAGCGGCGATCTGGTCAGCGGATCAGGCGACGATGCATGAGTTTCCGGCGCGCTATCTGGTGAAGTTCTTCAAGAACCACGGCATGCTGTCTGTGAACGAGCGTCCTACCTGGAGGGTGATCAAGGGCGGCTCGCAACGTTATATGGAGAGGCTGATCGCGCCGTTTCGGGACCGCATTCAGCAGAGCGCGCCGGTCGAGTCCGTCGTCCGCCACTCAGACTCGGTCGAGATCCGTTTGACGCAGGAAGGGGTCGGGCGCACGATGCGGTTCGACCATGTGATCATTGCGGCACATAGCGATCAGGCTCTTTCGATGCTGGCGGATCCCTCACCGACGGAGAGAGAGATTCTCGGCGCAATTCCCTATCACGATAATGAAGCGGTACTCCATACCGACGCCTCGCTCCTCCCCCGTCGCAAACTGGCCTGGGCTGCCTGGAACTATCATCTCTTGCCGAATCAACCGGACCGTGCGGTGGTGACCTACCATATGAACCGTCTGCAGGGCCTGACGGCATCCCATGAGTTCTGCGTCACGTTGAATCATACGCAGGCCATCGATCCCAGGAAGATCATTCGGCGGATCACCTATCACCATCCGGTCTATTCCCCTGCCGCCGTCGCGGCGCAAAAGCGGCACAGTGAGATCAGCGGCGTGAACCGGACGTCGTATTGCGGGGCCTATTGGGGGTTCGGTTTTCACGAGGACGGGGTTAAGAGCGCCCTGGCGGTCTGCAGGCCCTTCGGAAAGGATCTGTCGTCATGAACAGTTGTATCTATACAGGGACGGTTCGACACCGGCGTGTCAACCCGGTGCCCCATGCGTTCACCTATCGGCTCTTCATGATGTATCTGGATCTGGGCGAGCTGCCGGCGGTGTTTCAGCAGCGCTGGCTGTGGTCTGTGGATCGTCCCAATGTGGCGTCGTTCCGGCGGAGCGATCATATCGGCGATCCGGGGACGCCCCTGGATGGTTCTATCCGGGCACTCGTCGCGGAGCGCACGGGGCAGACCCCGGCCGGTCCGATCAGGCTGCTCACTCATTGTCGCTATTTCGGCTATGTTTTCAATCCGGTGAGCTTCTTCTTTTGTTACGACGGGTCCGGGGAACGCGTCGAGGCGATCGTGGCGGAGATCACGAATACTCCGTGGGGCGAACGTCACTGTTATGTGCTCGGCGAAAGGGACAACCTTGCGGCCGGTTCACGCAAGCGGTTTCATCTCGACAAAGTATTTCATATTTCTCCCTTTATCGACATGGACGTGGCCTATGACTGGCGGTTCACCGAACCGACGAGGCAGCTGGCGATTCATATGGAGAATCTGCGCGATGGGCATCCCTTCTTTGACGCGACGATGGTGTTGCAGAGGAAGGAGCTGTCCGGCAGCGCACTAGCGCAGGTACTGGTCCAATACCCCCTGATGACGGCCAAGGTCATCGGTGCGATTCATTGGCAGGCATTGAGGCTCTGGATGAAGGGGGTGCCATTTCTTTCACATCCGAAGAAACGGAAGGAGGCGTCGCCCGTGGCGACGAATCACCTACACCTATGAATGACATCATGATTCCCACAGATGTGATGGTCGAACGCGCGTCGGCTCCGGCCTCCCCGCCCTCAGGTGTGCTGGCGCATCTCTATCGGCTCGCCCGACGAGCGGTCTTTGTCCGGTTGGGATCTCTCCGCCATGGCTCGGTCAGCGTGGTCGACGGCCACGAGCGATATACGTTTGGTCAGGTGACCCCGGTCTGTCCGCTACAGGCGACGATCACGATCCGCAATCCGCACACTTATGCCGATGTCGCCTTGGGCGGGACGATCGGGGTCGCCGATGCCTACAAGCGGGGATTCTGGAGCTGTGACGATCTCACGACACTGGTTCGTATTTTTGTCCTCAATCGCGAGTTGCTGGACGGTGTGGAAGGAGGTCTTGCGGTACTGACACGGCCGCTACTCAAGGCCATGCATTGGCTCAATCGCAATACGAAGACGGGCAGCCGGAAGAACATCGCCGCCCATTACGACCTGGGTAACGAATTCTTTCGCCTCGTGCTTGATGAGACGATGATGTATTCCTGCGCGTACTTCGAACGTCCGGATGCCACTCTGGCGGAAGCGTCGCGTGCCAAAAACGACCGGATTTGCCGGAAGTTGCAGTTGTCCGCGAGCGATCATCTGCTGGAGATCGGCACCGGCTGGGGTGGGTTCGCCATTCATGCGGCCTCGCAGTACGGGTGTCGTGTGACGACGACGACGATCTCTCGACAGCAGTTCGATCTGGCGGTGCAGCGTATAGAATCAGCGGGACTGCGGGATCGGGTGACGGTCATTCAGACGGACTATCGCGATCTGCCTCAGCTGAACGATCGCTTTGACAAACTGGTCTCCATCGAGATGATCGAGGCGGTCGGCCATCAGTATTTCGATGCCTACTTCGATGTCTGCAGTCGAATGTTGAAACCCGACGGGCTGATGCTCTTGCAGGGCATCACGATCGACGAGCGGCTCTACGAGCGGGCCAAGCGGTCCGTCGATTTTATCAAGCATTTCATGTTTCCCGGCAGTTGTATTCCTTCAGTCAGCGCGCTGATTGCCGCCTCGGCGAAGAGCGGAGGGCTCAATCTCGTGCAGTTGGAAGACATCGGGGCGCACTATGTTCCGACGCTTCAAGCTTGGCGCAAGAATGCGGCTCAGGCGCTTACGCCCATCGCGGCACTCGGGTATCCGTCGGAATTTCTGCGGTTGTGGGAGTTTTATCTCAGTTATTGCGAAGGAGGTTTTACGGAGCGATCGATCAGTAATGTTCATCTGCTCCTGGCCAAATCCGGCTGGCGCGGCGCCCCCATCGAAGGCTGAACAAGGTCGCCATCGCTGCCGCCGTTCATCTCACCTGGTGGGCCTCGGTACTGGGGGCGTCTTCTTCGAAGGGCTGGATCGGGCCGGCGGCGGCAGCCTGCATTCTGCCGCTCACATTTCGTGTGGACCGTTACTTTGCTTCAGCGGGTGCTGCCTTCCGTCGCTCAACCGTGTAGAATGATTTCCCACTGTTCATTCACCTCGGCCAATGGAGGGATCTGTGCGGGAGCAATTAGCAAAAGCGTTTCACGAGACGCACTCCTTTAAGTGGGATCCCGAGGGCGGGTTCAAGCTGGCGTCGGGGCTCACGAGTCCCTTCTATGTCGATTGCCGTGCGCTCATGGCGCACCCGGGCGCTCGCCGTCTGGTCGGGCAACTGGCCTATGACGCACTCAGAGACATTCAGCTGGATTGTCTGGGCGGGTTGGAGATCGGGGCGATCTCCATTGCTACGACCATTTCAGACTATGCCTTCGCGGCCCATCCGGCTCGCGATTGGCGGACCTTCGTGGTTCGCAAACAGGCCAAGGACCACGGGTTGGGGAAGCTGATCGAAGGGGCCTACAAGCCTGGCGAGCGAGCGCTCATCGTGGATGATGTGCTGACCAGCGGCGGGTCACTCTTAAAGGCGGTCGCGGCGGCACGAGGCGCTGGGTTGACCGTCACCCATGCACTGGTGATTGTCGACCGGCAGGAGCAGGACGGACGTAAGAAAGTCGAAGTCGAAGGACTCACGGTGGTCAGTCTTCTGACAATCGACGATCTGACCAGGGCCCACGGAGTTCAGCGCAAAGGCTGAAGCCGGCCTACTTGCAACGAAACTCAATCCCCCAGCGGCGTTCTTGAACGATCTCTTGTGCCCCTTCGACGGGGCCCGCTACCCGGGCTCGGCCTTTGGTTTCTCCCTCCCGGATGATCGAGTAGGCCCCGCCGCATTTGTCCTTCATGATGGCCAGCGCATCTTTTCTGAACGAGGCCAGCAGAGCCCCCTGCTCGCCTTTAAACGGATAGACGACGACTCCGCCTCGATCGGACTCTTGCCGCAAGGTTGCGCTTTCGCCGCAGCCCGCCAGTGCAAGGAGCAGAAGGAGAAGCAACGCTCTTGACCCCTCTTTTGACTTCTTTTTATGATCAGGCAGTAGCATGTTCGGCTCAAGAATCGTTACGCGAACCATGAGGAGGTATTATGCAACGATGGAGATGGGTACTCATGGGCGCTCTTCTGCTGAGTAGTCTCGCGATGACTGGCCAGGTGTGGTCATACCATTCCTACCTGCTGACCGTCCAGCAGTTGCAAGCGGGGTTGGCCAAAGCATCGACTTCCGACAAGAAGGGATTTGTGTTGGTTGATGTGAGAAGTCCGGAGGAGCACCGGACCGGCATGATTCCCGGTACGGATCTGAACATTGATTTCCGAGAGATGAAAACCAGACATCGGGAACTCGGCGCTCAGTTAGACGAGCATATTGTCGTGTATTGTCAGTCCGGCCATCGCAGCAACATTGCCGCAGAAACGTTGGCCGATCTGGGCTATCGTCATGTCTACAATGTGTCGGGAAGCATGAATGCCTGGATGGAAGCGGGATATCCGATCGCGCATCCTGGGCGTTAGGGGTGTGGTGAGGGTTTGACGGGGCTTGTGCTGCTCTCGCGAGGACTGAGGCCGATGATCGCGGGCAGCGGAATATGTGCGGTTGATCGGCCGGTGAACAAGTCCTTCCAACTTGTCCTGGTGTCTGAGGGGCTCCGGTCTTTCCACAGGGACTCTGAGACGAGGAGATCCGAAGAAGATCCACCGTCCATGGCCATGGCGAGTGTGATCGATGGAAATGTATCCCGCAAACATTCGCCGAGCCCGTGTAAGGTGACAAGCCCGAGGCTCTTCAGAATGAGAATGTGTCCGTCTTTGTCTTCGGCGACCACGGTTTGGTAGGCCCGCTTTGCGGTTTGCCGCACGCGTATGGTCCCCTTGCGGTCAAGCAGCATCAACGACTGGGCCGCTTCCAGATAGGAGGGGGTCTCTTCATGAAAGACATCGCTGGCCAGATCCAGTACCCCTGCTTTGGGTGCTGAGAGCGGAGGTTGGGGCTCTGCGACGAACAGTCCTTGCCATATGCTGTGGCGTCGACTGCCGAGTGACTTCCCGTCTTTAAAGAGCAGACCGAGGTACGCGTAGTTCTCTCTGAACAGTCCGGCGTTGAACAAGATCTCGTGATTGGTTCGTTTCTGCCATTCGTCGATAGTGGGGGGATGCAGCAGACCTTCCTGAGTAAAGTAGTGCACCGAAAAACGATGGAGGGCTGGATTGACCTTGATAACCAACAACCGGTCAATGTCGGGACATCGCTCGTCCGGCTGCCAGATTGAGGCGGTCAGACCTGGGGCAAGGGGTTCCCAACGTGGTTCTTGTGCAAGTGCCGGCGTTGTTGACCAGAGCAGGAGTGAAACGAAGAACACGCGTGACATGCGACAGGAACGGTGCGGAGTCTGTGTCGTCTGAAGGTCCATGAGGCCCATCCATGGTGGCGCCGTGATGCGGCGTCCTGTGCGATTACGATGCGTGAGAAGTGGAGGCTTCCTTCCGCGGCGAACCGTTCTGTGGGAGTGGCGTCAGGTCGAGGAGCTGGCGAATCCGTTGGCTCAGGGCTTCCGGCGTAAACGGCTTCTGGAGGTAGTCACTCAGCTGATCAGTCGCACCGATACCGACATCGTCGGCATACCCCGATATGAAGAGAATCCTGAGGTCTGGCTTGAGGATGCGCAGATGTTGTGCCAGTTCTGTCCCGCTCATGCCGGGCATGACCACATCGGTGAGGAGAAGCTGATAATTGCCTACCTGCTGTGTGGCCACCAGGCAGGCTTCCAGTCCGTTTTTGGATTCCAACACGCGATAGCCGAGTTTTTTGAGTTCGTCCCGGACGAGGTCGCGCACGGAGGCGTCGTCTTCGACGAGGAGGATGGTTTCACGTCCCCGGTTTGATGAACGAGGGGCTTGGTCGGACGTGGTCGGATCGGGATGTGATCGGACCGCGGGGAAATAAACGTCGAAGCGACTGCCTTGCCCAATCCGGCTGGTCACATCGAGTCCCCCGCCACTCTGTGTGACAATGCCAAACACGGTCGACAGACCCAGGCCGGTGCCTTTCCCTTCTTCTTTGGTGGTGAAAAACGGTTCGAAGATATGGGTAAGGGTATCGGTCGACATCCCGCTTCCGGTATCTGAGACGCTGAGTTTGACGAATGTTCCGAGCGCGGGAAGCTGGACATGATACATGGGCGTTCTTGTCAGCTCGACCTGCGCGGTCTCGATCCTCAGCCTCCCTCCTTTGGGCATCGCATCCCGCGCGTTCACAACGAGGTTCATGAGGACTTGTTCAATCTGGGCGGGATCAGCGCTGATGCGGAGATCCTGAGGTGCCAGGGCGAGGGTGAGCTCCAGATCTTCGCCGATCAGCCGGCGCATCATCGTTTCAAAATTGGTGATTAGGGGATTCACGCTCAGCACTTTAGGGGTCGACGGTTGCTTGCGGCTGAATGTGAGGAGTTGACGGATCAGCGTTGCGGCCCGATCGCCCGCCTTCTGCATTTCTTCGACCTTGGTTCGGAAGGGATGTTCCGTGGCCATCTCGTTGAGCAGGACCTGGGCATGGCCCATGATGACGGTGAGGAGATTGTTGAAATCGTGGGCGAGCCCTCCGGCCAGGCGGCCGACGGCTTCCATCTTTTGGGCCTGCCGGAGCTGCTTCTCGCTTTGTCGCAGGGCTTCTTCAACGCGGGCGCGCTCCTGCCGTTCCTGCAGTTCCCTGATGGCACGTTGGAGTGACGGCACGAGCCGTCCGAGGCGCTGCTTTAAAATGTAATCGGTGGCGCCTCGATGCATGGCGTCGATGGCCAATTCCTCGCCGAGGGTTCCAGAGACGAAGATGAACGGGATGTCGGGCCTGAGCTGTTGCGCAAGCGAGAGGGCGGTGATCCCATCGAATCCGGGAAGAGAATAATCCGCCAGGATCAGGTCGATCTTTCCTGCTTTCAAGGCATCGACAAAGGTGTCCCGCCGGTCGACCCGGCTGGTCTCACACGGAATACCGCCCTCGTTGAGGGTCGCCAGGATCAACTCGGCGTCGGCGGGGTTGTCCTCAAGCTGGAGGAGTCTCAGCGGGGTCGTCACAGAACCTCGGGGTGCGTCATATTAGTTAGTGGACGCCGACCCTTCGGGGGGTGGCTCATTGATCACGCCCCAGAACGTGCCCAATTCTCTCACGGCCGTGAGAAACTGGTGAAATTCGACGGGCTTCACAACATAGGCGTTCGCGCCCAGGGCATAGCTCTCCGCCAGATCTTTTTCTTCCCGCGATGATGTGAGCATGACGACCGGGATCGGACGCAGGCTGATGTCCGACTTAATGGTGCGGAGTACTTCGAGCCCGTTGACCTTGGGCATTTTGAGGTCAAGAAAAACGACAGCGGGATTGCCTTTGAGGCGCGACTTGAATTGTCCGCGGCAATAGAGATAGTCCAAGACTTCGGCGCCGTCGTGACACAGGACGACCTTATCTGAGATATGCTCTTCTTCCATGGCCGCGAGCGCGAGCTCCGCATCCCGGGGGTTGTCTTCGGCCAGTAAGATGGGTTTTGCAGCCGTCATGTTCGAGGTCTCCTGGTTGGGAGGGTGACAAAGAACGTCGCGCCTTGATCGGGGATGCCTTCAGCCCATACCCGCCCTCCGTGGCGATGGACGATTCGACGCACATTGGCGAGGCCGATGCCGGTTCCTTCAAATTCATCTGCGCGGTGCAGTCGCTGGAAGACGCCGAAGAGTTTGCCGAGATATTGCATATCAAACCCTACTCCATTGTCGCGGACAAACACGGTGATTTCCTCCGCACTCTTTTTCTCAAGTCCAACTGCGATCTTCGCGACGGGTCGCGTACTGGTAAACTTGATCGCGTTAGAAATCAGATTCACAAATACCTGCCGAAGCATGGCGGGATCGCCCGGTACTTCCGGCAGTGTGTCAATTGTCCAGGATATTTCCCGTCCTTGCAAGTCAAGACGTAAATCGTAAAGGATGGTCTTAATGAGCTGATCGAGATTGACTGTCGTATGGAGCATTTCTTGGCGCCCCATGCGGGAAAACACGAGCAGGTCGTCAATCAATTGGCCCATCTGTTTGGCTGAGTCGGAAATGGTCTGGAGGTAGCGTTTGGCCTTATCATTCAGGCTGTCGCCGACAGCTTTGCTGAGGAGGGAGGCGTAACCATCGATGTGGCGAAGCGGCGCACGGAGGTCGTGCGAGACCGAGTAACTGAACGCCTCAAGCTCTTTGTTGGCCGCTTCGAGGAGTTCACCGCGAAGTTGGAGTTCCGCGGCGACCTTTCGGCGTGCGGTAATATCGTGCCGGATGAGGTAATAGACAGAGGCGAGGAGCACCAGTTGGAGGAGCGCCCCTAAGGCGAGAAGCACAATGGTATTGGTTGTGCTGAGGGTCGATTCGCTGAGGCGTCGGCGTAAACTCTGACGTTCATCAACTTCCATTTCCCCGATGATGCGGTGAATGGCCGTGAGCTCGCGTTTCGCGGCGCCTTCAAGCGCGATTCGACGGACGGCTTCGAAGCCCCCTCCATCCCGTTTGGCGATCGCTCCCGTTTCCGCATTGATTTGCTGCTCGATCAGCTTCTGGAGTGTCTCGACTCGACCCTCTTGCAGCGGTAGCCCTGCCGTAAGGTCTTTCAGATACTTCAGATAGGCTGGTTTCTGCTCCGTGAGCGACCGGAAGCTCTTCAGGTAGACGACTTCTCCGGTAACGAGATAACGGCGATGGTTATTTTCAGCCTCATCCATCGCCACATCCACGTTATTCAACAGCTGGAGGAGGTCATGGCTTTTCGTGTCCAACCGGCTGTTCTCGATCAGGATGGTTGTATTGCGGTAGGACACGGCCCCGATAATAAGAATGCCGATAAAGACCAGACTGAATCCTGCCAGAATCCGGCGTTCAATGGTCAGTTCGCGAAACCGCACGACCAGGGTCCGCTTGGCCGGATGTGGCGGATTGGGAGCCGGGGTGGAGCCTGTTTCCTGGGTGGGATCTCCGGCGATCGGAGGCAGCGGCGGTCGATCGCTCGTCACTGTGTCCATGAAAAGAAGCCGCGTTGAAAGGTGTAGGGAAAACTCCTGGCACTCTACTCTCGGCCGTTCTCAGGCCGCAAGATCTATTTTAGCAGATCTGTGACGGATGCCAGACGGCTAGCCTCCGAGAGGGGGAATCGGGGGGAGCGCGGTCGTGGCGGGTGCCGGGAGATGGGAGAACATCATCGTGGCAGAGACCACCCAGTCGATGAAGGGTTGAGGATAGATACCGATCAACAGCGTTCCGGCAAGGCCGACATACACCACGGCCTTCATCGGACCGGAAATCCGAATGGGTGACGGGTCAATCGGCTCGGCAATGTACATTTTCTTTACCACGATCAGGTAGTAGTACATGGAAATCACGATGTTCACGAGCCCGACGGTAATGAGGGTATAGAGCCCTTCCTTGATGGCTGCCACGAAGATGTAGATCTTGCCGATAAACCCGGCTAAGGGCGGCACGCCGGCCAGTGACAGGAGAAAGAGCAGCATGGAGAAAGCCAGAAACGGCGATCGGCGATTGAGACCACTGTAGTCGTTGATTTCTTCACTGCCAATGGCCTGGCTCATGGCGATCACGACCGCGAAGGCGCCGATATTCGCGAACAGATAGGTGAGCAGATAAAACAGGATCGCATCGTTGCCCATCTTGGTGCCTGCTGCCATCCCGATGAGGACGTTTCCGATTTGGGCAATGCCGGAATAGGCCAGGAGGCGTTTAATATTCGTTTGGGCGATAGCCACGATGTTTGCATAGGTCATCGATAGGACAGAGACCGCTGCGAGCAAGAGCACCCACATCGGTTTAAAGGTGAACAGGGCAACGAAGAACAACCGGAGCAGGATGGCGATGGCTGCACCCTTCGGCGCGATGGAGAGAAATGCCGTCACGGGCGTGGGCGCACCGTGATAGGTATCGGGAATCCAGGAATGGAACGGGACGGCGCCGATTTTGAAACCGAGAGCCGCGAAGATCAACAGGAAGCCGATGATCAGGCCCGGCGTGGCCGGCGCCGAGGCCATATCTGAAAAGACCAGCTTGCCGGTTTCCCCATAGACCAAGCTGATTCCGTAGGCCAGGAGACCGGCGGCAAAAACCCCAAGAATAAAGAACTTGAGGCCGGCTTCGTTCGAGGCAAGGTCTTCGCGTAGGTATGCCACGAGCACATAGAATCCGAAGGTGGAAAACTCCAGGGTGACGAACAGGGACAGTAAGTCGTTGGCGGAGGCCATAAACATCATGCCGAGCGCGGACATGACGATGAGGAAGTAGTATTCCCCACGGAAAAAGGCAAAGCGGTTGACATATTCGATGGAGGCGAGGATCACGAGAATGCTCGCTCCGATGATGAACATCTTAAAGAAGATGGACATTCGATCGAGCACAAACATGTTTCCGAACAGGGCTCCGGAGATATGCGTCAAGTCGAACCAGGCGAGGCAGCCCAGGGTGACGACGAGCCCAACGACGCTCAAGTAGGCCAGTTGTTCCTTAGGCAGTCGGGGAAAGGCAAAGTCGACAATCAAGACCAAGCAAAGCCACAGCGTCAGGAAGATCTCCGGTAGGAGGAAGAGGAGATCGGCAATCGTCATATTGAGTTCAAAGTTCATAGTGTCGACTGGTACCCTATTGAGCCATGCGCGAGTCAGGGAGCTGTGCGCCACGGGCCGCTAACTGTTCGTGCAGTGATGTTGCCGGTGCCTCCGGGGCCTGAAGCTCGGCCACGGGCACGACGTGTGTGATCTTCGCGATGAGCGGATCGACCCCTGAGCGAACGACGTTATACAGGTGCATGGGGAAGAGTCCGAATCCCACGCTAACGGAAATCATGATTAAGAGCGGGAGACGGTCGACGAAGGCCACGGCGTCATGCGAGTGACTGTACTTCTGGTCCATCGGGCCATAGAACAGGCTCCGCATCATCTTAAACAGGTAGGCCATCGTCAGCACGATCCCGAGCACGGCTACAATCACTTGTAGGGGATATTTGTTCCAGCTCCCCACGATGATCATGACTTCAGCGATGAAATTAATCGTACCCGGCATACCGATGGAGGCCATGCATCCCACCACGAAGCAGGCGGAGATAAAAGGCATCTTATTCGACAACCCTCCGAGTGAGGGAATATCGCGGGTGTGGGTTTGATCGTAGACCCAGCCGGCCATCGAGAAGAGCATGCCCGTGGCCATCGCGTGGGCGAACATATAGATCACCGCTCCGCTGAGGCTGATGTAATCCAGGGCGGCCATGCCAAGAAACACATAGCCCATGTGACTCGAACTGGAATACCCGATGACATACTTGGTGTCTTTCGCGTAGTACGCGACAAACCCGCCGTAGACGATACTGAACATGCAGAGCACGGCCGCCATCGGCATGAGTTCCCGCGTCGTTTCGGGAAGAATCTCATAGGCGACCCGGATAATTGAGAAATGTCCGAGCTTCATGAGGACGCCGGCGTGCAACATGCTGGTGGCAGCCGGAGCGGCGGCATGCCCGACGGGCGACCAGGAATGCAGGGGCCAGAGCGGTGCGATGGAGGCGAAACCGAAGAAAATCAGGACCCAGATGATTTTGTCCAGCGTCGTGCCCAGCACGGGAATGTTCATGAGATTGGCATGTTCGCGGAGTACCAGGATATCAAACGTGTTCAGGCCTGAATACTTGTAGATCAGGAGAATGCCCATGAAGGCGGCGACGGCAAAGGCGGAGAGAAACAGCACCAGCTTCATGGCCGCGTATTCTTTGCTGTTCGAGCCGAAATTGAAGATGAAGCCGACGGAATCGCGTTGTTTGACGCCTTCCGGATCGGTCATTTCCAGATACTTCTTGGTATGGCTTCCCCACATACCCAGCAGGAGATACATCGGAATGACCGACATTTCGTAGAAGAAGTAGAGGAAGAAGAGGTCCAGCGACATGAAGACGCCGATGGTGGCGGCCGCAAGGATCAGAATCCAGATATAAAACTCTTTTGCGCGATCTTTGATGTGCCAGGAGACGAAGATGCCCGCGAACAACAAGATCGACGAGGCCAGGACCAGAGGCGTACCAATGCCGTCGACGCCCAGGTAGAGCGAGATGCCGAGTTGTCGCGACCATTCAAACCGTTGGATGAACTGGAATCCGCCTCTGACCGGGTCGTACGAATAGAACAGATAGAGGGACGCAATGAGCGAAATAAAGGCCGATCCGGCAGCAATCCCGCGTACGAGGAGCGTCTGGCGGTTGGAGACGAAGATCAATGCGAGCGCGCCGAAGAACGGAGCGAAGAGAATGTAGAGTAATGCGTAGTCACCCATGGGTCTTAGTGATCCAATCGTTGAACTGGTTCAGTCAGCACGGCGACGGTTCCATGATCGAGACGGTCTACCAGCGCTTGGATCGAGCCGTTCATGATGTGGAGGAACGGCGATGGATAGAGCCCGATCCAGAGAATCATGACGGAGAGCGACACGGCAATAACCATTTCGCGTAACTGCAAGTCAGCCATCGTATTCTTCACGGCTTTCCCAAGAGGGCCCAGGATCGCCCGTTCGTAGTACCACAGGAAATAGGCCGCACCGAACACGACCCCAGAAACGGCCAATGCGCCGAACACCCAATTGGCTTTAAACGTACCGAGGAGAATCAAAAACTCTCCGACAAAGCCATTGGTGCCTGGCAAGCCGATGGAGGCAAGCCCGATCAGCAAAAAGAACGAAGCGAGGAGCGGGACCTGTTGAGCCATCCCGCCGAATGCCGACAGGTGTGTGGTTTGCTGTCGCGAGTAGAGGAACCCGGCGATAAAGAAGAGTCCCGCCGTGCTGAATCCGAGATTAATCATGGTCAGGAGGCTGCCCTGGAGACCCTGATAGTTCAGCGCAAAGAGCCCCACCATCACAAAGCCCAAGTGGCTGATGCTGCTGAATGCCAGAAGTCTGCGGAAATCCGGCTGGATCAGGGCCATGATGGCGCCATACGTAATCGCGGCAATTCCCAGGCACATGATGACCGTCACCACGGTGTGGCTCTTCGATGCCTCTGGCAGCAAGGGAATGCTGAAGCGGATAAAGCCGAATGTCCCGAGCTTGAGCCCGGCGAGGACCACGGCCATGCCGATCGGCCCTTCGAGCAAGGCGTCAGGCAACCACGTGTGGAATGGAAACACCGGGGCTTTGAAGGCAAACCCCATGAACATCAGCCAGAAAATGAGGATTTGCTGATCGACCGGAATGGGGACAGCCAACAGATCGAGGAGGTCAAAGGAGTAGAGCTGATCGGTATGCCGGAGGACGGCCCAATGGTGGAAGTTCAGATCCAGCAGCGCAATGCCCACGAGCATGAATACACTGCCTAAGAGGGTATAAAGGACATACTTCAATGCGGCATGATGACGTTCCGCCCCACCACCCCAGAGCTTGATCAGGAAGTAACTCGGGATGAGCATCAATTCCCAGAAGACGAAGAAGAGAATGAGGTCCAGTGAAACGAAGACGCCCATGGTCGTCGTTTCAAGGGCCAGGAGACACATCATGTAGAGTTTCACCTGGTGGCGAATGGTGTCCCAGGAATACACAATCACGAGAACTGTCAGGAACGCGGTCAATCCGACAAAGAGCACGCTGATGCCGTCAACAGCCAGGTGATAGCTGATTCCCAGGGCGGGAATCCAACGCACGTGTTCGGCGAATTGCATCGCAGCGGAATCGGGAACGAAGCGGAGTAAAACAAAGACGGCCAACGCGAGTTCGACCAGGCTGATCGTCAGAGCGGAGGTTCGAACCATATCCTCATCATCGACGAGCCAGAGCACCGCTGCTCCGACAAAAGGGAGGAAGAGGAGGCAGGACAAGATGGGAAAACCAGCTGCGAGTTCTTCTAACATAATCGTTGCACGACTCCGACGTTCCCTCGACGTGACTTACTTTTGCACGATCAGTTGTACGACTAAGGCCAGTAAGAAAAGGCCGGCGATAATAATTGCCGCATAGTGATGGACCATGCCGCTTTGGAGTTTCCGCCCCTGGCGTGCCGCCAGATGGTTGCCGAGCCCGATCACATTGAGGCCGGCATAGACGACGTACTTTTCGACCCATGTCGATCCGGCTGATCCCCATTCCGCCATTTGTGCGACACCGTTGACAAGACCATCGATCACTGTCCGATCAAACCAATCCAGGAATTCCCCCAGTCGTTTGGTCGGTTCGACAAACAAGAAGTCATAGAGCTCGTCTACGTAGTACTTGTTCAATAGAGTTGTGTAGGCACCTGAGAATTTGGCTGACCAGTTGTCCGCGGTCGAAGGACTTAAACTATAGAGGAAATGAGCCAGACCCCACCCGACGAGTGCAATGCCGGTTGCCGTTCCCATAAGAAGCAGGGTGGTCGCAACGCTGGTTTCATGTCCGCCGGCGACTCCGGCAACGGGAGCCAGGAAGCCATGGAGCCAACCATGCTCTGGCGGGAAGCCCAAGATGAGTCCCCCGAATACTGATAAAACGCCGAGCGCCATCAAAGGTCCGACCATCACCATGGGCGACTCATGGACATGCTCTTCTGTGTGATGGTCCATACGAGAGGCGCCGTAGAAGGTCAGGTACGTCAGCCGGAACATATAAAAAGACGTGAGGAACGCACCGATCGCCGCCAGTCCATAGAAGAGGAATTGGTGATTCACGAATGCGTGGCCCATGATCTCGTCTTTACTCCAGAATCCGGCCAAGGGGGGGATGCCCGCGATGGCGATGGTGCCTATGAGAAAGAGCCGATAGGTCGAGGGAATCTTTTTGCTGAGCCCACCCATTTTCCGGATGTCCTGTTCCCCTGACAGCGCATGGATGACGGAACCGGCGGATAAGAACAAGAGGGCTTTGAAGAAGGCATGGGTCATGACATGGAAGACGGCGGCAGTATAGGCGCCGATGCCGCACGCGAGAAACATGTAGCCGAGTTGGCTGACGGTCGAGTAAGCGAGCACCCGTTTAATGTCGGTTTGCACCAGTCCGATGGTCGCTGCAAATAAGGCGGTGCAGCCTCCGACGATTGCAACGGTCTGCATGGCAATGGGAGAGAGATCAAAAATGGCATGGTTCCGCACGATCATATAGACGCCTGCCGTGACCATGGTGGCGGCATGGATCAGCGCGCTGACCGGTGTGGGCCCTTCCATCGCATCCGGCAACCATGTGTACAGAGGGAGCTGGGCGGATTTCCCGACTGCGCCGACTAACAGGCAGAGGGCGATGGCGGTGGCCATGTCGGGCGAGAGTTGCCCCAGTTGGGCAAACACCTTGGTGTAGTCGAGCGTTTTGAAATTAATAAAAATCAGGAAGATGGCCAAAAGGAACCCGGCATCGCCAATACGGTTGACGACGAACGCTTTGGAGGCGGCTTTGGCGGCGGAGACTTTATCGTAGTAGTAGCCGATGAGCAGATAGGAGCAGAGTCCGACCCCCTCCCACCCAATGAACAGGACTGCATAGTTGTTGCCCATGACGAGCAGCAACATGGAGACCATGAACAGGTTCATATAGGTGAAGAACCGGGTGAAGCCCGCTTCACCGTGCATGTAGCCGACGGAATAGACGTGAATCAGGAATCCCACGCCGGTGACAACCAAGAGCCAGACGCAGGTCAGGGGGTCTACCAGATAGGCCAGGTTAATAGTGAGATCGCCGCCGAAGATCCATTGATAGGCTACAACTTCGTGAGTGGCTCCGGTGCGCAGGACATCTGCGAAGACGCCGATGACACAGAGGAACGAGAGTCCCACGGATCCCCAGGCGAGGCGGTGGGCGACCTCATGAGAGTACCGGCTGCCAAGGAGCCCATTGGCAATGACGGCCAGTAAGGGGAAGACCGGAATCAGTTTAATGAGCAGATCAGTTAAATCGAACACGTTACCACTTCAAGAGGTTCATTTCATCGACGTTGGTTGAGAGCTTCCCGCGGAATACGACAATGATAATGGCTAAGCCAATGGCTGCTTCTCCCGCGGCGATCGCAATGATGAACAGGGCCACCAATTGGCCGGCCATGGATTCAAGATAATGGGAAAAGGCAACGAGATTGATATTGGCGGCGTTGAGCATAATCTCCACGGACATCAGCACGATAATAAAATTGCGCCGGATCAGGACGCCGAGCAGTCCGATGACGAAGAGGATTGCACTGACTGCCACGTAGGCGGATAACGGAAGCATACGTCAGTCTTTCCTCAGGTTGAGCGGCTTGGGCGTTTTCGCCAGCACGATCGCGCCGATAATGGCACCCAACAAGAAGACCCCCACGATTTCAAATTGCAGGAGATAGTCGCTGAACATCTTGATCCCGATCGCGGCCGTGTCCCCGTCCTGCAAGACGGCTACGGCTGGTGCATCGCCTTTCGCTCCGGCAAAAGGCGAGTGGAGCAAGAGATATATCACGTAGAGGGATCCCAGAACGGCCGGGGTCAAAAAATACAGATAGGTGGAGTGAAAGTAGCGCTCGTCCGTTTTGAGATTCAGGAGCATTAGGACGAAGAGATAGAGCACGAGGATGGCTCCGGCATACACGATGACTTGGACGGCCCAGAGAAACTCTGCATTGAGCAGGACGAAAAATCCCGAGACGTGCAGGAGAAGGGCCAGCAACGCCAAACCGCAGTGGACTGGATTTTTGAGCGCGACCGTCATGACAGCGGCCGCAATACTCATAAGCGCAAAATACGAAAAGAAGACAGCAATCATCGGGGTGTCTCAGCTCAAATGCTTGGGAGTCGATTGTGTGGCTTTGAGCACCGATTGAGGGAAATAGTATCGGTACTCACGACTCTCCTCGACATTTTTCTCCTGGTTATGGGCGTACAGATATTTTTTCGCGTCACTCAGATGACGCTCACCAATGTCGTAGAGCCGCTTCTTGTCGAAGAGGAGGGTGCGCTTGTCATGCGTGGAGAATTCGTACATCTTGGTCATGGCCAGCGCATTGACGGGGCAGGCTTCCACACAGTAGCCGCAGAACACACACTTCGTGATGTCGATGTAAAACTCTGTCGCGTATCGCTGCAGAGGTCGGGTTGGGTCCTCCGCACTGATCACCTTGATGCAACGGGACGGGCAGGCGGCCTCACAGAGATCGCATCCCACGCAGCGTTCGCGGCCGTCGTCGTAGCGCAGCAGCGATAATGCGCCCCGATGGGTGTCGGGAAGGGTCCGCTGTTCGCGCGGGTACTGAAACGTGATCGGGCGATGGAACATATGGCGGAACGTCACCTTCATGGCATCCCAGATCTCATAGAACAGGGCTGCATGCAGAATCTTTTTTGTCAGTGTGGCAACGCTCATTGTCGGCTCCCGCCCGCTATACGAAAGTCTGTCACGCCCTTAAGCCTTTTCGATACTGACCCAGGTCTGTTTAAAGGACGGCACGCCGGTTACGGCATCCACCTGTACGGCCATCAAGTCTTTAACCGGGGGTTCATTGAAATGCTCCGGGAAGAAGCAGGTGTTCGGCGCCTGTGCAATATCGGGCTGCACACCCAGTTGGAGCGAACCCCGTTCCGAGGTCACGCGAACCTTTGTGCCTTCTTGGAGCCCCAGTCGTTGCATGTCGCCCGCGTTCATCCGAAGTTTTCCGGTGTTGGGCGCAATGTTGATCAGTCCCGGCGCCTCTGTCGACATCTTGCCTGAATGGGCGAGTAATTGTCCCATGACTAACGCGAAGGGCCGTTTGGAATCGGTGACCGGTGTCGCGGCACGATAGCGAGTCTTCACTTCTGCGGCGTACCCGTTTGTCAGATACTGATCGGGAGCCGGCGTGACTTTCCGAGGCTGGCCGAGGTTGTAGTATCCGGGCAGGAGCTTCATGATCTCGGTTTGAATGTCGTTGGCCGACTCGTATCCCCACTGCGCTCCCAGTGCATTGGCCAACGCGGTCATGATGTGCCAGTCCGGCAGGCTTTCTCCCACGGGATCCATGGCCTGGCGCACGCGCAGGACGCGCCCCTCCAGATTTGTAAACGTCCCCTCTTTCTCCGCGTAGGTGCAGGCGGGCAGGACAAAATGGGCCTGACGTCCCGTCTCGGTTAAGAAGGGGTCTTGCACCACCAGTAGCTCGAGCCGTTCGAGTGCGCTGCGAACTTCGACCGAAGCCGGGAGTGTGGCCAAGGGGTTTTCCCCGATGACGTAGAGGGCCTTGATCTGACCGCTTTTGCAGCGTTTCAAAATTTCAATGAGGTTGGCGCCGGTTGTAGTAGCCGGCAGCGTGGTCTCCCAAGCCTTATTGAATCGATCACGCGCAGCGGTATCCTCGTAACGGCCCTGCCCAGGTAAGAACTCAGGCGCGACGCCCATGTCGACTGCGCCCTGTTCGTTCGGCTCCTCGGTCAGGGTGTTGACGCCACAGCCGGGCTGGCCGAGTTTTCCGGTTATCCAGGCCAGATCGATCAGCTTCAGGACGTTCTGATAGCCCTCAGGCCGCCGTACGATACCTTCGGCGCAGAGGAAAATCGAGCGCGGAGCCTCGGCCATGATGGCGGCTATTTCCCGATAGGCGTCGACGGAGATCCCCGTGTACGTGGCAATCTGTTCGAGAGAGAGGCCGGCCAACGCGGCTTTCAAAGCCTCGTAGGCTTTCGGGTGCTTGTTGATGGTGCTTTCGTCGACGAGGTCCTGTTCGATGGTGGCTTTGACGAGGCCATCGATGACCCATCCCTCCGTGCCGGGCTTGATGAGGAACGGATGGGAAGCCAACTTGCCGATATTCGTGACGGTCGAATCGAGGACGACCACCTGCGCTTTGTACACCCGAATGGCTTCCTTGATCCGGACAGCGGTCAAGGGGTTGGTCTCGGTGATGTTGGAGCCGATCACCAGAATGGCCTTGGCCTTCGTGAGGTCTTCCCAGTCGTTGGGAGTCCGACCGAAGCCCAGGGCATGGCGAGAGGCATGAACGAAATTCATATGGCCGTAGCGGGCACTGCTGTCGAGATGATTGCTGCCGAACACAGTCCGCATGAGCTTTTGGAACAGATAGAGTTCTTCGTTCGTGCAACGGGCGGTAATCAATCCGGCAATCGCATCCGCGCCGTGCTTCTGCTTCACTTCGGTGAAACGGTCGACGACCTGGTGCATCGCTTCGAGCCAGGGTTTGGGCACGAGTTGGTTCCCCTCGCGCACAAGAGGCTGGGTGAGCCGAGTTTTGCTGTCGAGATATTCGAATCCGAACCGCCCTCGCACGCAGAGTCCGCCGTGTCCTTTGGCGGTTTCTTCGCGATCGCCCCATTTGTTTTTCCAGGACAAAGGGGAGGTCACCCTGATGACTTCGGAGTCTTTCGTTTCCAGATAGAGCTGGCAGCCGTCACCGCAATAATTACACGTCGTGGCGGTCTTTTTCATCTGCCAGGGCTTGTACAAGTATTTCGAATACTTGTTCGTGATCGCGCCGACGGGGCATACGGCAAGACAGTCGCCGCAGAATTCGCAGGACAGCGGGAGATCGCCCTTGGCGACGACTTGGTTGAATCCGCCCTTTTTCATGAATTGCAGGGCATCGATCATCAGCACGTCTTTGCAGACGTTGATGCATTCGGCGCAGGCGATGCAGCGATTCATGTTGAAGTCGAGCACCAAACTGCGGGTGTCTTCCGGAATGAATTTCTGCTTCGCACTGGCCAGATTGGTCACGCCGTGCTGAAACGCCATGTCCTGGAGTTCACAGTGACCGTCCGCATCACAGACCGGACAATCCAGCGGATGGACCGAGAGATGTTTTTCGACGGCTTTCTTTCGCGCCAGGAAGAGATCCTCCCCTTCCGTTCGGATCACCATCCCGGCGGTGGCCTTTGCCGTGCAAGAGCGAACCGGAGCCTTTTTCCCTTCCTGCATGACGAGACACATACCACAGGAGCCGAAAGGGTCGAATGTATAGTGATAGCACATGGCCGGGATGATCTTGCCCGTGCTGGAAATGACGTCGTAAAGCGAGACGCCGTCCTTGGCGGCGACGGTTTTCCCATCGATGCTGAGCTCGATGGTTGTCGCTTCGACGTCCGGATTGGTGGCTGGCTTCAAGCCCATAGTTCGGATCCTTGCCTCTCTCAGGCTACCGGTCGCATTCGCCCATGACGATATCGTACGTGCCGAACAGCGTAATGGCGTCGGCGATCATATACCCGCGTGACATATAATCAAATGCGCCCATATGGATGAAAGAAGGGGCGCGGATTTTCAGGCGATAGGGTTTTCCTCCGCCCGTACTGACAATGTGGAATCCCAGTTCACCCTTGTGCGCCTCCGTTCCGCAGTAGATTTCTCCCGGAGGTGCGTTGAAACCCTGCGAGAAGAGTTTGAACTGTTGGATCATGGCTTCGAGATTCGTGAAGACCCGTTCTTTCGGCGGCAGGGTCACGCTCGGGACGTCCGCCATGATTGGACCTTCCTGCATCTGTTCGAGACATTGCCGGATGATCTTCACGCTCTCGTAGAGTTCCATGACCCGGATCCAGTAGCGATCGTAGGTGTCGCCGTTCTTCCCCACGGGAACACTGAACTCGCATTTGGGATAGGCCGAATAAGGCTCGTATTTGCGCAAATCGTAATCAACTCCTGATCCCCGCAATGTCGGGCCGCTGAGGCCGAAGCTGACGGCATCTTCCGCTGAGATGACAGCAACCCCTTTGGTGCGTGCAACCCAGATACGGTTTGTTTCCAGGAAGACGATGTATTCATCGATCTTGGGCGGAAAATAGTCGAGAAATTTCTTGAGCTTGTCGAGCAAGGACGGTGTGAAATCGCGTTCGACCCCACCGATCCGGTACCAGCTAGTGGTCAATCTGGCGCCGCAGAGCTCATCGAACCAGTCCAGCAGGATTTCCCGGTCGCGGAAACAGTAGAAGAAGACGGTCATGGCGCCGATGTCGAGCGCCTGGGTTCCCAGCCAGAACTGATGGCCGATGATGCGCTGAACTTCCGCGACGATGGTACGGAGGTATTCGGCCCGATCGGGGACCTGGAGATTCAGGAGTTTCTCGACGGCGCGGCAATAAGCGAAGTTGTTGTACATCGCACAGACATAATCGAGCCGGTCCGTATGGGGAATGAACTGATGATAGGTGCCGTCCTCGGCGAGCTTCTCTACCCCGCGGTGGAGAAAACCCAGGACCGGTGTCGATTTGACGAGCCGTTCTCCTTCTAATTCCAGGATCACTTTGAGGACACCATGGGTGCTCGGGTGCTGCGGCCCCATGTTGAGCAGCAGTTCCTCGGTCCGAAGCGTCGGGAGCGACTCGCTCTCCGGATGTTCCGGGTCGACTTTATAGACCGTGGTTCTCTGGTCTTCAAATGCCATGGGCCAATCTCGTTCCTATCGCGGCACTTCGTCGAGAAAATCAAACGTGTCTCGCCAGCCTTTGCCGCGGAGCGGGAAATCCTTCCGCAGCGGATAGCCTTCGGTGTAATCGTCGGGCATGAGGATGCGGCGCAGGTCCGGATGATTGCGAAAGCGGATCCCCATCATGTCGTACACTTCGCGCTCCATGAAATCTGCGCCCTTCCAGATGTCGGTCAGAGAGTCGACGATGCAATCAGATTCCGGGACCCTGGTCTTGAGTCTGATACGCTGGCGTTTCCGGATCGCATAGAACTCCCAGACCACCTCGAAGCGTTCTTCGTCGTCAGGCCAGTCCACGGAACTGACATGGACGATATAGTCAAAGTCCATTCCCGGGTCGTCATGCAGAAACTGAGCGACTTCGTGAACCTTTTCTCGTGTGACGGTCACAGAAATGTCGCCGCGCCATTCAGTGGATGACAGAAAGCCAACGGGAAAGGTGTCTTGAATTCGTTGTGCCAGTTGATGCATCGCGCCGTTCCTAGACCTTCACGATGGGTTTGACCTGGTCGGGCTGTGTGACAAACACCCGCTTTTGCATAATGCGCTCTTGCAGTTTCAGGATGCCGTCGAACAGTGCCTCCGGTGTGGGAGGGCAACCCGGTACATAGATATCGACGGGGACGAACCGGTCGACACCTTGGACGACGCTATAGCTGTCATAGATATTGCCGGAGGTAGCGCAAGATCCCATTGCGATGACGTACTTAGGCTCCGGCATTTGATCGTAAATCTTTCGGATGACGGGGGCCATGCGTCGACAGACGGTTCCGGCGACAATCATCAAGTCGGACTGCCTGGGGGACGCACGAAAGACACCGGCTCCGTAACGATCCATGTCGTAGCGGGATGACACCGCGGCAATCATTTCGATTGCACAGCAGGCCAAGCCGAAGGTCATGGGCCAGAGCGAGCCTTTTCGTGCCCAGTTCACGGCCTTTTCGACCGTAGTGGTAATGACGTCAGGAGAGCCGTCCTTGTCTGGCCGCCCCAGTTGGATCAGTCCCATTCAAGTGCTCCCTTTCGCCAGGCGTACACATACGCGACCAGGAACAGCGCAATAAACACCATCATTTCAACCAGCCCAATGATCCCGAGCTTTTCGAACACAATGGCCCAGGGATAGAGAAAGATCACTTCAATGTCGAAGATTACGAACAACATCGCAAAGACGTAATACCGGACGGGAAACGGCATGCGAGCGTCTGAAAATGGTTCAGATCCGCACTCATAGGTCGAGAGCTTTTCCGGTTCAGGGTATCTCGGTTGTACAAAATAACTGAGCACCAGTGTGACGACCCCAAAGGCCAGGGCGATAAATATAAATAGAAGTATCGGGAAATACCTGGTGAGATACTCGAGCAGAAGATCAAAGCCGGTCATCGTTCCCATCTCGCAAGATGTTGAACTGGAAAGAAGAGTCGAGATCTTAGTTCTGCGGTCTGGGGGATAGCAAGCGGACAAAGGACCTACAAAAATGGACCCGAAAGCCCTAGACAGTCCTGCTATGAGCCGTTCATTGTGAAAAACGGAAACTTCCCGAATTTGAGGTTCCTCAGTGTGAGGTCCAAGCTCTAGGCATTGGGGTAATTGTTGCCTCAATCGCCTGTGGTAATGAGCTTGTTACGGCTTCTTTGAGTCGGGTGTGAGTCGAGGGGTGCGGACCGTCCGAAGTTGGGTCGGAGGAGTTCCTTGAGAGAGATCCCATTCTGCCTCCAGCGGGGAGAAGGCTTTGGCTTTCCGGCGTCGGTGTATTTGGGTTTCGATCCGTGGTTGTTTCGCGGGATCTGGATTATACGGTGATTTGGGGGGCGTCATAACCTCTGATGTTAATTCTCTTGGAGGGAGAGTATTGATACGATTCATCTACGATAGCATCTTGTAAAAAGCTCCGTCAAACTACCGTGCATTCAGGAGAAATTCTTGACAATACCCTATTATTTGCTATGGTTTGCGAGGATCCACTCGCCTCAACCAAGGACAACATTTATGAAAACGACTACTTCTCTTTTCTTGGCCCTGGCATTGTGTGTGGTCACGGCGCCGGCTGGAGCCCAGCCGGTTGATACGAGCACCATACGATTTGGAGAAGGAGCCTTGGCATTTGCTGAGGGGGCGATTCAAAAAACGACGCCTCGTGACGGCATCGTGAACCTCATCACCGGTGACAATCAGTCGACCGGCGATCGAATGATTTTGGGGCAACATGATGCGTTGTATCTCAAGCTCAATAATCCGCATGACGTCGTGCCGGGGGATCTCTACACCGTCTATCGTCGAGTGCGGAAGGTTTTTCACCCGGCCACCGGCGAATATTTTGGGTTTGTCGTAATCCGGCTGGCGGTGGTGCAAGTCACGCAAGCGGATCATGCCTTAACGACGGTTGAGGTTGTTCGGAGTTATGGGGCCATTGCACCCGGCGATCCCGTGATGCGCTTTGTACCGCCGGCTTCTTCAGATGAGTCCAGTCAAGTGAGAGATGTGGCCGAACTTCGGGGAATGATCGTTGAACTCCAGGCCGATAAGCCCATGACGCTTGTATCGCAGTTCGATGTTGTCTATCTCGATCGTGGAACGGGAGATGGCCTCAGGAACGGAGACCTTCTGGAGTTGCATCGCCACAGCCAGGGACTCCCGCCGCGGAAAATCGGACAATTGAAAGTGATCGCGACGGAGGATCGGACGGCGACAGCCATGATCCAGGGCGCCACGACCAGAGTCATGAAGGGAGATCGATTCAAGCTGGTAGGGCATTCTGCGCCGGCGGCTTTACCTGTCGAGACCCCTGTTCAGCCGCTGTCTCAGCCCAAGTCTCTCCAGATGGAGAAGACGGCGGCAGCGGTTCCTCCGGATCTCGTTGCGAGGAAGCTGAAGGTGCAAGATGCCGCGGGAGAGAGCCGGTTGAATCTTGGCGAAATCACGAATTTTCTCCGGTACGATTCAGGAGAAGCTTCAATCCGGCCGGAAGGATACAAAGTCCTGGATCAATTGATCGAGTATTTGCGTACCAGTGGGGATGCGCGAATGATCCGGGTCGAGGGTCATGCGGACAATGTCGAGATAGGTCCGACTCTGAAGTCGCGGTATCCGAGCAATTGGGAGTTGTCCAAGGCCCGCGCGAGCGGTGTCCTTCGCTATCTCGTCGAAAAAGGCGGATTGGATTCGGCTCGCCTGGCGTCCGTCGGGTATGGTGATGGACGTCCGGTCGCGACGAACGCAACTGAAGAGGGCCGGACCAGTAATCGGCGTGTGGAAGTCCTGCTCTATGCCCCCGCCTCAACTGAGGCCAATCCTCCACAGCCGGCGATGCCAAAGACAGCAGACAAGCCGGATAGTGATCCTACCAGCCTCAGCGCTAAGGGCACTCACGATTCCTCATCCGTTCCTGTTGCATCGGATGCCGTTAGAGGCCCCTCTGACTCTACGGCAATCGGACAGGATTCTTTACCGGCGAACCACGGGCCTGGGACGCTCAGCCTTCCTGCCTCTCCAGGATCGGCGGGACTTCCAGATCAGGCCGCGCAAGATCCGGCTGCACCCCCTGGTCGGCCCCTAGAGTAAGTTTCTTATTTCAATGGGCGGGCGCATGTCTCATGCGCCCGCCCATTGAACAGTTCTTCGGCGATCATTCTCCCTTCCCCTCATTCCCTTCATTGTTCTGGCTTTCGGCGCGCTGCTAGAATGCGTCATGCCTGCCGATTCTAGTCACGATATCAATCGTCCGAATGTGCCAATGTTTGCCGACGTGATTGTCCCGCGGCATCTGGCGAAGACCTTCACCTACCTGGTTCCGCCGTTGCTTGTGAGCCGGGTTGGAGTGGGCCAGCGGGTTGTCGTGCCATTTGGGCGAACAACGTTGGAGGGGGCCGTTATAGGACTGACTCGCGATTTGCCCAGCGGGGTGAATGTATCCCAACTCAAAGCCATTGCTTCGGTGTCAGATGGCGACGGTCTGTCTGGGTTCCCTCCCGGGATGTTCGAGCTTTCGCGGCAAGTGGCCGAAGAATATATCGCTCCCTGGGGGCAGTGTTTGCGATTGGTCGCCCCACCTGTCTCCAAGGCTGCCCAACCGAAGTACTGCTACGTGGCTACAGAACAAGGTCGTTTGGCTTTGGCTCAAGGCAGTTGTCCGGAAGTTCACCTCCCGCTTCTCAAACGCATCGCTCGCAGGAAGAGCGGTCTCTCCGCTTCGACCATTCAGATGTCTCGTCGTAGCTCTGACCGTCAAGCCCTCACGTTTCTCGAAGCCCAGCAATGGATTATCAGGAGTGAAGCAGCGGTCTCCAAGCGACCCTCTCGTGCCCGCGCGGATACGCACGAGAGTGAGCTCCCCAGCAGTGAAGTGTTTTCCTGCCTTAGTCAGGATTCTGACGTGGTCCGACGGATCCAGGCACTTTTACAGACGGCACAGGCAACAAGGATTCTGATCGACGGGGTGTTGGACTATCGAGTCGGTCTCATGGCGCGAGCGGCCCAACTTGCTGTGGATCAAGGACGGTCTGCTCTCATTATTATCGGCGAAGTCGTTCGAGCTCAGTGGCTGGCACGTGTACTTCGGGAAATCACGAACTTCCCTGTAGCGCTGCATCCGCACAGTGCCTTTGGAGCCGATGTGGCATCGGATAGGAGGGGGGGGCCGCAGATTGTCGTTGGCACCCGCTCCGCTATCTTTTGTCCCCTTCGATCGATCGGATTGATCTGGGTTGATGGGGAAGAGGACAGCGCCCTGAAAGAGCCGCAAGAGCCGCACTATCATGCACGAGAGGTGGCATGGATGCGGGCGCAGCACGAGTCTGCACTGTTGGTGTATGGATCTGCGCATCCGTCTCTGGAAGTGCGGAGCGTGGGCGGGATCGAACGGGTGGCTCAACATAGAGGGCCAGAGAGCGTTCCACACATCGAACTGGTAGATATGAACTGGGAGTTCGGCGGAGTGCCATTCAGCGCGACACTCACGGCCGCTCTGCGAGCCACGGTGGGGCAACAAGATCGCGCGATTCTGTTTCTCAACCGCCGGGGATATGCCGGGGCTCTCGTCTGTCGCGATTGCGGATGGGTGCCGCGCTGTCCCTCGTGTGCCGTTGCCTTCGTGTACTACCGGGAGTCCGCACGCCTGGTCTGTCGCTATTGTGGGCGTAGAGAGTCGCTGCCCGAAATCTGTGGCGCCTGTGGAGCGTCACGCTTAAGCCCGATTGGGGAAGGAACGGAACGAATCGAGCAGGAAGTTCGCCGGCTCTTTCCCGGGGCACGGATTCTCCGAATTGATCGCGACACGACTCGTGGGGTGGTGTCCACGCGTCGGCTGTGGCAGCAAGTCCATGCCCGTACCTGGGACATCCTGATCGGGACGCAGGCATTGTTTCAAAGGGAGCCTATTCTGCCGGTCGGTCTCGTTGGAATTGTCCATGCCGATTCCGGTCTGCATCTCCCGGATTTTCGAGCGGCTGAACGGACCCACCAGTTGTTGGTTGATGCGGTGAATCTGGCGAGGCCGGCTCCCTCGGGCGGGCGTGTCATCTTGCAAACCTCGTTGCCGATGCATCACGTCATGCAAGCGGTGGCCGCCCACGATCCAGCGAGATTTTACGATGAGGAGATTCAGGCGCGTCGCTTGTTGGGGTACCCGCCGGTTCAGCATCTCATCTATCTGACGGTGTCAGGGAAAGACCGGCGGCTGACCGAGTTGGCGGCGCAGCGATGGGTGTGTGAATTACACAAGATTCTATCTGTTCGTCTACCTGCGGCACCATCTGGATTGGCATCGTCACAGCAGAGTCTATCGGCTGATCCACAGAGCCAGGGGATCGTCGTTCTTGGACCGGTGGCGGCGACAGGGGTGGGTTCCAGAGGGACATTGGGGTGGCACATCATGGTGAAAGGTGGAGATCGCACGGCGATGCGTGACGGAGTCCGCCGATCGCTCGAGACGATGGAGCGAGCGTATCCGAGTCGGACCTTCAAGTTTAGTGTAGATGTCGATCCGGTTGATATGGGGTAGGAGGCTATCGCTTTTTCTGGCGTGAAGGCCGTTTGGGGTGTTCCGGTGTAGAGGGGGTGGTTGGGGGTGCCGGTGTTCCTGGCTTGCGTTTGAACAGGCCGTAGGAAAATGACATCCAAAAGACCGATGAGAAGAGACCCAGGACCACCGCGGAGAGGATAGTACCCATCTCTTCATCGGAGGGTCCTGCTGCAGCTGATTTGAGCTGTACCATCAGTTGCAGCGGCCACGCAAAACTCTCCAGCCCGAGCAACAGTGTCGACCAGGCCCAAATCTCCGTGATGGTGCGGCACTTCCAATATAAAAACGATCCGACCAGTGCGACCCACAGGGCGACCATCCCGGGCACCAGCGTGCCCCAGAGCAGCCAAAATCCTATGGCCACGACGAGTGTGCCGAGGCCGATATTCAGCAACATGATTCTGTGAGGGGCTGGAGGCATGAAGGCGGCAGTGTGCCGGGCAGGATGCTGTGATGTCAATGTGAAGCAAGGGATGTGGGTGTGAGCTAGTGACTGAGTTCTGAATGGGCCGCATCCAGAAGCGTCTGCATATCGAACGGTTTCTGAAGGGTTCGTCGGGCTCCCAGCATTTTGGCGACATCGAGGAAATTCAAGATGCCGATCATGTCACTGCCACCGGTAATGGCAATCACGCGCGAGGCCGGGAACTCACGGCGCAGTGTCATGATGCTTTCGAGCCCGTCTTGATCGGGCATCAGAATGTCCATGATCACGAGATCCGCAGGCTTGGTTCGGTACCGCTCCAGACCCTGCTTCCCGTTGCTGGCTTCCTGTACATCGTACCCCGCCTGCTCCAGGGTCTCTCGGATCAGCTGGCGGATTTGATCTTCGTCGTCAACGACTAGGACTGATGGCATCGTGTTCCTCAACAAGTTCGCGGGCGAGTTCACGGTATCGCTGATGGGCGGACGGAGTCTCCGAGGCTGCTTGATCCAGCACCTGCCTGATGGTGCGAGCCACATCCTGCAGCATCAGCGGTTTTAAGACATATTTGGTCAAGCCTTGGACTTGCTTGGCTTCTGCCGACAGCGTGTGTTCCGATCCTGAACAGAGAATAATGGGAAGATCGGGACGTAACAGGCGACAGTCTTTCGCCAGGGCAATGCCGCTCATGTTCGGCATCGTGACGTCGGTGATCAGAAGGTCGAACCGCTGAGGGGCCATGCGAAACGCCTGCAAGGCTTCCGACGCACTCATGCGCACCACGGCATAGTAACCCAGCGACTCTAGCATCTCCCCTCCAAAACGGGCAAGGGATTCCTCATCGTCGACAAAGAGGACGCACTCATGCCCTTGCGGAAGCGGCTCTTCGGCGTTGGGGGAAACGGAAGTGGCGTTCTGGGTGGGGATAATCGGCAGGTAGACCTCGACGGTCGTGCCGGTTCCCGGGGCGCTGTTCACAAAAATGGTTCCACCATGGGCTGTGATGATGCCATGCACGACCGCGAGGCCCATGCCGCGTCCTGTGCCAAGATCCTTCGTGGTAAAGAAAGGATCAAAAATGCGTTCCTGAATGTCAGGCGGCATTCCTTCCCCCGTATCCTGGACCATCAGCCGCGCATAGGCGCCGGGTTCCAATCGAGCCTGGGGGCCGACTCGCAGTTGTGCAACCTGGACTTCCTCTAGCGCGACGGTGAGAGTCCCGCCCGTTTTCTGCATCGCACGCAACGCGTTCTCCACAAGATTGAGCAGCATCTGATGCATCTGGGACGAATCGG
>JACOEJ010000003.1:51543-57077 GCA_024998645.1 Nitrospira sp.
CGCAACGCGTTCTCCACAAGATTGAGCAGCATCTGATGCATCTGGGACGAATCGGCGGACACCGGCGGCGTCGGCACATGGATGCGCTCGTTAAGGTGGACCCAGGAGGGGACCAGCGGCCGGAGCAGTTTCAGTGATTCCTTGATGAGGATGTGCAACGAGAGCGGACGTTTGAGATGCCGCCCTTGTTGACTGAACGTGAGGAGTTGATGGACCAGGTCGCGGGACTTCCGTCCTGCGGCAATGATTTGATCGAGGTGTCGCCGGACCTTGTGATCTTTGGAGATGGCTTTGAGGGCCAGCTCACTGAACCCGAGGACGGCGGTCAGGCTATTGTTGAACTCATGCGCGATTCCGCCGGCCAAGGTTCCGATCGCCTGCATCTTTTGGAGGTGTTGCGTTTGAGTGAGGAGGTGTTCCCGCTCTTGTTCCGCCTGCTTGCGGGCCGAGATTTCTTCGTGTGTGACGACCAATCCATCCCAGGGTCCGTGAAGCGGCATGACGGTCATGGCAAACCACCGAGCCTCAGTGGGTGTCTGGCAGGGATATTCGAGAGAAAACCGGTCACGAGTCCCTGTCCGGACGGCCTCGATCCCTTCAAGCGCGTTCTGCGCAGTGGTATCGCCTCCTTGGGCCGCGTTCTTGAGGCTGACAAGATAGTTGTGTCCCGGCGAAATCGGTGCAGCCTCGCCGGTTCCTGTCAGGCCGAATTGCCGCCATGCGGTGTTGACGGCCGTGATCTGGCCGGTCTGGTCAAGCACGGCGACTTCAGCTGTCAGTGAGTCGAGCACGGCTTGATTCAAGGCGTCCTTCTCGCGCAGCAGTTCGTCCAGGGCTTTGCGAGCGGAGATATCCACGATGGTGGCGAGAACATGAACTCCGGTTGATGTGCGAAGCGGGGCGAGTCCGATTTCAACAGAGATCTCCTTCCCATCTTTCCTTCGCGCGAGAAACTCACGGCCGGCGCCCATCGGGCGAGAGACCGGTGAGGAGAAGAAGCTTCGGCGCTGATCGGTGTGGCTGGACTTGAATTCATCCGGCACCAGGATGTCGACCGAGTGGCCGATGAGTTCGCCATGGCCGTAACCGAATATCTTTTCGAGGGTCGCATTTGCCAGCGTGATCGTTCCGTCCTCCGACGTCAGGAGAATACCGTTTGGAGCGGATTCCACTACAAGTTGGAACTGAAGATCTCGTTCCTTCGCAATCTCCTCAATCAGCCTGTAGTCGGTCAGGTCCTGCACCGTTCCTGACATGCGAATCGGCTGATGTGTCTCGTTGCGTGTGACCATTCCCCGGCATCGAACGAAGCGGATGTCTTTACTCGGCCGGATGATGCGGCAGTCCACATCGTATGGAGTATCAAACTGAAGCGCGTTCTCGACAGCCTTGAGCACGCGGTCACGATCGTCTGGATGGAGGGCGGACTTAAAGGTTTCGTACGTGGGCGTCAGGGAACCCGGCTCATAGCCGAAGATCCGACATTGTTCATCGGACCAGAGTTCTGTTTGATCGAGAATGTTCCACTCCCAACTGCCGAGATGGGCAATCGCCTGAGCGGACTGTAGATGGGCTTTATGGTCTTCGAGGGTTGTGTCGACTGGAGTGTGATGGGACGTATTTGAGAGCCGGAGGAGAACGGAGGTTTTTCCTTTCCAGAGCACGGGTGAGGCGGAGACCATGACAGGGATGACTTTGTGAAGCGTGTGTGAATCCAAACAGACGAATCGCTCTTCGTAACAGGTGCGTGGATCCCCTGAGCTGCGTAGGTGCTGCAGGCGTTGCCGTGCGGCCTCTTGCCGGTCAGGGGGCAGTATCGCCGCCAGGGGATTCCCAATGAGTTGTTCCGGAGAAGTGGCTCCGAGTAGTCGAATTCCGGCGGTATTGACGTAGACAATGCGGTTATCTTCGCCTATCACCAGAATGGCGTCGGCCATGAGCTCAGCCAACAGATGTGCGGGATCGTGCGTGTGTTTGAGGGCTTCTTCCGCCTGCTGTCGTTGGGTGACATCATTCATCACCCAGATAAACTGGATCACGGTTCCCGCCCGATTCTTGACGGGGGAGAGCGTGACTTCGTTCCAGAATGGAGTGCCGTTCTTCCGATAGTGGCGGACGGTGACCCGACAGGCCCGGCTGTCCTGGAGAGCCAGGCCGATTTTCTCAACCGCGGTCCGGTCGGTGTGGGCTCCGTTCAGAAAGTGAGTCGATTGTCCCAAGACCTCGCTCTCCGCGTAGCCGGTCAGGAGCCGGAATGCCGGATTGGCCTGAATGATCGGATGGCGGGGGACGGAGGCATCGGTGACAAGCACGCCGGAGTTTGTGGCGGCAATCACCTTCGATTGAAGAAAGGTTTGCCGTCGTTCACGAACGAAGGCCCAGAGAGCGGCTCCAGAGAGAAGGGCGCTGCCGAACAAGAGATTCCCGGTTACATCCATTCCGGGCTCCAATGCGGGGCCAGCTTCGGCATGCGGGGTTTCTCGAGAACGTGTTGGCGGTCCTGCCGAGGACCAGTGCTCAGGCCTGACGTTTCCACAAAGCAGAGGAGAGCCAATTGATACAGAGAAGGGCCAAACAGCATCCCGTGGGAGCAGCAACGAGGGATAGGTACACAACACGCCATAGGTTACGGATAAGTATAAAGAAACTCATGCGAATAGCCTAGAGGTAGACGCGTGGTCACGAAATAAAAATAGGACCTACTGAAGTAGAGCCGTCCGACTCCGGCTATTGCCCCCTTTTTGCAAAAAAAGCAGCGGCTTGGGCCCGCCGCGTGACGCGCAGTTTCTGAAAGACATTGGCTAAGTAGTTTTTGACTGTCTTATCGCTGAGGCTCAAGGCAGTGGCAATTTCCTTGTTGGTTTGACCTTCTGCGACAAGGGCCAGCACCCGCTCCTCCTGGGGAGACAACGGCTCGGTTCCCGGAGGGGCTGAGCCCTTGCCGATGCCTCGCAGCCATTTAAGCGCCCGTTCTGTGACACTGGGATCGAGGATGGAGTGACCCTCTGCCACGGCATGCACCGCGCGGAGCAGCGCAGCCGAATCGATTTCTTTGAGCACATACCCGTGGGCGCCCGCCAGCACGGCCGCGAGGACTGAATCATCATCGGCGTATGAGGTGAGGAAAATGACACGCATGTGGGGGTGGGCCGCGAGAATTTCCCGGCAGGCATCCACGCCGGATCCGTCCGGGAGCCGGACGTCCATGAGAATGACGTCCGGCTTCAGCCGTGCCGCATCGCGAACCGCATCGGCGACGGTCGAGGATTCCCCGACGACCGTGACGTGCTCGTGCTGGGTGAGGACGGTCCGAAGCCCGACCCGGACGACCTCGTGATCATCGACGAGCAGCAGTCGAACCGTGTTCGCTTTCACTTTCGGCATGGCGATACTCCTTCGGTAAATCGATGGTGATGCGGGTACCGTGTTGTGGAACGGATCTGATAGCGAACCGTCCGCCGACTTTCCGGGCTCTGGCTTCCATGTTGGACAATCCATGTCCCAGGCCGCTCACATCCGCAGGAACAAAGCCCGTTCCGTTGTCACGGATCGTCAGACGGATCGAATGAGCCAAAGGTTTAAGGGAGACTGTGGCCTTGGTCGCATGCCCGTGGCGGAGGCTGTTGCTGATGGCTTCGCGGACGATGTTCATCAAGTGTAACGCCTGCTCGGTCGAGAGGTGGGAGACGGATGGCTCATCAATGGCGAGGCGGCAGTGGATCGGATGGCTGGCGATGAGCTTCTGGACCATGGCATGCAGAGCGGCCGAAAATTCACCTCCCTGGTGCACGTCGGGGTCCAATCCGGCAATGAAGTTCCGGACTTCGGTCATGACATGGTTCATCTGGCTGACGGCTTGTTCGAGCAGGTCGGTGGCTTTCTTGTCCGTGCGCTGCTTGATGAGCGGTTTGCAGGATTCGAGGCCGAGGCCGATGGCATAGAGCGACTGGAGAATACCGTCATGGAGGTCTTGGCTGATCCGCTCCCGTTCTTCCATGGCGTCACGAAGGTCCTGCTCCCGCTGCTGCAGAGCCTCCTCGGTCCGTTTTTGCTCGGTGATATCCTGGATAGTCCCGAGAGACCGCAGGGGCTGCCCGTCCTGGGTATAAAAGGTCTCACAGCGTTCACGGACAAACTTCATCCGCCCGTCTGGCAGGAGGAGACGATGCACGACGTTGTAGGGAGTCCTGGCCGCCACGGATTTCCTGTAGGCCAGATCGACCAGGTCGCGGTCGTCCGGATGGACCAGTTTCAGGAACGCTTCGTAGGAACCTCCGAATCGCCGAGGATCGACTTCAAAAATGCGATAGACTTCCTCGGACCAGGTGAGGCGGTTCTCCGGTAAATTCAACTCCCAACTTCCAATATGCGCGATGCGCTGTGCTTCGGTCAGGCGAGTTTGGCTCTCCCGCAGCGCCTGCTCAGCGCGTTTCTTGTCCGTCGTATCTTCAATAATCGCGATGATGTGTTGTTCATGTTCTTCGGGAAATGCGAGGCTCGTCGCATTCACGGTCACCCAGATCGTCTCACCGGTTTTCCGGACGTAGCGTTTCTCAATGCGACAGCCGGGGTGGGAGGTACTGTAGAGTGCGTCGGTCTGGGCGACATTCAAGGCCAGATCGTCCGGATGGGTGAAGAGAGCGAATGTTTGGCCAAGAAGTTCCTCTTCGAGATACCCCACCAGGCTGCACAGGGCTTGATTCACTTTTACATAGCGTTTCTGTTGATCCATGATCGCGATGCCTAAGGGTGCACCCTCGACCAGGAGTCGAAAGCGTGCCTCACTGCTGCGCAAGGCGGCCTCCGCCCGTTTGCGTTCGGTGATGTTCCGTATGATGGCGCAATTATATTCGTGTCCGTCGTAGTGGAGATAGTTGACGGACACCTTCGTATCCAACACCTGTCCGGTTTTCGACCAGTGTTTCGATTCGAACGTCAGCGATCCTCTCCGCTTCAACTCCTCCCAATGCGCCGGCCAATTGTCGGAGAGAATGTGCGGATCAATGTCATGGATGGTCATCGTCGTCAGTTCTTCGTGGGTGTACTCCAGCATGCGGCAGGCTGACTCGTTCACGTTCAAGATCTCGCCCCGATGATTGAGCCAAAAGAAGCCCTCGACGGCATGATCGACGGAGAACTGTGTGAGCTTCAGCGCTTCCTGGATGCGGCGGAGGTCGGTCAGGTCTTCGTTCAGGATCACGGCGCCGAGGGTGGTCCCCGACTCGTCTTTTACCGGGACGGTCGTATTGCGAATCGTCTTTGTTCTGCCATTGAGATCCTCCAGATCCAAGGTCTCGTTGAGTGAGGCTTCTCCGGTGGTGAGCGCGTGGCTCAAGGCCCAGCGATGGGGTTCGTTGGCCGGCTCAAGGGTCTCCCACCAACCGGATGGATTCTCCTTGGAATGCAACCCGACTTGTTTGATGTTTGACCAGATCTGCTTGGCCGCTGGATTGGCGAGGAGAGTTTTGCCGGTTCGATCGGTAAACCAGACGCCGATCGGCAACGAATCGAGCACGGTCCGGAGCTGGCGTTCA
>JACOEJ010000003.1:57177-65961 GCA_024998645.1 Nitrospira sp.
GGTAAACCAGACGCCGATCGGCAACGAATCGAGCACGGTCCGGAGCTGGCGTTCACTCGTTGTTAGGGCCTCCTCAGCCTGTTTGCGCTGCGTGATATCGAGCATCGTTCCGACGATCTGCAGGGTGCCTTGCCCATCGTCTGTCAAACGAGCCCGGTTCTCGACCCAGCAGTAGCGACCATCTCGATGGCGGAGACGATAAACAAAAGTCTGGGCCCCGTCTCTGAGCAGTTGAGGCATCCCTGTCGTCATCATGTCTCGGTCATCGTCCGGGTGAATCGACTGATCCAGGCGATTCGGATCAGTCAGGATATCGACGCTGGTATATCCGATCAGCTCGTAGACGTTGGGCGTGATGAATGTAAAGGGCCAGCCGTTCCCCACATGCCGGGTATAGACCACGGCCGGATTACTTTCGAGGATGTAGCTCAGCCTCGTCTTTGACCGGCGAAGTTCCTCTTGGGCTCTTTTCCGTTCGGTAATGTCGCGCACAAATGCACAGTGGAATTCCTGTCCTTCGTAGGAAAGATAGTTGACTTGTATTTCAACTGGGAGCCGGCGGCCATCGCGGGTCCGATGGGACGTTTCGAAGACCATGGTGCCCCGCTGTTGCGTCTCTGACCAAAAGCCAGGCCACATGTCGGCCTGGAAATCAGGATTGAGATCATGGACGGTCATCGTGCAGAGGTCCTCTTTCGAGTATCCCAGCATCTCGCGGGCAGCCTCGTTCACATCCACAATGTTGGCCTGCGGATCGATCCAATAAATCGCATCCACTGCGTGATCGATCGTGAATTGTGTGAGCCGTAACCTGTGCTCTGCCTGCTTGCGGTTGGTGATGTCGGAGAAGAACCCTTGAATGGCCGGCTTGCCGTTCCACGTCATCCGCACGGCTTCGACCTGCACGTGGATGGGGGTGCCGTCTATTTTCAGATATATCCGCTCCGTCCGATGCACGGTGGCTTCGCCGGCCAGGACGCGGCGGAGGTTATTGGTTACGTCCTCATGGTAGTCGGGATGAATGAATTTAAAGGGAGAGTGCTCAAGAATATCGTTCGGCCCCGTGGCGCCCAGAATGGTGACGGCCATGGAATTCACGTAGACGGTCCGTCCTTCACTAAACACAAAGACGCCGGAGGGAGAGAGTTCGACCAGGGTCCGGTAGCGTTCTTCACTTTCCCGCAACGCCTCCTCCGCCTGCTTGCGCTCGGTGATGTCACGGATAAAAGCGGTGAACATTGGCTGTCCGTCGACTTGGGACGCAGCAATGGCGAACTCGACTGGAAATTCTTGCCCGCTTCGATGGAGGGCGAAGAATTCAAAGCGGCGTTTCGTGGTTGATCCCTCACCCCCGCGCACGATGCGGTTCATCCCGTGGGTGTGTGCCTGCCGGTATCGGGCAGGGATGATGGTCTCGTCTAAGGGACGTCCCAGCACGTCGTGAGCGGAGTAGCCAAACAAGATCTCCGCCTGGGGGTTCCAGCCGATGATCAGCCCGCTGTCGTTGATTGAAACGACGGCGTCTAGCGCGGTTTCAAGAATCGAACGGGTCCGCGCCTCGCTTTCCCGCAGTGTGACTTCTGCCTGCTTGCGCTCGGTGACGTCTGTGTGCGACCCGAGCAGGCGCACCCGTCGACCATCCGCCTCAATTACGAACGCGGCACGAGCCTCGATCCAGCGGTAGGTCCCATCCTTATGCCGCAGTCTGAATTCCTGCTGATAGTCGCCCTCGGGACTGGCGAGATAGGCCCGCACGTAGGCAAGGACCCGGTCACGGTCTTCAGTATGCAGGAGTGCGTCCCATGATTCGAACGTATCAGCCAGTTCCGTTTCTTCATAGCCGAGCTGCTGTTTCCACTCTTTGGAGAACGAGCTCTCGTTCGTTTCGGTATTCCAGTCCCACAGGCCGGTGTGGGAGGCGCGGAGCGCCTGCTTGAGCTTTTCCTGCGAGGTTCGCAGCGCTTCCTCCGCCTGCTTGCGTTCGGTGATGTCGCGCACGAGCATCGAGACGGTTTTATAGGATCCATCTGAGGCGAGAATGGGGTTGGTCCGCGCCAGGAACCACCGTCGTCCGTCGCGCAGGTCGAGAGAGTATTCTGTTTCCTCCGACGTCCCGTCCGCCAACACCCGCGCGATCGCGTCCATAAACGGGCGGCCCGATTCGTATCCGAGTACTTCATCAATCCGTCGTCCGAGTACTTCGGCCTTGGGCTTGATGAGCAAGCGCTCGTTTCCGGTCCAAACATTGAGATACGTGCCGTGTTCGTCGAACTCGAACACGATATCGTCGAGAGAGGTCAACAGGGCATTCAACTGGCGCTCATGCGCGCGCAGCGTCTCCTCCCCCTGCCTGTGCCCGGTGATATCGGTTTCCAATCCAGCCATACGGACCGGGGTGCCATTCTCCGCCCAGAGGGCGACGCCACGATCCAGGATCCACAGGTAGGATCCGTCTTTGCGTTGGACCCGGTACTCTTCGCAAAAGGCTGAGGTCTGTTTGGCCAGATAGCGGTCGATGCTCTGGAGCACGCGGTCCAGGTCGTCGGGATGGATCCGGCTGCGCCACTCGTCGATGTGGTTCGTGACTTCATGGTCTGCGAAGCCGCGCATGGCTTTCCACCGCGCGGAAAAGAAGATCTCCCCGGATTGGATATTCCAATCCCAGATGCCGTCGTTGCTCCCTTGTACCGCCAGGTGCCATCGTTCTTCACTGGCCCGGAGAGCTTCCTCTGCTTGCTTGCGCTCGGTGATGTCGAGGGCGGTTCCTGCCATCCCGATGGGATGCGCGGTGGCATCACGCTGGACGTCTGCGCGCATGTGAATGACGCGAATGTCTCCATTCGGCCTGACGATGCGGCATTCCAGATCGAGCGGGCATTTTCCGAGCAAGGTGTCATTGACTGCCGCCAGCACGCGATCGTGATCGTCAGGAAGAAGCGCGGCCAAGAATGTGTCATACGTGACAGCGATGGCCCCTGGCTCGTGGCCGAAGATGCGGAATTGCTCCTCAGACCAATCGGTCTCCCCGCTCTCAATGTCCCATTCCCAGCTGCCCAAATGCGCCAGGGCCTGGGCCTCCAGGAGATGATGTCGCTGACGTTGTAAGGCCTCGGCAGCTTCTTTCTGTGCTGAGACATCTCGACCGATTCCGGTGATGCCGATGATTCGGTCCCGCGGATCCTTGAGCGCGGCTCCGGTCCAATGATAGGGGATGGTTCGTTGGTCCTTTGTCAGGAGATGTCCTTCGAGCTCTATATAGCTGTCTGTGAAGGCTCGTTGAATCGCGATGGCCGTGTGTTCTTGCTCTTGGGCAGGGACAAAGCTGAGTACAGATTTACCGTGTAAATCCTCCGGGCTGTATCCCGTGACCTCTTCAACCCGGCGATTCCACTTCACCAGGTTCCCCTGAGTATCGAGGGTAAACATAATGTCAGGGACTGTCTCCATGATGTTTTGAAGTTCGTGAAGGGCCTGTCGAAGTTCGTGCTCGGCATGCTTGCGGTGCAGTTCTGCGGCAGCGCGTGGGGCAAAGACCTTGAGGAGGGTCTGCAAGCGGTCCTGACTCGCGATGGGCTTCGTATCCATGACCACGATAAGCCCCACGACTTTTCCTTGATGGTTCCGGATGGCCACTCCCGAGTGGCTCTCTACTCCCATCGCCGCCAGCGGGGGAAAGTTCGGGAACAGCGCCTGAACATCTTGCTCGAAGCACCAGAACGACTCGGTCAGCCCGGTTCCACAAGGAGCTGCCGCGAGGTCGTACTCGAAATTCTCGAGAAGGGTTCCTCCTGAGGAAACCGCCAGTGTGCGAATTCTCGCGGGAGCCTTTTCGAGCACTTCCCCGATGACCGCGTACTGCATATTGAGAGTGACTGTGAGGTGAGTGGCGAGCGAGGCAAAAAAAGTATCGCCTGTATCGGCGGCGGTGCCTGTCATAATGGCTTGTAGGAGGTCTGATTGTTTCCGCAGGCTCTGCAGCTCGGCGTCGATGTCTTTTTGTTGCGCGAGCTGGGCTTGATCACGCGCCGTCAGTTCACGCACGAGGTCGGCAACCTGCGTTCGCAGCGATTCCAGTTCAGGCAGTTGTCCTGTCCCACTCATAGCGCGGCTCCTTGCCAGGTGATGCGTACGGAACTCGTGTGATTCGCGTCGGCTGCTCTCAACGGGTGATGCGATTGGTCCGGGGGAGTATTCTCATGTGCCCCATTGCGATTCAATGGAGTTGATCCAAGGTCCATCGGGGGCGCGTACCACGTGAGGGGGAAACAACGAGATGTCCAGGACGGTGGGTGCAGATCGGGTTGCAGGAACCGCATCGCACACTCCCACATGAGTGATCCTGAATCAGGAGGCCGAAGCCGGCAGTGTCCTATGGACGGCCTGCAAATGTCCAGATCCAAATGGGCCGGGCAAGGCTTGAGCGGGCGTGGCTCAGACCCTGTTGAGCGAAGCAGGATTCTGTTGGTCGGATTGACGAACCATCTGATGCGCGCTGATACGCGCATCCACCGGTTGGGGGAATATGAGCGGGTCTCTCGAGTGCCCACAGCGGAGGAATATAAATTGGTGCCGAAGGCGGGACTTGAACCCGCACGGCTTGCGCCACACGCCCCTCAAACGTGCGTGTCTGCCATTTCACCACTTCGGCTACCGGCAGGATGTTGAAACAATCCTGCAACTGCGTTCTCGCGACGCTCAAGTCCTCGACGTACCAGAAACAGTACGCCTTCGGACTCTCGCTTGCTGCGGCCTTGTCGCAGGCTTGTTTGAACATCCTGCAACATCGAATCCGACAGCGTGGCGGGAATGAGGGAGGCGCATTATAGAAGTAGGGCAAAATTCTTGTCAATAAAGGAGACGTCCGGTAGAATCGCCCCACTTTCACGCTGATGTTCCCCTGTTTCCTTCAGTCGAGGAGATCGTCTGCACCATGTCGGTCGCTTCCTCCGCATCCCAACGTCGTGTGGCTACGTCGATCGCCGCGTTTTTCGACGTCGACAATACGCTCTTGCCTGGCGAAGCCAGTGAGGTGGGATTTTTTCGCTGGCTCCGGCAGCGTGGAGTGGTCGGCTGGCCGGAAGCCCGTGCAAGCGCGGCCTGGTGGTTGCGGCATCTTCCGTCGTTGTCGTTGCAGCCACTGCGTGAACGCAAATTGTATCTGGCGGGAAAGCCGGCGCAAGTCATTGAGTCGCTTGGTGAAGAATATTGTCGTGAAGCCCTCTGCCCGCGTGTGTCTCCCGCTGCCATGACGGCGATTGAGCGACATCGGAGTGAGGGGCATCGGGTGATTCTCCTGACGGGGTCGCTCGATTTTCTGATGGAGCCCATCGCCGACTCCCTGCAAGTTGATCGGTGTGTCGCCAGTCAGTTGGAACAGATGCAGGGAGTTTATACGGGACAGGTGGTCCCTCCGCTGCCGTACGGCGAGGGGAAGCTCACCCATGTGCACCGGCTTGTGCAAGAGCTGGAATTGGATCTCGATGCGTGTTTTGCCTACGGAGACAGTCCGGGAGATCAGGCCGTCTTGACGGCCGTGGGGCATCCGACGGTGGTGAATCCGATTCGCGGCATGGGCCGCGTGGCCCGTCGCAACGGCTGGCCGGTGGTGTCCTGGCGATGAATGCCCCCCTCCAAACCCAGGAACCGACGCTTCGGGTCACTGAAATCTTTCATAGTATCCAAGGAGAGTCGACGTATGTGGGGCAGCCCTGCATCTTCGTTCGGCTCACGGGTTGTCCGCTCCGTTGTACCTGGTGCGATACCGAGTATAGCTTTTACGGCGGGACGACTCTCTCCATCGACGAGATTCTGAACAAAGTTCGGGAGTATGGCTGTCAGCTGGTCGAAGTAACCGGCGGCGAGCCACTCGCGCAACCGGAGGCGCTTCCACTGATTGCTCGTCTGTGCGATGCCGGCTATACGGTCTTGATCGAAACCAGCGGTGCGATCGACGTGCAGCCGGTCGATCAACGGGCGAAACTCATCCTGGACGTCAAATGCCCGGGGAGCGGGATGACGGATCGGATGCATTGGCCGAATCTCGACCGCCTGACGGCGAAGGACGAAGCGAAGTTTGTCCTGGCCTCGCGCGCGGATTACGAGTGGGCTCGCGGTATCGTGGCGCAATATCGTCTTGTGGAGCGCTGCACGGTGTTATTCAGTCCGGTATTCGGAACGCTGGATCTCCGCCATCTTGCGGAGTGGATCCTGGCTGATCGGCTACCAGTAAGGTTTCAATTGCAGATGCACAAATATATCTGGGCCCCGGATATGCGGGGCGTGTGACGAATGTGTCGTTCGGCTTGTCGCGCACGACGATAATAGAAGGAGATGTGAATGAAGATCATGCGAGTAGATGCACGGGCCGGGCGAGTGGAGACTGAATCAACCGAAGTGTTGGTCCTGACCCATTGCGAGGGCGGCGTATTTTCGAAACAGGCGACGATGATCGATAAATCGATGAACGGGGCCTTACACGAGTTGCTGCAGTCGAAGGAATTTGAAGGCAAGGCCAATGAGCTTGTGCTGGTGCATACCCAGGGCAAGGTACCCGCCAAGCGGATTCTGCTGGTGGGGTTGGGAAAAAAGAAGGATGTGACGGTGGATCAGCTGCGACAGGCTATGGGGCATGTGGTGAAGCGTGTGCGCCAGGTCAAGGCCGGTTTCTTCACGGTCGCCGTTCCGTCCGTGACCCCGCAGGGCGCGTCTGCCGTTGAGGTGGCGCAGGCGATGGCTGAAGGTGCCATTTTGGGCAGCTATCAATTCACGGCCTATCGGAGCGAGGGCGCATCGGGAAAAGAGTTGAAAGAGCTGTCGCTCCTGGCGGCTCAAACGAGTGAGCTCAAGTCGATTGCTGAAGGAATCCGGCGCGGCGTGGCGACAGCTGAAGCCGCGGTTCTGGTGCGGGATCTGTGCAACCATCCGTCGAATGTGATGACGCCGACCAAGATTGCGAATGAGGCGAAAGCTATTGCCAAAGAACAGTCGCTGACGTTGAAGATCCTGGAGCAGAAAGATATTGAAAAGCTGGGTATGGGGGCGTTGCTGGGTGTGGCGCGAGGCAGCCACGAGCCGCCGAAGTTCATCATCCTCGAATACAAGGGGTCGAAAAAGAAGGATGAACGTCCGGTTGTGCTGGTCGGGAAGACGATCACGTTCGATACCGGCGGAATTTCCCTCAAGCCGGCGGAGAACATGGAGCATATGAAGGCGGACATGACCGGCGGCGCCGAGGTGCTGGCCTCGATCCGCGCGGCCGCCCGGTTGAAGCTGCCGCTTCATCTGATCAGCATTCTTCCGGTGGCTGAGAACATGCCGGGCGGCCGGGCGATGAAGCCTGGCGACGTAGTGACGACCCTGTCAGGAAAGACGGTCGAAGTGCAGAACACCGATGCGGAAGGGCGCCTGATTCTGGCCGATGCACTGGCCTATGCGACCCGCTACAAACCGGCGGCCTTGATCGACATTGCGACGCTCACGGGCGCCTGCGTGGTGGCGCTCGGACAATTTGCCATCGGGATGTTCGGGACCGATACAGGCGTGAAGGAGTCGGTGCGGAAAGCCGGCTTACGCGCGGGCGAGCGTGTGTGGGAAATGCCGCTCTGGGATGAATATTTCGAACAGCTGCGCAGCGATGTGGCGGACATGCGCAACATCGGGGGTCGTGGGGGCGGGATGATCACGGCCGCATTATTCTTGAGCAAGTTTGTGGGTGACTGTCCCTGGGTCCATCTGGATATCGCCAGTACGGACTGGAGTGAGCGGGAACGGGCCTATGTTCCCAAGGGCCCTTCGGGGATCGGTACCAGATTGCTGATTCAGTATTTGATCGATCGAACGCTCTAGCAGGATGATCATACTGGAGTTCGGACGTTACGAGGGGTTGTGACTGCAGGTGTTCATGGAGCGAGGGTTTTCTCAATCTCCTAAATCGTGTGAGGGGCAGTCCAATGTTGATGTCGCGCGAGAAGATCGGCCAGTTGTTCATGGTGGGGTTCGAGGGGACCTTGGTCACGCCCGATCTGGCGGCATTCATCAAGGAGTACAAGCCGGGCGGGGTGATTCTCTTCTCGCGCAATCTTGAATCGATCGAGCAGATCGTCGAGTTGACCAATGCCTTGCAGGCCTGCAGCCCCCATTCGCCGTTGTTGATTTCGATCGATCAGGAAGGCGGCCGTGTCTCGCGGCTGCCGAAGCCGTTCACGATATTTCCTCCCTGCGAGGTCTTGGGGCGGTGCAATTCGTCGGAGCTCGCCTATGCGGCGGCGGCGACGATTGCGAAAGAGCTCCGCGCGGTCGGGATCAACATGAACATGTCGCCGGTGTTGGATGTGAACAGCAATCCTGCCAACCCTGTGATCGGCGATCGGGCCTTCGGGTCGACGCCCGGCCCGGTCTGTGAGCTGGGTTTGGCGACGGTGGGTGGATTGCAGGACAATCGTGTAGTCGCCTGTGGAAAGCATTTTCCCGGTCATGGCGATACCAGCGTGGACTCGCACAAAGAGTTGCCGGTGGTGACGGCGTCGAAAGAGCGACTGGAGCAGATCGAATTCCCACCGTTCCGGCGTGCAACTGCTCATGGAGTGGCGACACTGATGACGGCCCACGTCCTCTACCACGCGTTGGACGATCAAAAACCGGCTACGCTGTCTTCCGCCATCATCACGGATTTCCTGCGGCGTGAGCTGCAGTATGACGGTGTGGTGCTGACCGACGATCTGGAAATGCACGCGATTATCGATCACTATGGCATTGAAGAAGCCACGGTGTGTGCCATTCAAGCAG
>JACOEJ010000004.1 GCA_024998645.1 Nitrospira sp.
AATTCAAGACCGGTGGGTCGATGAAGTCGGAGGATCGCAACCTGCTGCAATCCGCCATTAGGGGGTATCGCCTTCAGCCTCCGCTCTATGCTCGCCTGCTCATGCCCGGCAAGCCTGCGCCAAGCCAGGTGCAGTTCATGTTTCTGGCTCCGCTGTGGGAACCGCCCATTGCACGTTCGACGTTCGAGGTCGGCGCGCTTTCGGGTGAGTCCGGGCGGCAGATCCAACAGACGCTGCACATGCTCATCACCGGACTTCAGGCCGGCCGGTTTTTTATTCTGCCTGACACCTATTGTGAACAGTGTGAATTCCGTGTCATCTGCCGGCGCGAACACCAGCCATCGTGGTGGCGGTCGTATCGATCGGACGATGTGAAAGCCCTCAAGAGCCTTCGTCTGCAACGTCTGTCGGAGGAGCCGCGTGGAACTGATTCCTGATCGCCAGGCCCGCAATCTGGCGGAGACGACGTTTGACCGGAATGTCGTGGTCGTAGCCGGTGCCGGTACCGGCAAGACGACGTTGCTCGTCAATCGATTGGTGCACCTCCTGATCAAGGAGCCCCGCCCGGTGACTGTCACCCAGATCGTGGCATTGACCTTTACGAACAAGGCGGCCACGGAGATGAAGGTCCGGTTGCGTGAACGGCTGCTGGTTTTGGCCAATCCGGAAACTGAAGCCGCTCGGGTTGTGGATGGCGGGGCGGTGTCAATTGCTGACTTACGCGCACGTTACGGTCTCTCCACCGACGAAGTCGCCGGCAGAGCCGCGGTGGCCCTCCATGATCTTGAGAAGGGGCAGATTGGCACCCTCCATAGTTTCGCGGCCCATCTGTTGCGGCTCTACCCCCTTGAGGGCGGTGTGGATCCGACATTTCAGGAGGATGACGGGCTCCGCTTCGAAGAGCATTTTGCGGCGGCATGGGAGATATGGGTTGATCGGGAGTTGAGCCGGCAGGGTGCTCATCATCAATTGTGGCGCAGGGTATTGGGTCTCGCCACGCTGGAGGATTTGCGCTCACTGGCTCGAGCTCTCTGCAGCGAGTTGGTCGATTTGGATGTGTTGCATGCTCAGATCGATGACGAGAAGTTGAGTCCCGTGCTCGTCGAGTGGGTGCGCCAAGCGTATCGACGCGGGCAAGTGCTCCTCGATGCGCATGATCGACCGAAGCGACGGAAGATAGAGCAGATGTTGGCGGCCGCGGTGAACGTGATGAAGGCGATCCTGGATCAGGGGGCGGCCGGTATTCAGGCCCTATCCGCTGCCGATCTCGAATCGCTGGGGAAGGATCTGGGTAATCCCGTAGCAGGATGGGAAAAAGATGAATTTGGAGAAGCTGAATCAATCATTAACACTGCTCAGCAATATCAGTCAGTTAATAGCCAGTTCTTTAAGCATACGTTGACTCTTCTTGGGCCGCTGCTCTCTGAAATTCGCCTCTCGTTCAGACTGAAGGGATGGGTCTCGTTCGATGGGCTGCTTGCCCGGGCTCGCGCGTTGTTACGGGATCATCGGGCCATCCGGGAGCGTATTAAACAGGACTATCGTGCGGTGCTGGTGGATGAGTTTCAAGACACTGATCCCGTTCAGTATGAACTCATGCTCGCGATTTCCGAATGTGTAGGGTCTCAGGCTTCGACGTGGCAGGAGATGGCCTTAGAACCGGGCAAGCTCTTTATCGTGGGGGACCCCAAGCAGTCGATCTATGCCTTCCGACGGGCGGATATTGAAGCGTTCGATCGCGTCGTCCAGAAGATTGAAGAAGATGGGGGAGTCATTCAGACGCTCACCACAAACTTTCGAAGCGATGCGGCGGTTCTAGGACCGGTCAACGATGTGTTTGATCGTCTGTTCGAGCGGCGCCCCCTCGTTCAACCGGCCAATGTCAGACTGGAAGTGCAACCGCAGCGACGTCCCTCGGCCTTCGATGCGGGTGTGCGCGTGCAAGTGACGCTTCCGGTGCCGGACGAACGGGCGTTCGACGCAGCCGGTGCGACAAGAGCGGAAGGGGAAACGCTGGCGCGCTGGCTCACCGAAGACGTGCTGAGCCGTCCACAGGTCAAGCCCGGGCATATCGCCCTGCTATTCAGGAAGCTGACACAAGCCGACACCTATGTGGATGCCTTGCGCCGGTATGGCCTTCCCTATGTGATAGAAGGTGAAAAGCATTTTTACCGGCGTCAGGAAGTCATCGATCTGCTGAATGTCCTGCGGGTGCTGGACCATCCGCACGACCAGGTGGCGCTTGCCGGTTTGCTGCGCAGCCCTTTAGGGGGCTTGTCAGACCGCGCCCTCTATGAACTTCGCCAGGCCAAGGGCTTTGAGTATCTTCGAATCGAGTCACTCTCGGCATGGAAGCATCCTGAGGCATCTTCTGTCCGTCTCCTGTACGGGCACTTGGCCTGGTTGCATCGACAGGTCGGAGCATTGCCGCTGGCCGAGGTGCTGGAAGTAATCTTCGACCGTCTTCCGATTCTCGAAATAGCCGCTGCTTCCGTGCATGGGGAACAGGCTGTGGCCAATCTTCTCAAGGTGAAACACACCGCTGCCGCTTTATCTGATCGGCCGCATCTGACGTTGAGCGGCTTTGTGGATCTGATGGTTGCCAGGCTTGACGAACAGCCGGATGAGGCCGAGAGTCCTTTGTCCGAGGAATCGTCCAATGCTATTCAGGTCTTGACGATTCATAAAGCCAAGGGGCTGGAGTTTCCCATTGTCGTCTTGCCAGGATTGCATCAGGGGAGCGGGAGGGAGCGAGGTTTGCCTGTCGTGACATTTGATTGGTCCAGCGGATCGTATGGCCTCTCGCTTGGTGGGGTGCACAATTTCGGTGCGGTATTGGTGCATGAGAAGCAGAAAGTCAGGGAAGACGCCGAGCGGCGGCGGGTGCTCTATGTCGGCATGACCAGGGCCAAGGATATGTTAGTCCTGTCCGGCGGAATGACCGGTCGTGCAGCCGGGGAAACAGTCTTGGGGATGTTGCAAGAGATCGGGGAGGGTGTGGTGGGCGCCTCAGAAACAGAGACGCTGACGATCGGTGCGTCGGTCATACCGCACCGGACCACGACTGCGCCATCCCGTAAACGTTCAAGTCGGCCTGGTGCGGTGGGGCCGGTCGCTGGAGCTCTCGATTCTGCTGCCATCGCAAAATTATGGGGAGACCGGGAGGATCGCTGGAAGAAGGCCTGCCTGACGCCTCGTCATCTCACTCCGAGCACGATTGGAAAAGAAGTGCTGCCCGGCCGTTTCCGCCCCTCAATAGATGGAGCGGACCAAGAAGTCGGGAGGCTGGTCGGGATATTGGCCCACCACATCCTTGAACAGTGGGATTTTCACTCGCCTTCTCACAGGCTTCTTGATCGAATCGAGCCGGTCACGCAGCAGATCCTCACGACTGAACAAGCCGAGCTGATGCCGGCAATTTCGGATTCATTACGAGAGGTCCTGGGAAACTTTGCGCAGTCTGATCTGTATCAGCGGCTGGCCTCGGCTACGATTCTGGGGCGTGAGGTGCCGTTCGCCATGTCCTGGGAAGAGTCCCAAATCGTACACGGCATGATGGATGTCATCTACCGTCTTGACGACCGAATTTGGATCGGGGACTATAAGACAGACCTAGTGATCGCGCAGGATGTGCCTGAACGGGCTGAGCGATATCGATCTCAGATGACGCTCTATAAGGCTGCTGCTCAGAAAAGCTTAGGGGTGTCAGAGATATCGGCGCAGCTTTTGTTTCTTCGCTGCGGTGTTGGCTATGAACTATAGCCGGACCAACGATTCCAGCGAGGTGTGGAGTGTTTCAGCGACTGTCGGCGGAGTCCTTTGCCCGTCTCGTTGAACAGGCCATTGCGGGCTTGCCCGATGAGTATGCGCGGTTGCTTGATGCCGTGGCGGTCGTCGTGGAGGATGAACCTCCTCCGGGCGTGCTGAACGATCTGGACATTGAGGACGGAGAGGAACTGCTCGGTCTGTATCATGGCCTCTCGCTGAACGATGAGTCCTTCTTTCGTACCGGGGGCCAGGCACCGGCACAGATTTCACTCTATCGCGGACCGATTCTCCGGCAATGCGACACGGAGGAAGGGATGATGCAGGAAATCGCGGACACGCTCGTGCATGAGCTGGGGCACCACGTCGGCCTGGATGACGACGAGATGCCCTATTGAGGATGCGGCGTTGAACGTGATCGTTCCAGCGAGCGTTTGTGATATCCCCACACCAGCATAAACAGACCCAACATGACCATGGGCGCTGAAAGCATCTGGCCCATGGTGATCGGTCCAAATACAAAGCCAATATGCTGATCGGGCTCGCGGACGAGCTCGACGATCATTCGACTGATGCCGTAGCCGGCGATGAACGTCCAGCACAGCGACCCCGGCGGCGGTGACGTGCGCGCGAGCAGCCAGATAATTGTGAACAATAGAATGCCTTCCAGCCCTGCTTCATAGAGCTGCGAAGGATGGCGACAGGCCGGTCCTCCTGCCGGGAAGACCATGCACCATTCCACATCGGTAGCGCGACCGTACAACTCTCCATTGATAAAATTTCCGAGCCGGCCGAATCCCAGCCCGATCGGTGTTACTGCGGCAGCCAGGTCGGCGATGGTGTAGACGGGCAATCCCTGTCGCTTACTGAACCAGACCAACGCGATGATCGTGCCGATGAGGCCGCCGTGGAACGACATGCCGCCTTCCCATACGGCGAAGACCTTCAAAGGATTCTGGGCATAGTAGGAGAAATTATAGAACAGGGTATAACCGATGCGTCCGCCAATAAAGACTCCGAACGCGGCGAACACGACCATGTCGTAAATCTGATCCGGGGTGAGAGGAATGTGTTGTTCGCGGACTCTGTGACGAATCAAGAAATAGGCGGCGGTCAGCCCGATCAGATACATCAAGCCATACCAGCGGAACTGGAGCGGACCGAGATCGAGGAAGACCGGATTGATATGGGGATAGGGAAGCGCCGCAAACGAACCCATGAGACCTCCAACAGTTGACTGGTCGGGATCATAGGGAAGGCGCGTATTCAAAGCAAGCCGAGCTTCACAGGCAGAATGAGGATGGCCGGAAGGTCAATGCTGTGGCCGGTTTGTCGTGGTAGGACCAGGAGTGTAAGATTTCTGTAACGGGTGTGTTGCCGACTGTAGAGAAAACGGCACCCTTCATGAGACGGTCCTAACCCTGGCAGAGATGATTGAGGAAATTCAGGCGAAATTAAGCAGAATATGACCTGGCACGCTATCTGCTGTACCTACCACGCAGGAGGGGATGAAAGAGACCCTCCACAAACCTTCACCAAGAACCAGGAGGCATGCGATGTCAGAACAGGGAAAGCAGGCAGCCAAGGTCGCCGCGATGATTGCCGGTGGAGCTGTGATCGGAGCCGGATTAGGAATCCTGTTTGCGCCAAAAGCCGGAGCGGAAACCCGCCGGGATATCGGACGTTATGCAAAGAAGGCCCAGTTGCAGGCAACTCGCTGGGGTCGCACGGTTCAATCAGGAGTGCAGGATGTGATGAGCCGGAGCAAGCAGTTGGTGCAGCGTCGTGATGCGCGACCGGCGATTGAGGCAGCGTAAGCTTGTCGGTTGAGGGCCGCAGTCGAAGCTACGGTTGAGCGAGAGGCTCGGACTCCCGCTCAACCTAGGCTTCAGCTTCTTTGTGTTTCATTCATGTCTCAATAGCTCCCCATGAATTCCAGTGCGAGCCTGAGCAAGGTGTTGCGGCTCAGGCGACTTTCCCGCTACACTGCGCGGCATGCGCGAGTGGCGGAATCGGCAGACGCACAGGACTTAAAATCCTGGGTCAGCAATGGCGTGCGGGTTCAATTCCCGCCTCGCGCACCACGAGTTCCTGATGGTGCTTCGTGTGCTCACGCTCGGTGAGTACATACGAGAGAGGGATGCTTCAATGATCCGGGTCCTTCTACTTGCTCTTCCGGTCATTCTCTCCGTGTGTGCCTCTTCCGTTCTGGCGCAAAGCAGCTCATCCGCAGCGAGCCCGTCGAATCCATCGTCACTCAGTCTGCAAAATGGACTTGATCCTTCCGGTGGAACCGGAGGAGTTCCCGCTGCGCCTGTATCTTCCCCTCCCGTAGTGCCAGGGATCGGAACGATACCCAGTTCCACCAAACCCGGTTCATTGGGCTCCGCGGGGAGGGGATTGCCTGGAATGCCAGGAGGTCCACCCATCAAGGGAACGCTCGGTTCCCAGGATCCCTCATCCGCATACATGCGTCCGCAAACAATCGGAGCCCTCGTGTGCGACCCCATGATCGATGGTGTCTGTGACTAGAATGTGGCGATAGGGTGAGAGATGGCGAGCTGGCGTGAGACGGAAACCCGGTGCGAAAGGGTTACCACTTTCCCAACCAATGACGCGAACCGGCCAGGTAGGCCGGGATGCCGATCGCGAGATACGCCAGCCCCTGAATGAAGTAGTGGCCGGCGATATCCGGAGGAGTCAAACGGCCAAGGAAGATGAGAGCGGCTGCGCTGATAGTGGCTCCTAAGGTAGTGCGTTTGGGACAGGGACGAAAACTGCCCTCGTCATATGAACGCAGCACCCACACAATCATCCAGGCCAATGCACCGATCCCCAGCGCTCCTGCCAAATCGGTGAGTCCTATCAGGGCACTGTCGACGATGAGTCGGGAGGTTGCGCGGGAGCCGAGGTCGAGTTTGAGACGGATGCCTTCCCCAACGATGAGGAGAAGGCCTACGATGGCCACGCCGATCGAGAAATGCCAGTGGGTCAGCGGCTTTTCAAGAACCTGGTTGTTTGAGGTGGGCGGAGGATCCGTGCGGGACATCAAGCGACGTCGGACGAGCGCAGTGAGATCGTGCCCGCAGTCACATGCGAGCGAAGAATCGGCGTTCATCTGAAGGCAGCGGGGACATTCAATCGACATGTGGCGACATCCGGCAGTCTGCTAGAATACGTTCGAATACGGCTTCACTTCAGCGCTACAATACCGCGAGAACTCAATGCAGTCACGAAGATCCTGTCAAACACTCATCGCAATCGGGAGTCTGTTGGCGGCATTGGCCGTTGCGGCAGGGGCGTTTGGTGCCCATATGTTGAAGCCGATATTGGATCCGCCGATGCTGGCAGTGTTTGAAACCGCGGCGCGCTATCAGATGTACCATGCCCTGGGAATAATCGCAGTTGGATTGGCCGGACAGGGCTTTGGGTGCCCTCAGATGGTGCGCGCCGGCTGGTGCTTTGCAGCCGGGATACTCTTATTTTGCGGGAGTCTCTATGGGGTCTCGTTGTTGGGCATTCGCTGGTTAGGCGCAGTGACACCGATCGGAGGGCTGGCTTTTATTCTGGGGTGGAGTCTCTTGGGCTGGTATGTCTGGCGCGAGAAGATGTCCACGCAAGATTGAGCATGTGTCTGGTAACCGGGTTATGGTTTGCAGTCGCTGGTCCGTTTTCCGCTGATCGATCCCCATCCGCCTTGTGAATTCACGAAGGTGCCTTCTAAGCCTTTTCCTTCTTTGGTAAATTGCAGGCTGTCTTCCTGGGCCTGGCCGTTGCTTTCCCAACGGAGATAGACGTTCTCTCCGAGCACCACGGTTTCGACAAGACCGGGGGGCAGGGGATACTCGGGCCCCGGAGGAGGAAAGAGCAATGCGAGTTTCTGTTCTTGATGATGCTGCTGGTGATTGTGAATAATCCATTGCCAGGTTCCGCAGAGCTTGTTACGCCCCCGCACCGTTCGTACCCGGTCTTTCCAGGTCTTGAGTTGCCACCATTCCGCGATCGCCCGCTGTTGCGCGTCGAGGGCCAACCGTCCTGCTGAGAGGGCGAGAGGCATGCGATCGGCTGCGGTGGTATCCGGTTTCACCTCGGCTAGTTGCGTCAATTCCTTCGTGGTCTGAGCGAGAGCGGGAATGGGCGCCGCCGCCTGGATCCAATTGACTAATGCTGCCGAAGGAGCGGCGACAAGGTCCGCATGCTCACTCAGGGATTGCGCGATGCGGTCGGCCGTCTGCCAGGCAGCCAAGCTGGCAATGAGCCGTTGGGCAGTAGCCGTCAGCTCTTGGACACCCAGCTCTTTGGCAACTTTAGCGGGGATGTTTTTCGCGGCGAGCGTACTCGCGACGTCTTGGAGGCCCAGTGCCGGTCCGACTTTCGTTGTAAAGAGGGACAAGGCAGCAGAATTGTCCGACAGAGCGCCAAGCGCCTCCGACTGAGCTTGGACTAACGGATGCAGTTCAGCAGGTCCGGAGATGGATTCTGCTGCGTGGCCAGAAGCAACGAGTAGGAACAGACCGGCGAAAAGACCTGCCATGTTCAGGTATCGACTCATAGGTCACCAGGATAGGGATGAATGCGAGGGTTATTGATGTCCGCTAGGTTCCTTGAAAGCAGGTCTTGAGGAAGACGGCCGATCGTTCCCAGGCTGTGGCGGTGATATCCGCACGATACGAGTCGGTCTTCATTTCATTGCAGAAGGCATGCGGCGCATCCGGGTACGTAGCGATCTCGACTTTCTTGCCATATTCAGCAGCGGCGGTGCGCAATTGCTCGGCATCGTCCGCGGTGGCCCAGGTATCCCGCCCGGCTTGATGGTACAGAATCGGGGAGATCACCTCTTTCATCAGTTCTCGAGGCTGGAACATCTTCCCATAGTAAGCAACGGTCGCCCGCAATCGCTTCCGCTGAGCGGCGAAGCGGAGTGCCAGCGAGGCTCCCATCCCATAGCCCACTACCCCGTGGATATTCCGTTTGGAAAAATCTTTGGTATTCAGGTATTCGCAGCAGGAGTTGATGTCCCGCAGGACGAGGGACTCGTCGATTTTGGCCATGAGCGCTTCGCCGACCTCATCATTGGCGGTGACCATGCCGCCGATCCGCCCGTAGAGATTGGGAATGATAACCACGTAACCTTCACAGGCCAGACGAGCACCGAGGTCTTTGATTTGCCCGGTCAAACCCCATCGGTCATGGAGCAGAACGAGACTCGGGTAGAGCGCTTTTTCCTGGGGCCAAAACAAGATGGTTTCGACCTGCACTTCTTTCGGCATGCGTGTCTTGATGTAGGGATCCACCATGGCATCGCTATGGGTCGGGATCGGCACGCCGCTCGGGAATCGGGCGATGCCTGTTCCGATTTGATCTAACGTAAACGGTGCCGAATGTGTCGTGGTCATGGTACTCAACCCTTTCCCAGCCCGTATTTCAGAATGCGGATCCTACCGAACCTGGGTTGCGACTATAGGGAACCGTTTGCGGGAATGTCAACGGAGTGGCATGACCTGAACTCATTGACCCGCAGGGACTTTCCTCTCTACAGTGCAAAATAAGAGGAGTTGGTATGCCGGTACCGTCACAAATCGGCCTGGGGCTCATAGGCGCCGGGCGTCATGGCATTCGCTATGCCCGCCACCTGATTCAAGACATTCCCGATGCCCGATTGCACGCGGTCTGTCGGCAACACCCTGAGCAGGGGCTGGACGTTCCCGGGAGCGAGGCCGTCAGAATATATGGACGGCCTGAGGAGCTGATCGCGGATCCCCTGGTCGATGCGATCATTCTCGTCGTTCCGCCGGTACTCCATAAAGATCTGTGCCTTGCCGCTGTTTCAGCGCGGAAGCCGGTGCTCATCGAAAAACCTCTGGCAACGACCTATAGTGATGCCTGCGTGATGGTTGAGGCTGCTGCACGGGCCAGGGTACCGTTGATGACAGCTCACACCCTCCGATTCGATGAGACGATTCAATCGTTACTCGCGTTCCGTTCACGAGTCGGCCGGCCTGAACAGCTTGTCATGACGAGCCACATTGAGACAAAAGGGCGGAGCGTGGACCATGCCTATGGATACGGCCGGCGTGGAGCGCTCCTGGAGTTCGGCGTGCATCTGCTGGATCTTGTTCGCCTGCTCACCGGGGAAGAAATTGAAATGGTGCAATGTGTCTTAAATCAGATACCGCCGGCTCACCCGGAGACCTTCGCCAAGGTCCATCTCAGAACGTTGAGCGGGATGCCGTGCAGTATCGAAGTGGCGCGTGTGGCTGCAGGGCGGGTAGGGCGGGCCGAATGGATCGGCTCAGAAGGCCGGCTTCTAGCCGACTGGACGAACCGGCACATTCGATATACAGACAGCGCCTCCCGCAGCGAGGAGTGGTCGACTGCATTGAGTCCAACCGTCCTCACCACGCTACGGGAGTTTTTGCGTGCGCTGCAACGACACACGTCCATGCCGATTACCGGGGAAGACGGTTGCCGTGCTGTCGAGATTGCTGAAGCCTGCTATCGCTCCGCCGAGGCGGATGGCGCGAGCATCACTCTCCCATTGAAAGCCTAGCCCCGTATCACTCCGGCTACGGCTCGAATATTTTCCCCGGCGCCATTGCGCCGGTCGGGCGCTAGGCGTCCGCCACGATATGGGTATCGGTTTCCTCGACTCCTTCAATGGCATGAACTTTTGTAATGACGACGTCGGACAGGGTTCGCTCGTCTTGGACGCTGATGAAGACGAAAATGTCCGGGCGACCGAAACAGGAATGGGCCTGCTCGACTCCGGTAATCTTTTTGAGTGCCTGGACGACGTCCTTGGTCTTGCCGGCTTTGACCTTAATCAGGATGTACGCACGTGTTGCCATGACTGCCTCCTTAATGTGCTGCATTGACTCATCCCCGATACCTCATCGAATACTAACTTGAACCAGCTCCTGGCATCTCCTTTCTGCGTGATGAAAATATATTGTGGAACTCAAGCCCGCGCGCGTGAAAGGCCTGCCGGGCGTCTCTCACCAGCTGCATGAACCGGTGAAACTCCTCGACCGACAGATTAAACGGTGCGAACCCTTGAGCGAGTGTTTGCAAGTTTTCAGAGGAGTGTTCCGCCTCTTCGTCAGAGAGCCGCTCCAGAACATCCGCCGTCCATCCGGATGTACGGAGGCCTTTGACGATGTCCGCCGCCTGGTCTCCATATTTCTGAGCCAGCGCCTGCCGGGCGAACTCCTGGACCGCGGGGTCGTCGCTTTTTGTGAAGACCGATTGAAATTGAATCACGAATCGAATGATGTGGTTCGCTTCAGGAGTACCTTCAGGAGGCAGGACGTCCGCATCCTGCAACGTGGCCAGCACGGCCATCGCTGAACCGATGTGAGGCGAGGCGGTTTTGGCGGATCGTGACGTTTGGGTCAGCACCGGGTTCGGGGCCGGATCTGCCGATGCGGGCGCGGTTTCAACGATCGCGACGAGTCCGCCGAGCACGAGGGAGACAAGGAATGAATGGATGATGTATGCGGAGGATTGCGATACGGGTGAGAGGCATCGAAGAGAGAGAAGCATGCCGGGCATTATACAGTCTTACGGGGAGGGCAGCTACCGGCGTGAGGCACGTCCGATCATTCGCTTGCAACACCATTGAGGAGTTTCTATAATTCCGCGTTCGTCGGGCACAGAAAGGTGTGACGTTCCATGCTGGCCAAGGTCGCGAGTGCTGCACTCGTGGGGCTGGATGCTCATCTTGTCGACGTCGAAGTCGACATTTCCGGAGGGCTTCCTCAATTCTCAGTGGTCGGATTGCCGGATGCGACCGTGCGCGAAAGTCGTGATCGTGTCCGCGCCGCTCTGAAGAACACGGGTTTTCATTTTCCTGCCAAACGCATTACCGTCAATCTCGCTCCCGCAGGCATCAAGAAAGAAGGCTCCGGCCTCGATTTGGCCATTGCTATCGGGATCCTCGTTGCGGAAGAGGTGATTCCGCCTGAGGCACTGGACCGGCGGGTCTTGTTGGGAGAGCTCTCGCTTGACGGACGAATCAAGCCGATCACCGGCGCATTATCGTTCGGACTGGCCTGTAGGAAAGGCTATGATCTTCTGCTGCCTGCCGCCAATGGAGCTGAAGCGGCGCTTGTTGGAGGAGTGAACGCCTATCCACTCCATACGCTGCCCGAAGCCGTCGAGTTCCTGAAAGGAAGCCAGAGGCTGGATGCCTGCCCGTCAAACCTGAACCATCTTGAATCTCTACGTCCGGCGGATGATGAGGATTATGCCGACGTACGCGGACAGGATCATGCCAAGCGGGCGCTGGAAGTAGCCGCAGCCGGCGGTCACAATCTGTTGATGGTAGGTCCGCCGGGATCCGGAAAGACGATGCTGGCGCGCCGGCTCCCGTCGATTCTCCCGATTATGGAGCTGGATGAAGCGATTGAAACAACCAGAGTCCATAGTGTGGCCGGGCAGCTGCCGGCGGATCGTCCCTTGCTCATGGTCCGGCCCTTTAGAGCCCCGCATCATAGTATTTCGGATGCCGGCTTAGTGGGTGGCGGGGCCGTTCCGAAACCGGGCGAGGTGTCGCTCGCGCACAACGGTGTGCTCTTTCTGGATGAATCGCCGGAGTTCAAGCGGCCTGTGCTTGAAGGATTACGGCAACCGCTTGAAGACGGTCATGTGACGCTCACGAGGGCCAGCGGGACGATACGGTATCCGGCTCGCTTCATGCTCATCGCGGCCATGAATCCCTGTCCCTGTGGATATTACGGTGACCGGTCGCGGCCTTGTGTCTGTACGGTGCCGCAGATCCGTCGCTATCGCGCCAAGCTCTCCGGCCCCTTGCTTGACCGGTTGGATCTGCACCTGGAAGTACCGCCGGTGCCGATTCGTGAATTGCGCCATGAACAGCCTCCGGCGGAAAGCTCGGCGGCGATCCGCACACGGGTGCTTGCGGCGCGCGGGCGGCAGCAGGTGCGATATCGTGACGACGGGATCTATACGAACGCCCAGTTGAAGCCCAGACTCGTGAAGCGGTATTGTGGGCTCGCGGCCGGGCCCCAAGAACTACTCGAACAGGCGATGGCCAGGCTCAATCTGTCAGCCCGCGCCCATGGGCGGATTTTACGTGTCGCGAGGACCATTGCTGATTTAGCGGACTCTGATAAGATTGAAACCGTCCACGTCGCGGAAGCTATTCAGTATCGGGCGCTTGATCGGGCGATTGAGGTGTGACAGGTTGTGCTGACGACAATGAAAGTCTTTCTCTGGTGGTTCGTCGTTGGGGCGACGATGGCACTCTCGGTGCTGATGCTGCAAGGCGGTATCCGTGATGTCATGCAGGCTCAGGGGTCGGTCTGGACGCTCAAGCTGGCGGAACTGCTGACAACCATTATCGGCGGGGGGCTGCTCGGCGGCTGCATCGCCTTAATTCTCGATCGCATCAAGAAATCATAACGGGGCCATATTTTTTACTGACGGTTGGTCACACGAGGGGAAACATGGATCTTGAAGTCGGATCGAATGTCTATCGCAATACAGACGGCACGATTGAAGTCGAAGGTGTGCCGCTCATACAAGTCGCGCAACATCCGTCGACCGGATCGATACTGCTGAACTTTGCCTTGTTCGACCCGACCGGTCGAATGCTCGTGAAACTGGTGGATAGCACCATCATGTTCAACGAGCGGCGCGCGTACGATGTGACGAAAACACCCAAGACGGTCACCTTGAAAGAATCGGCCTCTGGGAAAGTATTGCTCCAGTTCGACGTCAAAGCGCCGAATGTGGTGGTGTTTTCCAAGGGTGAATTCCCCACGATGAAGGGGCACCTCCTGGAAGTGTCTTCGAAAGAATGGAAAATCGACAAGCTGCGAGCCAGCGGCACGACGCAGGATGCCAAAGGCGGCGCGGTTAAACTCGGGTAGCGCAAGCCCGACGGGTAATCAGCGATCAGCCCTCCGCCGTCACCGTCGGGATAATCACCAGGGCGTTCTCTTTCCGGTCGATCGACGCGGTCTCACCATCGCGCAATTCTCCCTTCACTAAAAGCCGTGCGAGAGGCGTTTCCAGCTCCTGCTGAATAAGCCGCTTGAGCGGACGCGCCCCGTAGACCGGATCGTAGCCGCGTTCCCCCAGGTAGGTGAGCGCCGCCGGGGTAATAGCCAGCTGAATGCGCCGCTCGGCAAGTCGCGCCCGCAACCGTTCCAGCTGAATCTCCACAATCTTCACCAACTGCCCGGTGGCCAGCGGATGGAAGACAACGGTTTCGTCTACGCGATTGAGAAATTCAGGACGGAAATGCTGCCGGAGTTCTCCCAAGACGACCGATCGCATCTCTTCATAGGAGGCACCGGTCTGCTGGGCTTCGAGGATCTGCGGACTGCCGATATTCGACGTCATGATCAGGACGGTATTCTTGAAGTCGACCGTCCGGCCCTGGGAATCCGTCAACCGGCCGTCATCCAGGATCTGTAAAAACACGTTGAAGACGTCGTGGTGCGCCTTTTCGATCTCATCGAAGAGCACGACGGAGAACGGGTGACGGCGCACCGCCTCGGTCAACTGACCGCCTTCCTCAAATCCCACATAGCCAGGAGGCGCCCCGATCAGGCGGGCGACCGTGTGCTTCTCCATATATTCCGACATGTCGATGCGAATGAGGTTGCTTTCATCATCGAACAGCACAGTTGCCAGAGCACGCGCCAACTCGGTCTTCCCCACTCCGGTCGGACCGAGAAAGAGGAACGATCCGATCGGCCGGTTGGGATCTTTGATGCCGGATCTCGCCCGCAGCACCGCATCGGCCACCGCGCGTACGCCTTCATCCTGACCGATGACCCGTTGATGCAGCAGATCTTCGAGCTTGAGCAGTTTGTCTGATTCGCCTTCCATTAAGCGCGAAACAGGGATCCCGGTCCATCGACTCACCACGGCGGCAATCTCATCCTCATCGACTTCTTCCTTAAGCAGCCGGTTCTGATCCTGCTTTTTCCCCAAGGACGTTTGTTCGATGGCGAGTTCCCGTTCCAGACGGGGAAGGTCTCCATAGCGGAGTTCCGCCACGCGATTGAGATCGTAGGCCCGTTCGGCCTGTTCAATTTTCAGTTTCACTTCTTCAATGGCTTCTCTGGTCTCCCGGAGACGCCCGACCGAGGCCTTTTCTGAATCCCACTGCGTCTTGAGGACCTGAGCGGCGCTCTGCTTTTCGGCCAGTTCCGTTTCGAGCGTGGTCAATCGAGCGGCACTCGCCTGATCCTTTTCTTTCCGGAGCGCTTCGCGCTCAATCTCCAGTTGGAGGACTTTGCGGGAGACTTCATCCAGCTCAGCCGGCAAACTATCGATCTCTGTCCTCAAACGTGCAGCTGCCTCATCGACGAGGTCGATGGCTTTGTCGGGCAGGAAACGATCCGCGATGTAGCGGTTCGATAACTTTGCCGCTGCCACCAGGGCGCCATCCTTAATACGCACGCCATGGTGAACTTCGTATCGCTCCTTCAGGCCGCGGAGGATCGAGATCGTATCTTCGACCGACGGTTGATCGACCAGGACGGTCTGGAACCGCCGTTCAAGTGCGGCATCTTTTTCGATATGCTTGCGATATTCATCGAGCGTAGTGGCTCCGATGAGATGCAGTTCACCGCGCGCGAGCATAGGCTTGAGCAGGTTTGCCGCATCCATCGAACCCTCGGCAGCGCCGGCTCCGACGACGGTGTGCAATTCGTCAATGAACAGCAGAATTTGTCCCTGCGAGGATTGAATTTCCTTGAGCACCGCCTTGAGCCGTTCTTCGAATTCGCCGCGAAATTTCGCGCCGGCAACCAGCGACCCCATATCTAAGGTAATGACTCGTTTCTGTTTCAATCCTTCCGGGACATCCCCCTTGATAATCCGGATGGCCAGCCCTTCGACGATGGCGGTCTTGCCCACGCCGGGCTCGCCGATTAGAACGGGGTTGTTCTTGGTGCGCCGGGAAAGAATTTGAATCACCCGGCGAATTTCATCGTCGCGTCCAATGACGGGATCGAGCTTTCCCTGGCCCGCCGCCCGCGTCAGATCACGGCCATACTTTTCGAGTGCTTGATAAGTGCTTTCGGGATCCTGCGTGGTCACCCGTTGATTGCCCCGTACTTGCTGCAAGCTGGACAAAAGACGATCTCGCGTCACGCCCAGTTTCTTGAAGATGCCGCCCTCTTGAACCATGGCGAGCAATACGTGCTCGACACTGAGATAGTCATCCTTCAATGCTGTTTTTTCATCTTCGGCTTTGCTGAGCACCTGGCTCAGACGATTGGTGACATGCACTTGCCCCGGACCGCCGCTCGCACCCTGTACCTGAGGTAATTTGTTGAGCGCCTGATCGGTGGCCTGACGAACGGCGGAGAGTGCCACACCGGCTTGTTCCAGTAATGTAGACGTGGTTCCGCCTTCCTGATCAAGGAGCGCGAGCAACAGGTGCTCGACGTCGATGCCCTGGTGACTGCGGCGCATGGCATGGGATGAAGCTGTTTGCAGAGCTTCCTGGAGTTTCATGGTCATTGTGTTCATATCCACGGGAATCCCTCCTCGACAGGTGCGCGAGTTGCTGATGGATCTCTAATAATCATCGGTCAGCACGTGTCAAGCCATTAAGAGAGGAGATTCTCCCTTCTCCGGTCGGTTCTTGACCAACCAGCCGTTCAGGATTAAGGTGCGACCTCGTGCCGTATTGTGTTCATGGAATAGTCGATGGGTCGGCAAAGCCAGCCTATCCGCAAGATAGAAGGTAGATGAGGCGGTAATAGTTACAGATGCCCAGCCACGTTTCGTCACTGTTTGAGCTTTATCGGCAAGCGATTCGGTCTACCGTACGGTCTCTCCGTCATGGCTGGATTGCCATGCTCGCGTTAGTAGGGTTTGCGCTGCTGTTTGTCGGAGTATCGCAGGTGGCAGGTTCATTAGGGATCGCCGGCGGTTTTCTGCTCGGGGCTCTCAATGCGCTGTTGGTGGGAGCGACACTCTCGTTGATCGAGCATTCGCTCGGCGGCGCCCGTTCCCTTCAACTGCATGACATCCAGGAAAGTCTGGGCTGCTACTTTTGGGAAGTCATTGGAGTGGGGTTTGTCTTGTGGCTCCCCATCATGGCGCTCGATATGGGGACTCAAGCCAATCCCTATGGCCAGTTTCTCTCGTCGGCGGCGCTCCTTCTTCTTTTCATTCTGCTGAATCCGGCGCCCGAGGTGATTTATCAGGTGCGGCAGGATTCTCCGCTGGACGTGCTGAAGACCTGCTATGAGTTTGTGCTGGAAAACTGGATCGAATGGTTCTTGCCATTCGGACTATTGATACTGCCAGTGGTGGTATCGCCGTCCGGGCTTGAGCAATTCGTCAGACTCTCAAGCCGTCTGGGGCGGGGAGCGGGGCTCGACTTTTTCCAACTCTTGATTCTTCCATTCACCGTGCTCGGCGGGTGGTTTGCCTATCTGGGTCTCCCGTCCGACGCCTACTGGATTTTGGCGATTCTTCTTACTCCTCCTGTGGCCATGAGCATCCTCCTGTTCCGCGGCCACCTCTTTGCATTACTCCATGGCTCATCTCACCGGCAGCGCGCGTTCGCCCGTCGATTTGATGACGGGCGATAGCTGTTCCGATTGCGACTGTCGCTGCGGAATGCGCGCCGATTCCATGGTCGAGACCGTGCGAGAGCTTCAAATTTCATTAAATATTCTGGAATTCACGGGAAACAGTACTGCGACAGTTGTGGCAGAGAGTGAAATAATGTATGGTTTTACCTACACCTGATGATTGAGCGATTCCAGCTCACCAGACGAAGGCCTCTCGGATCATGAGACTCTCCATATTTTGGCGGTTAGTACTCACATGCCTTGTGATTATTGTGGTCATGGCAGGGGTAAATCTCTATGCCTTGTTTCAACTGCGCCAGCTTACGGCTCTCAGTACAGAAATGGCTTCGTTTCACTATCCCGCAGTCGAGGCGGCCAAGCGACTGCAGGAGTCGTTGTTTGCGCAACTCAATAGTGAGAAAAAGTATCTTGCGACGAAAGACGGGACGTTCCTGACGAATTTTAATGAAGAGGTTGAAGAATTTCAGCGGAACCTTCAGCATCTCCGCGATCAAGAAATCGCTCCACATGCAATCACGCTGCTGCAAGAAGCCGGGCAGCTTCTACAGGAACGCCTGGTCCTTTTTCATGACGAATTCGAGCAACCGGTCGATCGGGTCGGCGGGCATGCGGTGGGATACGAGAATCGTCGAGATGCCATCATGGATCGGATGTCTGCGACGATTCAAAGTTATATCGACGTACATGAAGCTCGGGTGAGTGTGGGGGTCAGCGAATCACGTGCCAGCGCCGCGCGGGCGGAAGCCGTCACGGAGCAGTTAGTATTGGTTGCCTTGGTATTCGGGCTTGGACTCGCGGGGATTGCCAGTTACAGTATTCTACGGCCGCTTCGTCAGTTGCAGGGACATATCAAGCTGATCGGGCAAGGAAAATTCGGGACACCCTTGGAGATTACCGCACCCTCGGAGCTGCGTGATCTGGTGGACACCGTGAACTGGATGGGGGGGAAACTCCAAGAGCTGGACGACATGAAGTCGGAATTTCTCGCCCACGTGTCACACGAGCTGCGCACGCCGATGGCCTCAATTCAGGAAGGAACTCATCTGCTCCTTGATGAAATTCCCGGACCGCTTCTTCAAGAGCAGCGGACCACGCTTCGGATCATGGCTGATAGCAGTCGACGGCTGATTCACCTCATCTCGACGATTCTCGATCTTTCTAAAATGGAAGCCGGGATGATGGAATACCGCATTGTCCCGATCGATCTGAATAGAATTGCGGATATTTCAGTCAATAAGGTCAGACTCCTGGCTGATTCCAAGCACGTTCAGCTCCTGACGGAGCACCCGAAAGAGCGGTTGTGGGTGAAGGCCGATGCGTTGCGCATTGAACAGGTGTTGGATAATCTCTTATCGAACGCCTTGAAATTCAGTCCCGAAGGAGGCGTCGTCAAATTGCATATGGCTCCCGATCCAAAATCAGGAGTCTTAGAGATATCCGTCTCGGATGCCGGACCAGGTATCGATTCGGAGGATCTGCCTCATATCTTTGAACGGTTTTATCAGGGACGAAATAAGGCCAAGAATGCCTCTGCAGGCAGCGGACTGGGATTGGCGCTGGCAAAGAAAATTGTGGAAGCCCATAGTGGACGGATCTGGATTGAAGGGGAGGCTGGAAAGGGAACGACTGTACGGTTTATCCTACGGTTGACCAAACCTGGCGGGACAAGCTGAGGGTGACTATGAAGAGTGCCGTATTGTGGATCATTCCTATTGTGGTAAGCGGATGTGCGAGCTGGACTTCGCCATTGCCGTTGAATCAGCCTTTTTTTCATGTTGATTCAGGAGAATCCAAGCTCTATCAGACACTTGCAAAGAAGCAGGACGCCTTAGTCCAGAAATGCAACGAAACGACTTCGTGCGATCATGCCTATTTCACCCGTGGCCTCTTAGGATTGTACGAAAGCCGCGAAGTTGCTGAAAAATACTTTGGAAAGGTTCTCGCCGTTGCGCCCAAAAGCCAGTTAGCCGCCTCCAGCAAAGCGTGGCTAAAACTGCTGCAGGATGGGAATGGCTCGAAGGACCCCTCCTGGGTGCAGGCTGTGTTGACGGCTCCTGCCATGGCCGATGCGAATAGCTCGTTAAATCAAGCGATAGACCGTCTGGTGCGGGACTTGCTTGATCGTGAAGTGATTATGCAGCAACTTCGTGGGATGAAGGATGCAGATGCGCAAGCGATTGAAGCGCTACAACGGCAGGTTGCCGACCAGGAACGAAAGATCGAGGCGTTGACATCGAAGAAGGACAAAGACGGTCCGAAAACGGCTTCCGAGCAAGGCTCAGTCCAAACATTTCAGAAACAAGTCATGGAACGGGATAAGAAGATCGAAGAACTTTCAAGCCAATTGGAGGCGCTCAAGCGGATCGATCAAGAGATGCGAGAGAAGGTTCGACCGATTCGCCCGCCATCAGCGAGTGCGCCTGTTCCCGTGCCGGAACCCGCACTTGCGCAGTAAGGAGCCTATGGACAAGGAACAAATCTTAGTAGTCGATGACGATGAAGGATTGCTGCATCTGTTGAAGATGCGACTCTCCGCAGAGGGATTTGCCGTGACCTCTTGCACTACCGGGCACGAGGCTCTGGTGGAGGCAAAAAAGAAGATGTTCGATCTGGCCGTTACGGACTTGCGTCTTCGCGGGGAAGATGGTCTGGATGTGACGGAGGAACTGCTGCGGATTCATCCACAGTTGCCGGTGATTATCTTGACCGCGCACGGCAGCATTCCTAATGCCGTCGAAGCGATGCAGCGCGGAGCGTTCGGGTATCTGACGAAACCGTTCGACGACAAAGAGCTGAAAGCCACGATTGAAAAGGCCCTGTCGCAGCAGCGCATGAGCAAGGAAATTCAACGGCTCAAGTCTTTGGTCAAGGAACTCTACGGCCTTGAAAACGTCGTCGCGCGCAGCCCGGCGATGCAGCGGCTCTTCCAGCAGATTGCCCAAGTGGCGGATTCCGATGCTACCATTCTTCTGTTCGGCGAAACCGGTACGGGGAAGGAAGTGATGGCGCGGGTAGCGCATACCAACAGCCGCCGAAGCAAAGGTCCCTTTGTCGCGTTAAACTGCGCCGCCATTCCTGAAGCCCTCTTCGAGAGCGAACTCTTCGGGCACGTGCGCGGGGCCTTCACCAGCGCACATGGCGCTAAAAAGGGACTCTTTCAGAGCGCCAATGGCGGGACGATTTTCTTGGATGAGATTGGTGAAATGCCACTCTCGATGCAGGTGAAGTTACTGCGTGCAGTTCAAGAGCGTGAAGTCCGCGAAGTCGGCTCTGAACTCTCGACCAAGATCGATGTGCGTATCATTGCTGCAACGAACAAAGATCTCGGCGAAGCGGTCAAGAATGGCAGCTTCCGCAACGATCTGTATTACCGGATTTCCGTGGTGCCTCTCTTCATTCCGCCGCTGCGAGACCGTCGTGACGATATTCCGTTGCTCGCACAGCATTTCCTCAAGATCAGCAACCAGCGGGCGAATAAAGACGTCCGTGGTTTTACGCCGACGGCGCTGCATCGCTTGATGGTGAATCCCTGGCCGGGGAACGTGCGCGAGCTGGAAAATGCCATCGAGAAAGCCGTGGTGATGACCAGGCAGGATATGATTACCCCGGATCTCCTGCCGTCCGTCGGAGTGTCCCCGGATACGCCGCTGAAACCTCTGACAGAGGCGAAGGAAGAATTCGAGCGGACATATCTAAAGAATGTGCTCCAGTTGACCGGCGGGAATATTTCCCGCGCCGCCCAGTTCGCCGGCCGGTATCGGGCAGACTTCTATAAGATGTTACGAAAGTACGGATTGCATCCCTCGACCACGAAGGGGAAGATCGAGGCTGATATCGAAGAAATGGAAGATGAATCGACTCTCATGGAAGCCGACCGGTAGAACACGAGAGTCGGTCTGACATCAGGGTTGGGGTTACAGTTAAAGTTACACTCAGCAGTATTTAATTGAAGGGGCTACGTCTTTGCAGGCGTGGCCCTTTCTTTTTGCCGTTCTTATTCCCAGGTGTCGCTCTAGCGTCAAGGGTGTCAGGGAGGAGGGGGGTATCTTTGGTTCTGCTGTGAGTGCCTTTCGATATTTGCGATGGTCCACCGTATTAGAGTCGGTCGGCGACCGTTATCACATCGTGTGAATCAGATCTTGAGTGGGCGGCACCGTCCCTGATGGCTTACTTCGAGCGCGAAAAGGAAAAGATGGTTGCGTTTTCGGTTACACTGGCCAAAGCGGGAGGGAAGAGCAGTAGTTCTGTAAGCTGCAAAGAGGTTGAATCGTCAGCGGATTTTATGGAGCTGGCGAGAGGAATTGAACCTCCAACCTGCGGTTTACAAAACCGCTGCTCTGCCAATTTTCACTGTCAAGCAAATGCCTTGCCTAGAGCCTATTTATTCGCTCTGTGAGCGGTGTTTGCGCGTTTAGAGCGTGTCGGAGAGGTCCGGTTAGATTCGGTACGTTTTGCGGTCTTTTGCGATCTTAGTGAACAATCAGTGAACACATTCCCTGGCGTCGTCACCGCGCCGTGCTCGCGTTCATGATGCGCCATGATCCGCTGTCCCGCCTCGACAAGATCGGCTTTTCGGACAACATGATAGCGCCTGTACACGGAGTCCGTCTTATGCCCACTGATGGACATCGCTGTTTTCCTTGGAATGCCGGCGTCTTCCATGCGGCCAATCGCTGTCCTGCGAAAATCATGCACTAAGGCGCCACTATATTTTCTATTTCCAACCTCTTTGCCCTCAGGGTTACCCCAGCGCCCCAGTCCTACTTTGACACACGCAGTTTGCCAGGATGTCCGAATACTTTTCAGTGGTTTCCCTCGATAGGAACATACCGTCTGACATGTCGGATATTGTGCTTTGACGATAGTGTGCCAATCTCGAAGAGTCGTATATAAGTCGCCGCCCATCACCGCGACGCGCTGTTCGCTTGTCTTTGTATTCTCGGCATCCAACCGAATCTCGACCAGTTGGCGCGCATGCTGAAATCGGACCTGGGACCATCCAATCGCCAATGTTTCGCCTGATCGGGTGCCTAACCAGAATTCGATTGTTACCGGGACGCGCGCGTGGGGCGGGAGTAGTGATCGTACGTTGAGGAATTCTTCCCACGTTCTCGTGCCGCTGCGAGGAGGCGCCTCTTTCAGTGCCGTCCATGCTGGAACCTCGTTCACGAGCGATTTTTCCTTCGCGAGCCGATATCCCCTGAGCAGGAACGCGATTCGGCGATTCGTGCGCGCAGACGATAGTCCATTGGCTCTCCAGTCATTTGACCATGTAGTCAACTGATTCGAATCAATCGTATCGGCACGACGACTCTCGGCAAGGGTCTTCCAAAACTTCTGCAGCTGGAGTGCGCCTCGCAAGTCCTTAAAGTTATTCGCTTGGTAGTCATTAACCACAAGCTGAGCGAGATCTTTGATCGTGGTCTCGTGCTCGATCTTGATTCCGTAGTTGCCCGCGTAGAATTCCTCTCTTATCTTTTGGAGCACCGCGGCCGCTGTCTCGCGAGTCCCATAGATGGTGCGCCTGATATTGGGCTTGCCCCGCCCTTGGTGCCAGGTCAGTCGGTATTCTTTGTCGCCAATCCGTTCAATGTGACCTCCGCGATGGGAGGTTGGGGATACAGTCTTCTTCATATGTTTACCATCAACAAGGGGAGGCCCGGCGGCGTTGAATTCCGCCGGACCACGTGCCGTTTCTATCGTGGGCCACGAGTCCGCTTGGGGGCAGAATCGTAGCACACGATACGACTCTCTTCCCAGCGCTCAACATCACAGAGGCGGATCCTCCATTGTGCGCGTTTACCCTTGCCAATCTTGAGCGCCGGAATGCCTCCGGGTTGACCAAGGAGGGAACGCCCCACATAGTCATCAGAGAGTACTAGGCGTTTGGCAAGCTGGCTCAGGGTGAGATGAGAGACCGACGAAACGGGCTGTGAATGAGGCATGGTGCCTCCTTTCCAGAGAGGGTGGGATAGAAAGCCCGGCGGCATCAGGCGGCTCCATAGAGGAAACGACACCATCCGCGCAGACGCGAGCGATAAGCCTTAGAAGTGTAGCACTTCGATGTCTTGGTCCATGCGGGAGAAGTAACAAGCAACAATCGACACTAAGAGTCTAGGATGGATGCGGATGCCATGCCGCCAATCACTTTGGCACTCGATATTGGCTCCGTGGAGGTCGAAATGAGCGATGGCAAGATCAGACGGCAGGGTGTATGGGTGTCGCCAGTCGTCTGTGGCTCCAGGCATTTCTCAGGAAGATTATTGCATCAGTTCCAAGAATCGAAGCCAGTCTATTCCCCGCCTAGCTTACCAACAAGTTCGGCCTTCCCCTATAATCCGAAAGCGATCCAATTCTTGTTGCTTAACAAATCGCCGGACACACTCGTAGTACTCAAGGAGCACCCATGCGGCCAGTCTGACCATGCGGATATCCTCATTTGCTTCCTTTGCAATATGCCTCCAATACGCCCTGACTCGTTTGACCGGTCCACCATCAGGCTCATTCGGAGCTTCCCAGCCGTTTGACTGAAGCTCGATGATGATTTGTGCATGCCTGCCCACTGGCTGGAACAGTTGGCGGAGGTAATCCATCTGTTCCTCCTTCAGATTGCCCGCTGCCCACTGGACATCATCGTCCTGTGCGCGGAGGGGCCAGGGCGTGCCTGTCTCAAACAACCTGGCTACTTCCCACACATCAAGATCAATGGCGTGACTCAGAAACCACACGGCTCCAGCTGGAGTTAGAAGATCGTCAATTTCCTCTTGGGTCAGGACCGAATGGACGGGCCCCGCTACGACATTGGAATGGTAGCGGTCAGAAAAATATTTGTCAGGACCAAATCCAAGCTCTATTAGATCCTGGATGCGCTGAGAGGATGCATACTGGTTGGGGTCGCTAAAAATCCGTTCTGGTGCGTCTGGATGTTTTAAGGGGCTGTCTGGAGAGAGGCGATAATTGAGGGGCATATAGAATCTTCCGATGCACTTGGGAGAACAAATTATAGTTGGTTTGTATCCTATATTTACACGCTAGGATAAACAATGTGATCGACTTAGACGATGTTCGATGCGTTTAGGTTGTTTTCAGTATGTCCAATGGGTGGAAGCCGAGAAGGTTTCGTCCTACCGTTTCCTCCACTCCCATGGCGGCACCGGCTGCGGATCGGCCCACAGCCCTCTCCGTGCCTTTCTCGCCTCAACTTCTAATCCTTCAAGCATCACATCCCTCGATGCATACTTCCGGTACCACCAGCACCAGCCGTCTTTGACCAGCGTGTGATTGACGTTGGTCCCATCGGGCAGAAACACGTCCCCAATGGTGCGCTTATACTTGTCGTAGCCGTGGGTCTGGATCGTGACTTCCTTCCCAAAGACAAGATCTGAGGCAGCGTGCTTGGCCTTCTGTCCGTAGGCTTGGCCTTTCTCCGGACAGTCGATGCCGTTGAGACGGATGCGTTTCGTTTGATGATTATGGAGGACATCGATGGTATCTCCATCTAGGATCCCGATAACTTCGGAAATAAACTCATCGGCGAGTACAGGCCTCACAGCAAGGGAGAGCAGGACGACAATGGTGGCCAATATTCTGTATTTGAGTCTCATGCTAACAAGCGTGCCGTACCACAGTGGGAAGTTACCCTTCTGGTTATGACAGGATGTCACTCAAGCGTGCAAAACCACCAGGGTGCTTAAACGCCATGCGAATTGCTTGCTCCAGTGGATGGACATTGGGCACATGTATATAGGACATCCCTACATAGACCTTTTTGTCTTGTGTGGATCCGATGAAGAACTGCCCGTCAGATGTCCACACCTGAGTATCGTGCCAAGAAACCCAGACCGAATCGTTTCCAAACAGTTTATGTTTCGTCAGCAGCACCTTATCGTTTCTGAGGACGGCGTTCCCCAAAGACAATTCCTTTCCAGCCTGTAAGGTTTTGAGCAAATCGATTAATATTCGAGTTCCCACGGCGTGCCATAATTTCTCAATAATGGTGGAAAATATTTCCTCCCGTCGCAGCTCAATGACGGCTTCGGACATCGCATCGCCAAAGGCGACAGTATAGGAGGTTCCACTTGGAATGCCATTGATGGACTGGCGAATCGCTCCCCATCGCACACGGGTTACGTTCGCTAAGGGGTAGCAGTGGTTTTTCCATGCTAGACCAGATGGCGAGATGCTCAGGGTATGTTTAAATATTAGGCCGATCTCCACCTGGTAGGTAATGTTGCGTGCCCATTCTGCTAGCTCCGCTTCTGTTTTTTTCTGCGCTCGGACTAGTTGCTCTAAAGCGACGCTGTCTTGTTCGACACGCTCTTTGACTTCTGGGAGTTCCGCAAACACGGCTTGCACAAGGTTCGTGAGCCGTTGAGATTCGGGCAGTAAGCTATGGGTGTTGCATAAGTCGATCGAGAGACTGCGTATGGCATAGGCCAATTCATGGCTTAAGTGATGTTCCATGCCACGCGCTTTGGCGCTCAACTGAATCGGCTGGGCGACCTGATCCCAGTTTTGCACAACGTGGCCGAGTTTATCGATAAGCGGATTGACGGCACTCGCTCCAGAGCCTGCCACGTTTTGAATGGCTTTGATCAGGGTTCGAACATTTGTCGCCTCTTCTTGCAGGAAGTGCTGGCTTTCAACTTCATAGCTGTCGACAAGCTCGTCAATAAGAGTAGGGGCCTGTGAAGTGCCTCCCTTGGTAAGTCGATCGACGGTGATCGTCATGGCTTCGACCAGGACTACAGTTGGCAGTCGGTTGAGGGCCGCTTTGATCATGTTCCGATAGGAGCGGGTGCGGTCTGCGAACTCGGTCTCGACTTGCGCTGTCTTCACCAATGGAAAGCCAGCAATAGTTCTATCTTCATTTATATCCCGCACAATGTCGTCCACCTTGCAGCGTTCGATGAGACTCGCAATTTGTTCGATCAGTTGCGACATCGTTCGTGAGCTAACCTGATTTTCTGTCCCTTCTAAGGCAGCTGCCATGAGGTTGGTATGAGCCAATGGGGGTAGACCAATCTCTTGACCAATTGAGTTAGGATTGTCTGCGGCCTTAGTGGCGAGATAGCGGGCCCTGCTTGGAGCTACTCCGGGTAACCATGCCATCTCTGCGTTGAGACGCGTGCGAGGGTTGATTAGATCTGCTCTTGCCTTCTGGAAGGACTCAGCATCTTGGTCGAGCGATTTTTCGTCGGTCAATTCGATGAGGCGCTGCCGATCATCTCGCGTAGAGGCTCCAAGCAGCCAGAATGGATTTTGTTGCAATGCAGTGGCTCTCAGATCCCCTTTATTTGTGTGCATGTTCGGGTCAGAAACTGGAACGGCCTCTTCGGGCAGTCTTTCAAAAGGGCCAGAAAGATAACGCCCTTCTGGAGAAAAACGTCTAAATTCTGCGTGTGGTCCCCAGCTTATCCGGAGGCCCGAATCCACAAGACGTAGCATTCCACCGCACTCAGGGTGAGTTAACTCACAGGAAGAATCCCGCAGCCTTTCATTTGAGCTCGACCAAGGTTCCAGGCTCGGAGGGTGACGTAAGCCAGACGATCGCACATTTTTCGACCCACACCAAAGACAGACAGGTGCTTGTCTCGCTCTTGACCATAGAAGCCAGTTGTTTGCACTCGAAACAACTCGCCTTATAAATTGGGCATACGGGAGTTCATTGTGTTGACCTTCGGTGCACAAGCCGATTTCCAATTCATATTTAAATTCCTTAATACGTTTTTCGATATATTCAGGCGTTGGGAGAGATTCAATTGCGCGAATAGTTTTACAAGAAAAGCACCAGTTGTTCTCAATCCCAAGGGGAGCTATATGTCCATTGCCAAGATCGTAGTAGCGATGAATACCTGGTCGTTCCCTCGGTACCAAAGTGTTAAAATTACACCGGTCACATTGAAGGGTATCGCTCATATAGGGGATCCCTTTGCTGGTATGAAAGCACAGCTATATCCATGTCGGAGGTAGTTCTGCTTAATGCCCACGTCTTTCTCGAATTTCTGCCTCCCGGACGTGCGCGGCCTGCTCGGTCGTTAGCAGAGAGTAATTGCACAGCGCGGGGTAGCGGCCATCCAAACAATTCTCAAGATTGGCTTTACGCTCAGCCTGCTCAACCTGGGGCACCTGAGTCGAGGTGAGGAGGGAATGGTTGCAGAGTGCAGGATATTGGCCGGTGAGACAGTGCTTCAAATTGGCATTTCGCTCCGCAATCTCAACCTTCTCCGATTCTGACTCACTAAGGAGGGAATGATTACAGAGGGCGGGATAACGGCCGTCCAGACACTCTTGCAGATTTGTAGCGCGGTCCGTCTGAATCAGGCTAAGCGAAGGAGCGTCGGAGGGTGCATCTGTACCCTCTCTGCCACCATCAAGAGAGTTTGTCTTGGCTTTTTCCATCTGAGATGGACCAGCTGTGTTGCTCGTAGGAGAATTGCTGTTTTTGTCGAGTGCCGTTTTCCCAGCAGTTCGTGCATCCTCTTCCCCCTTATTCGGTTGGATCGTTGGGATTGGGGTTCGATCGACGGAAGGTACGGTCGTCTTTCGAGTAGACGGAGGACTCGGATTCTTTATGTCTTCCTCACGCGAGGCTCTGCGCTCACTGAAACGGCTCACACCCTCCAATTCCAAGAGCGAACGATAGCGCTCTATTTCCCCCTTAGCAGACTCCAAGGTTCCGCGCCGGTAACGATATTCGCCACAGCGGTTGTTGTAATCATTGATCATCGTGTTGAAGCGGAGCACTTCCGAGTCGGTGATGCGTTGCAAGACCTCTTGTGCTGCATCCAGTCGTATATTTTCCGCCAAACAGTACCGAATTTGCGCCAAGCTTAGGACGTGATTCGTTCCGATCGGCGGCAATTCTTCGGATGGCCTAGTTGAGTGTTCTGAAGTTGGTGATTGCTGAGAGGGATTCACCGGAGAGGAATTACGTGCCGGCGGTTGAGATTTCGGTCCATCTATACGATTTGTGTGGTCGTTAATTTCATAGATCAGCCACGTGACACAAACCATAGCACCAACGACGAGCAGTAATTTGATATCAGAACCCGTTACAGCAGTTGTGTCGACAGGCCGAGGAGGAGCAGCGGACTGAGGTTGTCGATCTGGAATGACTTGTGACGTGGGAGGAGGGACGTTTTTTGTCTGATTGCTCTGCTCTTTACCAGCAGCCGAAAGAACTTCATTAAGATTGGACACCATGGCTGACAAGCCTGCAAATCCTGTCGCCGACTTGTCGTCCTTCTCTTGGGAATTCACGCGATTCTCCACTAAATAAATCCAATACGACCTGAGTGAGAGCTCTCTGGTTGGCGCGTTGGGCTTGCCTGTAACGCTGCCGAGAGGCTCGCTTGGTCTAATCGGGTTTTGCCTGATCGTGCAGCCAGTCGCGCCGCCTCCCGTACGACGAAGGAGACGTCCGATAAGGGTCTTCCTGCCAGCGCTTTAGCCAACGGACTTGCATCGACCCCAAATTCTGTAGGGAGGCTTGACATGAGTTGTTTAAGCAATGCGAGCACTTCTGTTTCGCTCGCATTGGCGACCTGTATAATATGGTCAAACCGTCCGCGTCGGAGAATGGCGGGGTCAATCATGTCGATCCGATTCGTCATGGCAATGATCAGGACGTTGTGTTGGACAGCCTCTGGGATACGCCGAAGGAACTCCGCGACTTCCTCCACCCGATGATGACCGGTCCCCATTGACCGATCTGCCAGAAATGCTTCCATTTCATCAATTACGAGGACCGACGGCGCATGGTCGATGGCCTGGTCAAATACGTGCGCAACCTTCTTGCTTGTTTCGTGAATATAGGGGCTGGCGACACTGGACGCATCAATGGCGAAGCTCGGCCAACCTAAAAAATCAATCAAGCGTTGAACGGCAAATGTCTTCCCGCATCCTGGAGGACCATGAAGTACGATGGCTGACGGGAAGCTGATCCCCAGAGCTTTGTACCCCTCTGGGTGTTGAACAATATCGACGACATGTTCGTTGAAAAATGCTTCAAGCTCTGGTCGTCCTGGTAGTTTAAACAATGGTTGGCCGACAGACTCGGATAGTAGAGGTGTGGGGGATGCCTGGTTCTCGATTGAGGCTACTCCTGCCTCAGGTGATAGTGATCCTGTGGACTTAGAAGATACGATCTCGCTCATAGGAAATCCTGCGGATTCTACGATATCTTTCAGATGGCTGGGCTCAAGCCAGCTTAGCATTTGACTTAGACGCCGAAACGATCGTGCCGAGACACTCGCCCCACCTGTAAGCCAGTACCCCAGCACAATGGCATCATCTGTCTTTGAGCTGATGCTGTAGGTAGGAAGCAGGCGACTCAGTTTTTCAAGATATAGAGCATCCTGGAGTGGAGAGTGGGGATCTCTCTCGCGCGTGGCTTTTAAGGCAAGTGCGAATGCCAACCCCTCGCTTTTAGAAGACGGAGCATGTCCGGCTGATACCGGAGACAAGACTTGGCTAGGGCCACTTGAGATCGTCAAAAGGCGTTTCGGGCCGAATTGAACGGGTAAGAGTGCCCCTGCATCGAGAATTTCTGACGCGATCCATCGTTGAGCTAGCGTCGTATCAGCAAGAAGCACACGGCCGCCTCCATCTGTTTCGATGACTTGCCATCCTGCACCTTCAAAGAGGGACAGTTTTGATCGCGCTCCGTCCGGAAGGATGTGTCCGATGGGGAGCCAGCTATCGAGAGCCATGCCTCAACTCCGGACGATATTGGTAGGTGCTACCATTTCATCTTCTCCGCCTGAGCCGACCCTCGCGGCGTCCAGCTGCGCGACGACCTGGCGGAGCTTGTCCAGGTCCCCTGCTTTGAGGGCTTCAGTGCCGACCGCCACCAGTTGCCGATGCTCCAGCGTGTTAGGAAAGAGATACACGTCTTCTGCGAGCCACTTGAAACGGTCAATGACGAACCAGTCTTGGCGCCAGAGGATCATGAAGTTTTTCCCACGAAGCTCATCCAAGTATCCCTCGAACTCACCTGAGGGACTGGCCAAGGTTCGTTGCGCCGTTTTTGCAAGATTCTCAAAAGTCGTGACTTCCGAGGGACGGGCATGGGATCGGACGGCTTGGTCAAAGAAGGCGATGGCCTTATCAAGTTCCATTTGGCGGATAGTCTTCAGATGAGTCTGACGTGTGGCAGCGATCAGTCGTTTGACGTTTTGTATATCGTCCAATGCTTGTTTGGCCGTCTCCGGATCGCTTTGATGCGAGTAGTAGGATTGTGCGCTACTCAGTTTATCCCGCGCCTCTTGAAGAAGAGGGTCATCGATTTTCGAGGCGATTTCATCCAGCCGAGTGAGAACCTGAGTCGATTCCTCGTTGATCAGTCTTGACGCGTTGCTGTAATCGATCTGACCTTCTTGTCTAGAGTACAAATTCCGGCCACTGTGGAAAGAGCCGCTGATGGACGGAACCGACACACCCAAGACGATTTGCCCAGAATCCAAGACCTCGTAGTCGCAATGAAGGTCTGCCCCCGCCGGGATCACGCCATCGGAGAAGTCTTTTCCTGTAATCTTAAATAACCCGATAAAGCGGTTATCAGTAATAGGATCCTTGCAGTCGCCTTCCCAAAGTTTCAAGTTAAGGGAGCCGGTTGGACTGCCGGCTTTTAACGACTCCTCGGCCTTGAATGTCAGAGAGCCCTTTTTAGGGAGGGGGTCTCCTTCTCGAATCAAGTAGGCAAGCACGACTGGACCTCCGATTTTCTCTTTCGCTGCGACGGCAATAGAGTGAGATGCAGGGATTGCATCGATACTGGCAGCCGTGCGTGAAATAATTATTTGGTCTTGATCTAATCCGGTAGGCGAGCCGGTAGAATCAAACAAATAGACTTTAAAGGTGTTCTGTCCAGGTCGACTCAGTATGAGATCCATGGTGGCGCCATCCTTGAGCGGCAACCGGCCGGAGGACCAACCGGTATCCAAACTGTCTATCTGGAATTCCATACCGGACCCAGTCGCGCCAGTGACTTTGGCAAGGATCTTTGTCTTAGAGTCCGTGGTGCGAGTCGCATAGGCGAAGGAAATAGAAAAAGGGCCACCGGCACGGACCGTTCCACGCGCACTTTTGCGACCTCGATTTTTCGATGTCCAATCGATCGATTCAGCAAAAATCGCCGCGCCCTCCGCGACTGCGGTCATCGGGTTGACGTCTGTCGAGCCTGCAATGCCCAGCTGGAAGGCTACCTTATCGCGCAATGGTTTGTACTGAGTTGGGCCGCCAACAAAGACGATTCGTTCCACATCATGCGGGTCAAACCCTGCTTTGTTCAGTGTCTCACGTGTGGCTTTGATAGATTCCTCTGCTTTCATGGCTATTAATTTATCGAACTGCTTTCGATTGAATGGAATGTCCAAATAGATTTCCTGGCCGGATGAATCCCGCACACTGAGTTCCGACTCGGGGAGGCTGATCAGCGTGTCTTCGCGCTGCGAGAGCTCGATTTTGGCTTTCTCCGCAGCCCACACGGCCATGCGGGTTAGTGTCTTATATGAAGATTGCGCGGCGAAGTCTTCGGGTAGGGAAAAATGTGCAAGTAACCACGGTTTAACAATGGTGTCGAAGATACATCGATCGAAATCTCTGCCGCCACACATTGCAATGCCGCCATGCGCAAGCAGACTTACCCGTCCGGCAATACTCTGGGCAACGGCAATATCAAGTGTGCCCCCGCCCAAGTCATAGACACAAAAAACACCATCTTGTCGGCGCTGACGCATCACGCTCATGACAGCGGCAACAGGCTCTTGCATCAACGCGACTTGACCGATGTGTGCGGCGACGGCCGCTGACATCGTTGCGTCTTTTTGCATTTGGTTGAAGGCCGCCGGGACGGTAATCACGGTACCCACAGTCTCATCCTGCCGAATCTCTTCTGGAAGATACCCGAATAAGACTCGTAGAATTTCCGCTGAGCATTCTTCCGGGGTCATTGTTCGATTAACGCCACGAAGTTCAACTGGAGTATTGGTGCCCATCAGGCGTTTGAACAGGATCGCAGCTTGGTCGGGAGTACGGGCAGCATTTGTATAGGCCCGAGATCCCAGGTATTTATTGCCACGCTTGTCGATGAAGATGGCCGAGGGGGTGACATCGTGTTGTTCTGGGCTTTTATATAAATGCACAGTTTCGCCATCGTACGAGCAGATCGCACTATTCGTCGTTCCGAGGTCGATGCCGACGTAGTTCATACATGAGCCTTTCTGAGCATTACCGTACCTGACTTTTTTAGGCCATCCTGGCCCATGATAATGGGTTCAATCATTTGGTCGACAAGAAGCGGTATATCCGGATCAAAATCAGCAATGTTCAGAGCATCGGCTGCCATGCCGGGATCAAAGGGCTGTCCTTCTACATTGACGAGCTTAAGGCCCGTAGCTTCGAGACTTTCTTCCAACTTTCTATGGAAGTAACGTAGCTGGTTGGTATAGCGGCTTGCATCGCCAGCATCTAACTTGCCCAAAACCTTGGCAAAGAGCCTGGAAAACCGCCAACTCTCCACGGCGATATCGATGAGGGACTGTTCATAATGTATGGGTGGAAGACTATTGGTATGTGTCATGTTGGGTCTCACAACGAAATAAAGACATGCGCGGAAGGCAAAATATGGACAGAAGGCCCCGTGAGTGCATAGCCGTGCCTTCATATGGCCGGATGAGAATCACGACCTCGTTCATTAGGTAAGGGGATTAAATGGGCTTGAGTATACCTGAAAATGTCTAATTAACAGCCCCCTATTTAGGAGGGGGCTGTCAGGTATTATAGTAATAGTAACAGTCCCGTCGCGACGGGTCCGGACCAGACACCAGCCAACCCCCGTCGTCAGGCCGTCCGCGACCAGATCGCGCCCCAATTGCCCCTGGCCGCAGCGGCGCGTGTCGTCAGTGGGAGGCCGACGCCGGCCGCTGTGGCGAGCACGGCTACTTCACGGCCGCCCATAACCCCGCCTGCGACGACCAACTCTAGAGCAAGAGGGAGGCGGCATGTGATCCGACCCCCTCTCGCTCCTTCGCGTCAATCCTCGCGTGAAGATGACAGCACAACCGCAAAAGTGGCGCGATCTTTCTTCCTCCTTTTCTACACGAGCTTCGCATCATGTTGGATAGCACCGCGGGAATTCCCCCGCAGTGATATCCAAAGGAGAGATTGTATGCATCCTGCTACCGCTGCCGCCGTTCTTCAGGCCGCACTTGATCCAGCGATGGAGTCCGCCGTGCGTGACTATCTCGCTCGGAAGAACCGCACCGCCCACCCAGACGGAGAATTTGATAAGCGGGGACGCTGGTACCCCGACGCGCACGAGCAACGCGAATGCTGTTCGGGTATCTCCCAGCCCACCGCCTCCTATCCGTATCCCCTGATGATTCACTGCCGCTCGGTTGAGCATGTGGCCACGCTCCACGGCGTAGATGTCTCGAGTTTGCGCCGCGCGTCGCTGGCGATCGCGAAGGCGAAGTCCAAAACTGCGGATGGAGGCGGGAAGTAGCGAAGGCTAAGAGGGAGGCGGATGCTATGCCTCCTCCCTCTCGCTCCTCGCGTAAAGCTTCGCGTGAATAGGACAGCGAAAGGGTAAAAGTGGCGCGGTAATTTCTGCCGGTTTAGATGCCGGCTTCGCATAATGATGAGTAGAAGGTCGGCAATTCCGCCGATCCAAACATAAGAGGTAAGACGATGGGGAAGCAGGTCAATCAACAGAATGTCGCAGACAACGCGCAGGTCTTGGCGGCCGCGATTCTTGGGGCGGACGTGCCCGCGGAACTGCTCTACGGGATCGTCGATGTCGTCGTGAAAGACAATCCGGCAGTCATGGATGACGCGGCCGGATTCGAGTTCTTGTGCTGGTTGCAGTTGGAGACCGAAGGCGTCGAAGGAGAACGGCTGGCGCTCTTGAATGAAGCCCGGCAGCTCTGGCGCGATCCCGCGGTGCGGGCGTTGGCGATCGAGACGGTCCGGACCCGCTGTCATGAAGAACTGGCCCTGAACGACGTCGAATAATCACATTGGCCGCCGAGTAGGCGGAAGGGAGGACATGATCATGAGCATGAGCAAGCGGGCGGCCGAGGAGCGCAAGAAGCGGCCGGAGGAGGGAGTCAAGTGAAGATGACGATCGAGCAATACCGGACGGCCCAGACCGTCCGGGCGGCGCGGCAGACCGAACAAGCCGCGTATTGGGCGGCGCGGCACTTAGTCGAAACGCTTTTGGCGGCACGGATGGCCGCGGGAGCACGGCAGAATTAACCCGATCAACTGATGAAGGGAGAGGCGATGAGCAACAACAAGGCATTAATTATTCACATGGGCTCGAAACCAGAACAACTCCTCCGGGGCGTCGTCGCCGAGACCCTCCGGCTCGAGGCAGCCGACGGGGTGGCGGCGCTGGCCACAGTGGGGGCGCATGCGGATACGGACGCGATCGTCGACGCGCTCGCGGCCGGGACGAACTACAAGACGATCCTGGCGATGCCAGAGGTCGTGCGGTGGCCGGCGATCGCCGCGCATCTCCAGACCGAAGCAGAGGAGGAGCGGCGGGTCCGGCGGGCCTTGGTGCTAGATTTCGACACGCGCGACGGGGTGACGCTGCTCACTCGGGACCGTGAGACCTATGTGCTCACCGCGTCGAAGCCGGACCAGAAACGAACTTTCGAGGTATTGACCGTCGAGCAAGTCCGGGCGTATCTGCAGGGTCGGGGCGTGCTCCAGGCGTTTATCTCGCTCGCGACGGATCCGGCGCAATGGCCCGCCCAGTCGAGCGGTGGCCGGAGCTGGTTTCAGACGTATCTTAAATAACCGGACAGATAGCTGATACAGAGAGCCACCAGACATTATTCACGAGAGACGCAGGGAGGGAGTGATGACGACAGCAACACAGGAGATTACAGTCCATTCAAGCCGGGTGAGCGTGTTGGAGCCGGAGGCGGACGTGGCGCCGTCCGACGCGATCCGCGTGGAAATTAAGAACCTCGCCCGGGAGGTAAGCTCGAAATTTCTCCGTTTGTCCCAACTTCTGCGGGTGGTCCAGCGTGATCAACTATTCCGCCGGTGGGGGTTTGACAGTTTCGAGGCCTGGATCGAGCAGGACGACGTCCTCCATCCTGAAACCGCGCGCGTGTTCGTCGCGATGGAACGCACGTTGGTCGAAGAGGCCCGGATCGATCGTGCGGTCCTCGCCGACATCGGATGGACGAAGGCCAAAGCTCTAGTTCCCTTGCAGAAAGCCGGACGTCTTGCGCCACGGCGAGCGGAGATCCTGGAAAAAGCCAAGAGTTTGCCGACCAACCAATTTCAGGACTACGTCGCCCAGGTTCGTGCGGGGTCGATCGGTGGACCCGTCGCGACGGGCGTGAATGCCGAGCCCTCCCGCCGGTCCGTGAACTTCTTTTTGTCGTCAGAGCAAGAGGAGGCGATCACGACCGCCCGCCGTCTGGCGGAACAGGCGACGGGGAGCCTGGATCCCGGCTTCCAGCTCGCCAGCATTTGCCAGGATTACGTCTCGTCGGTAACAGAGGACGAGGCGCGGGCGCCGGACGCCTGGCGCGCGCGGCGGGTGAGCATGCTGCTTGATGTCCTCACGAATCACTTTGGCCTGGTCGTCGAAGTGCAGGGCGCGAAATCGATGGAGGGCCAACGGATCCTTAATCTCGTCAAAGCGAAGCCGATCGACGGCGCCCCAGTCATGTAATCCATCCTCTGTTCTCTTTCTCTCCGGCGGTCTTCACGGCCGCCGGGGCGCCTCTTCCTTCTGTTTCCTCTCCCGCCTAAATAACAACCCCCGCCCGCCGTATCTTTGACCCTGGGAGAACCCCCACAGTCAAAGAGGTCTACGTGCGCCCTGAACAACTCGCCTTTTTTGCCTCTGATTCCCGCGCCCCGCTTCAGGAGCGCGCACAGGCGCGTGCCGAGCTTGAATCAATCTACCGCCCGACCAGCTCGGAGATGCCGAGCCAGGCCGACGTCGCGATGATTAGAGATGCGGTGCTCGAATGGCAGCAAGAAGAGCAATTCGCCAAAGCCCAACAGCTCCAGCCGACGATGGGGAACGTCCACCGCGGCCCACGGGAGCCGAAGTCTGTCCTCGTCGATGACATGTCCGGCTCGCTGATGGCCGGCGGCTATTGGGAGCGTCCGGGGTCGTTTGGGTTTGAGCACTGCCGTCTGCTTGTCGAGAACACCTCGTTGATCCTCGGCGCGATCATGCGCCGGGACCGCCAAATTAAGCGGTTCCTCCGATCCTATGAAAAGGGCAGGGACCTCTATTACGAGGTCCGCAAGGCCGACACCGACACGACCGGGCAAGGCCAGCGCGGACGCGAAGAGCGCGCCCTGGAGCAATTTATCGCGTGCTCGGGCTGGGAGCGCCGCCCGCACTTGATGCGCGACCTCGGCCGGGAGCCGATGAAAGACACGATCTCGAAGGGCGTCAGGGACCTGCTTACCTATGACGCCTGGGCGATCGAGACCGTGAGCACCCGCAACGGCCGGATGATTGACGGATTCGCGACCATCGACGCGGCGACGGTCAGATTAGCAAGCGAAGAGGGCTATGACGGCGACGATAAGGTGATTGCGATCCAGCTCGTCAATGGCATCCCGCGCACCACGTATACGCACCACGATCTTGTCTACACGATGATGAACCCGCGGTCAGACCTCCGGTCCGGCGGCTACGGCTACGCGCCGCCAGAAATGATTGTCCGGGTGGTGACAGGCTGGTTAAACGCCATGTCGTACAACCTCGCAGGCTTCGATAGAAACAGCATCCCTAAAGGGATTTTGACTGTCGTCGGGAGCTACGACGAGAAACACAAAAACGCCTTCAAACGCGCGTGGAATTCGATGGTGAAGGGGGTCAATAACGCCTGGAGCCTCCCGGTGATGTTCGCCGACAACAAGGATGGCGGGGCGACGTTTGAAAGGTTCGGCGCGGACTTCAATGAGATGTATTTCGCCAAGTGGATGACCTGGCTCACGGCTATTATCGCCCTTGTTTACGGCATGGATCCCGTCGAGCTCAATTCTGAATCATTCAGCTCCGGCCATTCGTCGCTCTCCGGATCCGATCGGGCCGAGGCCCTGGCGGACGCCCGGGATACCGGCCTTGAGCCACTTCTGACGCATATCGAGGATGTCTATACGACGCACCTCTTGGGGCGGATCGACCCCGACTTCGCCATGCGATTTAACGGCATCCGGCCCGTCGACACCGCGTGGCAGCACGAGGCGGCTAAACTCGTGATGTCCGTGAAACAAATGAAGGAGCGCGAGGGCATCGAGCTCACCGGCGAGGCGTGGGAAAACGCGCCCTTGAATCCTTCACTCCAGTCTATCTACCTCCAACAGCTCCAAGCTGAACAGGCCGCCCAGCAACAGCAAGCTCAAGCCGCCGGCGAAGGCGCTCCTGGCCAACCCGGCGACCAACCCTCTGAACCTGGATCAGACCAGGGTCAGGGTCAGGACCAACAAGCCGGCCAGCCAGTCGCGACTGACTCCGGACCGGAAGACGCCCAGCGCGATCAAGCACAGTAGCCCGTCGCGACGGGGAACAGCCAGCCAGTCGTTCGCTCTACCAGCAAGAGGGAGGCGGCATCTCGTCCTCCTCCCCCTTAGCCTCGCGAGAACCTCCTGCCAGAAATCCCGCTCGTCTGTCCTGCCGACGCGGCCCGCCGCCGGCGCCGGCGGCGCATGTTCTCACCATAACAAGGAGGTGAGAGCATGGCTGGAAATCCGACTTTACCGGCGCCACGGAGCGAATATCCGAAGTGCTACGTGGTGGGTCCACTCCAGACCTATAAAGGGGAACGGTGTCTCCCGGTGGTCTGCAAGCGATGTCCCAAGGATCGCGCCGAAGTGCGATTAGTGAAGTACGATCAAGCGTTTATCGATAAGGGCGGCAAATATTGTGGTGGATGTAAAAATAGAGAGATCTTTTCGCTCCCAGATATCGAATATCCAAAATGTGTCGTGGTGAGTGGTCTGCTGGATATCGAGGGGCGCCCGCATACGCACGGGAAAACGTATATCCAGGTCGTCTGCTTGTCGTGTCTGCCGGATCGCGCACAGCCTCGCCTGGTTGAATTTACTCACGCCTTTGTAAATAGCGGAGGATCACGGTGTCGATCATGCGCGAGCGGGAACAATAGGTTGCAGCATGGTATGCACGGGACTCGCACGTATCGATGCTGGAGTAGCATGCTGGCCCGTATTAAGCATCACCAGCTCTATCTCAAGAAAGGTATTGGGCTCGAAACGCCGGGATGGGTCTCGTTCCCCCAATTCCTGAAGGATATGGGTGAGATTCCCGTCGATAAGGTATCGCTCGATCGTATCGATGGCTCGCGTGGATACGGGTGGATCATTGGTCCTGATGGCCGGCTCGTGCTCAATTGTCGGTGGGCGACCGCGGAGGAGCAGGCGAACAACATGTGCACGAATGTTATTATCACGGTCGATGACGTTTCGCTGACCGCGATGCAGGCAGCGAAACGATATAACGTCAAGTATAGTGCTCTTCTTCGGCGGGTCCATGCCGGCGAATCAGGCGATGATGCCATCGCCGCGCTCAAGGCACAGGAGCACACAGAGTCGCTAGCAGAGATCGCACGGCGGGAAGGGATCTCGTATAATACGTTCAGGGCCCAGATTTTTCGTGGAAAGTCGGTGGAAGACGCGCTCGCATCCATGCGACGCCATGCCACCACCTAGAACCAAGAGGGAGGCGGCATCTCATCCTCCTCCCTCTTAGCCTCGCGCAAACCCTCTCCATACACGCTCGTCACTCCTCGCCAGCACTTCTCTCATCCTGTCCTTTAATCAGCCGCCCTCGCGCCATTCTTAACTCTATCCTCCACAGAAGGACGTGAAAAACCGTCCCAGTCGTCCCAGGCGTCCCACACGTCCTGGACGATTCTCAGATAACCATTAAGCTAGGAGGCATGACCAATGGAACCCAACGACACCCCCGACTCACCCACGATCACCACGCCCACGGAGGTCGCCTATGACCCGGCGCCCGTCGTGGTCCCAATCAAGCCGACCCGCCCGTGGCGCGGCGCACCTGTGCGTCAGACTGCGGACGGCGGGACGGAGCGCTACTGCCGCGTCTGCCGGCAATGGCACCCGGTTGAACAATTCAGGCCCTACGTCGCCAGCGGATGCTCAAACACGCTCTGTCGGACGTGTGAACGGACCGCGCGGCGCCTGCGGTATTTGCGCGATCACGACATTGAGCGCCAGCGCGCGCTGGACTGGGATCGCCGGCACCGTGCGGCCGCAAAGCTCCAACACCCCGTCGCGACGGGCCACGAACGCCAGGAGGTAACGAGTGAAACTGACCATTCAAGCCCGGGACCTGACTCATGCCCTTAGCGCCGTGATCGGCGGGACGGACGGACGGGGCACCCTGTCCTCCGTCCTCCTCATGGTTGACCCCCTCTTACCTGATACCCTGACCCTTACCACCACAGACCACGAGATCGCCTGCCGGGCCAGCGCGCCCGTCGCGACGGCCACACCCGGTCGGGCGCTCTCGCCAGCCCGCAAACTCCATGACATCGTCCGGGCTCTGCCTCCGGACCTCCCACTGACGATCACGATCACCAAGCACAACGCCACACTCGTCGCCGGCTCCTCTCGCTACGCGCTCGCGGGCCTGGATCCTGACCAATTTCCGGATATCCCCGAACCGCTCATAGAGAACGGCATCCGCCTTGACGCGGCGGCGTGGTCCGGGCTTCTCCGACGCACGCTCTACGCAATCGGGCAGAGCGGCGCAAAGTTCGCCCTCCACGGGCTCTCTGTGGACCTCGCGGACGGCCTCCTGACGGCCGTCGGGACTGACGGGCACAGGCTGTGCGTGGAAACGCTCGAGGTCCCCGGGGCGGACGGGGTGGCGTGGTCCGGGATTATCCCGAAGAAGGCTATGGTCTAACTTGGTAAGCAACTGGACGGGGTGGAAGCGCTCACTATCGGCATCTCCTATCAACGGCTCGTCCACATGCAGGCCGGGGCGTTTGCGCTGACCTCGCGGCTCATCGAAGGGACCTATCCCAACTGGCGGGCGCTCGTGCCACAGCGGGCTCCAAGCAACGCGCTGACGGTCGCACGTGAGGAGCTGGCCGCGGCGGTGAAACGGGCGGCATTGGTGACCACCAATGGGAATGTTGCGCTGGACTACACAGAGAGCGGGGCGACGATTACGGCGAAATCCGCGGATCACGGGGAGGCGGAAGAAGTGCTGGCGGGGAGCTATAGCGGGACGCCGTTCCGGACCGGCTTCCAGGCTGGCTATCTCCAAGAGACGCTCGGCGCGCTAATCGGCGAGGCGGTCGTGCTTCAGCAAGACGGGCCAACCGGCGCGCTGTCGATCGTGGATCCAGCGGGGCCACACTCTAGGGCGTATGTGATGCCGATCCGGCTGCAGTAGTCTCTCTTCTCAACCCTTCAAAAGGAGTCCGTATCCATGGCCACACGATCCTGCAGTCACCCCAACCGGACCCGCCGTCAGAAGGACGCTCTCGTGCGTCAGGAGGACCGGGCCACGCGCAGTTCAAAGGAGCAGGTGGCTCGATTAGATCGTGGAGGATATCGGGCGGTCCGGGAGCGTGGCCGACTCGCGAAAACGAAGGAGTGAACACACCCATCGTCTACCAGTCCCAGTTTGGCGGAGCGACGCTGATCGTGCGCCGGATCCTCAAGGGGAACTGGTCAGAGGCGGCGCCGTTTATCTTCGAGATTATCTGGCAGGGGAAGGTCCGGAACTTCGTGGGCGTCCCTAATCAGTGTCACACGCGCCACGCCGCGATCATGCGGGGGTGGTATCGCTGCCAGTGGCTGAATCAGGGGACGTTCTTCGATCATTACACCCGACCATGGCCCGGCTCACAGGCGGCGGCCCAGTGATCCACCAGGCCGCCTGACGAGGGGCTTACTTCGCGGCTCTCTCTCTGGCGCGCTTGTCTCTCCACATTTCCGCGGTGTTATCGGTGCCGGGCTCGGCGTGGAGATGGTAGGGGTTCACACACGATCTGACCGCACATTCGTGGCCTAGGGTGAGCGTCGGATTCAGCGGCCCGAACTCCGCACAAAACGCGAACCGGTGGGCCTTCCATTGCTTCCCGATCGCGCTATAGCGCCCGTAGCCGTCTTGGTCCGGCCGCCCTTGCCAGATATGACAGCCGTTCTCGTTCTTGGTCCACTTCGTCGCAAATCTCTCCAAGCATTCAGGATCCGTCAATTCGCTGTAGCCCGGCCAGCCTCCCTGTGGTGGCGCGACCTTGAGCGTCTGGACGGCCAACTCTAATCCCTTCCGGTGCGCCTGCCGACACACGTCCGCCACTACCCCTCTAATCGTCCCAATCCCTAAGACCAGATCTCCTTGTCGGCTCAATGCCTGGATCGCCCACGTGCTCACCATCGCCGGAAACGACGGGGAGAACACCGGCTGCCGTCTCGGGACCGGGATCGTCGCGTCCGGGACCGGGGCGTCGATCGTGCCGGCCAGATAGGTATCCGTCCCGAGGTGATGCCGGACCTGAAACGTTTCATCTAACCCGTCCGGTGAACCCCAGACGACCAGCGACCCTTCATCCTCCAAGAGAAACCCCAAGTGCTCCAGGGTGGGGCGATCCAGCCGCTCCTTGGCCTGATTCACGAGGATCAAGCCCACCGAATGCGCGCTAATCCGATTCAGCCACTGCCGGTCATTGTGATCCAACATTGCCGCTTCCTCCTCCCTTTCTGATCCCTAAATCTCAACCCGTTCCCGCCCTATAACAGCGAGATGACGGCTACCCATGCTGACCAGGATGCGACGCGCTGCGAGCGCTGCGGGACCCTTCGTCCGCCACTTTCACGCGAGTCCTGTCGTGTTCCGTGCCGGCGGTGTGGCCACAAAGAATGCTGAAGGGAATCAGGGGAGGGAGGCGCTCATGTTGAACGCAGGAAAGACGCTCTGGACGAGACTGACGGCCACGCTGCGTGAACGCGCCCGCTATGCGCGCTGGGCGCTCCAGCCCGCGCTGGCGGAACGGGCCGTGATGGCGGCACTCGACCTTGGAATCAAGAAAGGTCTCGCGGTGGCCGATCAATGGCGGATGGACGCGGTGTCAGCGCGCTCGTGCGATCCTCGATGCCCGTCTTTACGTACAAGCCGTCGGCCCACCAGTAGACGACCTCGAGCGTCGACTGGTCTTGCGTCTTCCATGCCTCATACACCAGCTCGAAGGGGGCCTAGAGCCGTTGGATTGTGCTCGCCGATAGCGGCGCGCACTCGCCCAGCAGGCCACGCAGTGCTAGATCGAAGTCTCCCGTGGACAGCCCGTGCAGGTACAGCTTCGGGAGCATTCTGCCGACAGTCGCGACTGGCTGATCTCGACGAGGTGGGCGTGGGAGACCCGGCCCAACGCGGGCGGCTCCTGACGGAGCGGCACTGGTGTGGCGTGGTGTCAGCGCTAGTCTGCCGGCTCGTCCTCGATCTGCCCCCAATCGCCGATCCCGTACCAACACCGAGAGAGGTCGGCATAGACCTCGACGCCCAGGCGATGCGCGACACGATAGGCAAAGGCCCGCATGAGCCGCACGCCGCCATCTTCATGGAGGAGCGTGCCGAGGATCACGGCCTCCGCAAGGCGGCCCTCCTCGTCATGGAACACGGTCCGCTCCTCGGGGGAGGAGACCATCAGGACATGTCGACGCTCAAGGAGCATCACAAACCGGTCATAGAGCATTTCGTAATAGTCCGCCATCGGCAGGGACTGGGCCGCGGCTTGTTGATACAGGTCGTCGTCAGTGAGATCCATCACAGAGAGGTCCATCGTTCTTCGTTCTCCTTAGCCTCTGGGGTAGGGTCGATCATAGGCCTCCCCACGGAGCCGTTGGCGCTCCAGTGAGTCTGCCAGCGGGCGGAGATGCCGTTCCAACTTCGCGCTATTCTCTCGGATCTCCTGCGGCACCGATTGGCTGGGTGACGCTTTCCACGCCCGCTTCAGGTCCTCGGTGGCGCGACGATGTTCGGCGGTAATTCGCGCGAGGCTGCCCGTCAACATCCCTTCGGTCTTCTTCTGATGCGTGCGGGCGTTCTCGGCCCACCAGGCCGCGGTCTTGGCATGCCAGCTGCGTTCATCCGCTAAGATCTTCGCCCCGTCGATCGTCCATTGCCAGGGCAAGTTGACGAGCTGGTCTTGAAGCTGTTCGGCCTTCCCGACGACCCGGGCTCCCTGCGGCCAGGAGAGGGCGAGGGAGAAAGGCCCGGCCATCAGCGTGTTCGTCCCGCGTCTGGCGATCGTCCAGGCATGGACCGTGGCGCCATGAACGACCTCACGAGCGTCTTCAGGGTGCCGACCGACAACCGTCAGGGTCGGCCATTCCACGCCAATCTGAAGCTGCACGATCGGACTGCTTGGGGTCGGCAGATACGCGTCAATCCCGTGGCTGGTCAGAGACTCGATCAGGAGTGGCAACAACGCATGATGCACACTCTCGGTCGCGCCGTGGATGGCCTGGCCGTCCAGGTCGGCGGCGTGCGGATTCAACGTGACTCTGGGGCGCTTCGTGGCCACAAAGGCCTCGGCGATCTGCGTGGCGAAGCGCTCGAGGTGCGGCTGCCAGGCGCCATACGGACGCTCGTCGCCCCAGACCGGCGCAATCAGATTCACGCGAGAGGCGATCCTGATGCGGCCGAGGGGGTCAGTCCTTACGAGATAGGCGCGGGACTGACCGACGCCGTCCCATGTTCCGCCCCACAGCAACACGTCATAGTCGTCCCGTTCGTTCACGATCCTGACGCCGGCCCGTTCGAGGCGGGCAACCAGGGCGCCCCGCATCGCCGGTCCGCTCTTGTAGGCCCCGAGGATCGCCTGTGAATCCGTCGGCCAGGTGATGGGTCCCACGGCCACCCGGTCGCCCTTCTGGATCGTCGGCAGTGCGGCGAGCGTCCAACGTTCGATGACTTGGCTCGCGAGAAACGCGGGATCGTCTGACGCCTGCGCCTCGGGGGTGCCAAAGAGGAGCCCGAGCATGACGAGGATCGGGAGGAGGAATGCGTGGAGCAGCACGGACATCCGGGGAACGAGGAAATACGCCGCTGCCGCCGGGCGGTCCAGGCCGTCCAACCCATTGCCAAACTGATAATCGTCGTGGGTGCTCTGGAGAAGCTGGCCCAGCTGAACCACCTTCTCGTATTGCTCGCGTGAAGACAGGGTTGAGAACAATGCGACATGGTCTTGGAGTGCCTGGTTCCCCAGGCCGTCAAATTCCTGGCCGTCGTAGGGGGTGGCCTGTTCGATCTCTGGGGCGGCCAGCCATTCCCGCGCCTGGATGAGGAGGGCATAGGCGGCCAGTCGTTCATTTTCCGCGAAGCTGTCCGGGGAAGCGCCGACGGCCTCGATGGTCTGGCGGGCGTCGGTGATCATGGATCCGGTCACGTGCGTGAGGACGGCGATAGGATCGTGCATGCGGGGGGCCTCCGGGGTGAGGGGTGGGGCGTGTGATAGACTGATATATGTATAGCACGATATTGCAGGCTGTCAAGGCGAAAGGAGGGGAAAAGAGGGGATTGACAGCATTAATTGTGAGCCAGGATCTGTGCGAGAAGTGGCGGGATGGGAGCACTCGACTGATTCACCCGGGAGGATTGAGCTATGGCACATTCAACACAGGATCACGCGAAGGGGAAGACCAAGGGACAGGGGAAAGGATGGAAGACGAAGCAGAAGGCGACGGGGGTCCGACGGGACGCCCAACTGTCGGCGCTCACCAGGATGATCCAAGTTCTGGCTGGCGACTGTCTGCGTCTCTCGATGAAGGCGAAGGTCCTGGAAGACGTTCTCGCGAAGCGGTGCGGGATTACGAAGGAAGATTTCGACGCCTCGACGGCGGCGGTCATGGCGGCGATGAAGCCGGCCGATCAGACAGAGGAGGACGGGAAACAGGCCCAGGCTCCAGCGGACGCCGTGGTGCCGGACCAGGCGCCGGTGGTCAATGAGCACCCCGTCGCGACGGGCGACGCGCTCGCAGTCGCTTAGTGCTTCTTCGTCTCTCGCGCGAACCACAGCGTGAGGGCTTGCCTGACGATCTCTGACTGGCTCTGCCTTGACCTGAAGGATTCGAGGCGGAGCCGCTCGGCGGCTTCCCGCGACACATGAAACAACTTCTTGACGGTCTCGGTCTTCTTGGGTGCCATCCCGATAGCATGATGCCTTGATGGCCTCCTGTCAATCCTTTCCCTCATTCACCCTGTCCAAACCCCCGAATTCCCGCTCTTGCGGTGGGGTGACTACGTAGTTTTTTGAGGGCTAAGAGGGGGTCGGTCGATGTCGCGGAGAATTAAGGCGATTTTGGCGCGAAGTCGACTACAGCACGACTGGCGCGGATCGGCTACGCGCGAACACGACTCTAGTCGACTTCGGGACGAATACGCGTCTTGATTCGTGAACTTAGGCGATACCGCGTCAGCTCTTGCGGTCCCCTCTTGCGGATAGGAATAGTCCCTGTTGGTGTGGCGTCTCTCTCAAGGCCCCCTGGCGTTCCCCAAGCCTCCTCTTCCACTGCTCCCGGACGCCCCGCGCTCCCTCCTCCCGGCGCCCGTGCCGGGCTTGGCCGGCCTCGCCTCATCTCTCCTTCCTCACGCGAAGCGGCCTGGCTCTCTGTCCTCCCTCTTGCTCTCTGCCTTGCTCTCCCTCTTTCCCTCTCGTCCCTCGCCCGCGTTCTCTTCCCTCCTTCGCGTGACCGCCTCCTCGGTCTCGCCTCCTGACCCCGGTGAGCCGTAGGCTGCGTGTGAACCGTTCCGGCTGATGCCGTCCGCCCGTGAGCCTGGCCCGGCGGTGAGTCCAGGGGTTGATTGGGTCTGTGTTTCTCCTCCGGTCCCTCCCGTGCCTTCTCTCTTTTCGTTCTGCTTCACGCGAGTCAGTCGCGTCTGGCTGGTCCGCTGGCTCGGATATTCGGCGTGCTGCTCATCGCCCGACGTCGGGGCCTGCCCCTCCGTCGCTCTGCGTGCGTCGGTCCCCGTGAGTCCCGGATTCCCGGTGAGCCCCGGTTCTGGTATGCCTGGGTGGAGGCAGGAGCAAGAGGGAGGCGAGCGCGAAAGACACACAGGCTGCACAGAGATGAGCGGGGTCATGTGCTGTCACGATTGTATGACTGAACGACCTGATCTTGGCAGCCCGTCACGTTTAGCGAACTGGTCCTGAAAACGACACTCCCGAGCTCGAAGGCGGGTAGGGCGGCATTTATTGCGGGTTCTCGATTGAGGCATGGATTTCCAATGCGAAGGGATGCTGCTGCAAGGCCTTGCAGCAATTGCGGAACTCCATTCTCCGAAGGCGATCTCAATCTTGAGCACTACACGATCCACCTCGAGCCGCTAACGGGAAGCCAATACGTGGCTCTCCGACCTCGGTCGGTCCGTTGATGTCCGGTTTGATAATGGTTGCGTGTCCTTCAAAGGCGTGATCAATCTATGGACTGCCGTGATGGCTGTTCGCGCGAATGAGTATTGGGAGAGCATCACGGCCCTCTAGCCATCAGGACGGCGACGTCGCCCATCGCGAGGTTGGTGTCCCAGATGAGGAAAGACCGGGGGCCTGGCAATCAGCGTTGAATAGCATCGGCTTTGTGCGCGAACCCATGAGCGCGAATGTTCCTGCGGTGAGTCACATCCTGCTCGGTGTGTTCGGGAAGGGTTGGGTGGGGCCTGGTTCCTGGTTAGCCGACGCCCTGATTCACAATCTGATTGGCAGTGAGACGCCTATGGCTCTGATCGGCGGCGAGGCGCTCCGGGCTGGCAGCGCCACGGTCGGCGTGGAGCAGGGGATGTTGAGAAAAGATTTCCTGGTAGATGGTGCACACTCGCTCTTCCTCCTTGCCTCTTACCTCCGGCTGTCTCTTGTGCTTTCGTCACCTCCCGCGCTCCTTTCTGCTCCTCGCGTGACAGTCTCCTCGTTGTCCTGTCCGCTTCCCGCTTCTCCTCCGATCTCCCATTACCTGTGAGCCTGCTCTGGCGGTGAGCCCAGGTGTGAACTGAGTGTGTTCCGGTCTGACCTTTCGTCCGGATCGCCGTCCGTCTTGTCGAGGTTCTTCATGCGAAGCCTTCCCACACAGTCAGTCGAGACTGGCTGGATCCTGCTCTGGTCCAGGTGCGCCAAGGGTCCGCTCGTGAGTTTCTCCGGCCCTTGCTGTCCCCGTGAGTCTTTGCTCCCGGCCGTCGCGTGAGTCCGGGTTCGACGGGGAGCCAGAGTGTGGTCGGGCGAGGGGGCGTGCTATCTCACCGACTCATGAGGGGACGACCGGATCTTTGACAACCTGTGACGTTCCCGAAGCTCGAACCGGAGAAGAGCGGGCCTCCCGGGCGTCGCACCCTGTGCTCCGCCCGGGAGGAAGACAGAGGAAGGGAGTTAGATGGTGCATCTTTAAGAAAAAAAGATATGTCTAGAAACTCCGGAATGACGACGACTTACGAAGCCATATCCTCGGTTTCGAACTGGGTCGTTGGGTCACTGGGTGAGTCGGGAGGGGTCACCTGGTGGGTACCGACCGGCAGGGGTTGAATATTCTTTAGGCAGTACAGAGTAACCGCAAGAGGGTTTTCGATGGGTTCGATGAGGGAACTGCCACAGTAGTTAGCAGTGTGTTCCAGCTCGCCATTCCGTTTAGCGAATGTTTGGCCGAGGTCCGCCCACATCCCCGGAATTTCTTTTGCGATTTCGAGCTGCTTATTCTCAAGCAGGGATAAGTGCTCCTTGGTCAATCGAATTAAGAGATGAAAATGTAGGGCCTGGTCTTTGCCGAATCGAATGTGTCTCTTTACCTGGCGTGATTTTTGTTGGCGCCGGAGTTTCCTGCTGGTTTTCTCATCGCTCCCCGTATCACTAAACGCAATCACCAAGGCGGAATCTTCGCGTTTGGTGGATTTGGCGAAATTCCGCCCTAAGAGCAATCGGTTGAGGCGCTTGGAAAATTCCCGCACGAGCTTGTACGCGAGGTCCTTATCCTTAGTTAGGTCACGCGAGAAGGTGAGAGTGCAAAAATGGGTGCAGCACTGATTGAGAATAAATTCGACCCACGCTCCCTTATAATCACGCGGGCCATACTTGTGCAGTTGGTCAAGAATCGTTTTCAAATGGCGCTTCCGGCGCATAGTCTGCAAGGAGATATCCCCTGGCCGAACGGATTTGAGCATTTGCAGGGCTCGCGCCCCCATGTGCAGGGGGAATGCGTTCAGAGGTGTTCCTTCAAAAGGTAAATCCTCCACAGGGTATTGCGGAAATGGGGAAATCCAGATGTCAGTGGGCCCTATGGCCCGAAACCTGTCGTTAGCGATCCACCGTTTCATGAAGACCTTTCCTCAGGGAGAAACGCCCTGAATAAACACACGACGATTCGGTCCTGGGGCACGGATGAACGCAGAGGTGTGCTCCAGCGCAACAGGTGTCGCGAAAAGTCACGGGCACAAGTTATGTGTGGGACCGACCTTGTGGGTTAGTCCAAAATGTGATGGCGCGTTATCGGGCCATCAATGGAGAGCAGGCATATTGAGCCTGGTCTGAGGTACCTCGCGCGACACGCGTTCAGCGTGAGGGGCAAGGCGTACTGCCCTGAATGGGCAGCGGGAAGCTAGGTCAAGTCATAATGAGATACCTAGTTAAAGTTAATATCGCGAAAAGAGCTTGTCCTTGTCAAGTATTCCCGCTGGGTAAGATTTTTTAATGGCTTGATAGGGTATTTACCAGAGCCAATTCTAGCCAATATAGAAAAGTCATCTTTCTCCCACGGTAGAGCCCGACGTGCCTCTTCAGCATGGTCTCTACGTTGGGGTGAGTCGATTCAGCACTATCACCCCGTGTGTGTTTGCCACGGAGTCTCTGGGCCATTTCAATCGCGACACTCTTTCGCGTGAACACATCCACTACCGTTAGCGCGCAAAACCGGACCCCTTCGCCCACTGATTGGCCACCACGTCTAGGGGCTTGAGGGCTGATCGCCTTCCGCTGTCGTGGATGGCGGGGTATATTCAAGCCGTAAATCGCCTTTCGCGATGGAACCTTCCGGCAGATGACCGGTGTGCCAGTCCTTTATTGACGGACATCTGGACGAAGTTCCATTACTGGAACAGGCACAGTTCCGAGCTTCTTGGGCTCGAGCATATGGAGCCATCCTCCATAAACCTTTCCTTTGCCTAAGAGATCGATGAAGGTGAGGCCCGAGGATCTTCACTGAGATGCCACTTACAGTGAACGAGCCTGCAGATATGGAGTCACTGATTGAAATATGCGCTAATCCGGCAAAAAGGCCGTGCTCCTTATAAGGCAAGTGGTGTAATGTGGTGCACATTTGCGAGGTAGAGCTGGTATGGCAAAGGCAAAGAGCGGAAAGAAAATAGAAGTTAAGGCGAGAGGAACCCGTGCGACGCGGGTATCTGTGAGCTTCCCAAGCAATGTATACGGAAGCCTCGGAGCGATAGCACGAAGGAAAAAGGTCTCGCTGGCGTGGGTTGTGAGAGACGCTGCAGAAAAGTACATCGCGGAAGAGGCGAATGAGGGAAGGGCGGAACACCTATCCGATGGAACAACGCGGCGGTCGGAGAGATCTTTGCGTGAGTCCTTATGAAACTCATTAAGAACACAGGGAGTGAGCGCGTAATCGGCGAACTACGTGAGGCCCTGGCGCCGCCGTCATCGCTCGACCTCGCGTCTCCTGCATTTTCCATCTTTGCCTTTGCAGAACTCCGCGATCTTCTTGAGAAGCTTGAGTGTTGCCGAATGATGATCCCGGCAACCGATGGGTATGATCTTGGGCTGACTGGTTCAGAGACAGACCGTGCTTTTCGGAATCGACTTCAACTGCGTTGGCTCGCGCGCGAATGCGCATCGTGGGTAACGAAGAAGGTGGAGCTACGCGGTGCTCCGGCCTTGCTGCCCCAATCCATTCTCATCGCGGGCAAGCCGGATTCGGAGCGACATCGGGTTATTACAGGGAACTGTGCCTTCACAACGGAAGGGCTGGGTATCACTCCAGGGAATCAATTCAGCCTGATCCAGTGCTCAGAAAAACCCGAGGAGTCCGCCATTCTCGGATCCTGGTTCACGAGTCTCTGGAAGAGTCTCCCTGCATCCGAAGAACAGAAAGCGGGATTCCTGTTACGGCTCCACGAACTGGCGGACGCGAAGCCGCCGTCTTTGATCTACTACTCGACCCTTTTCCAGATTTTTAAAGACCTTGGCGACGAACTGGACGAGGAGCGGATCATCAAATCCGCCACCGGCATCCGTAACACGACGGTCTGGAAGAAGCTGTACAAGTTTCAACGGGATGGTGTCGTCGGAGCTATCGACAAGCTGGAGCGGCTAGGGGGCTGCATCATTGCAGACAGCGTGGGTTTGGGGAAGACATTCGAGGCGCTGGCCATCATCAAATACTACGAGCTTCGGAATGACCGGGTACTGGTATTGGCTCCGAAGCGCTTGCGTGACAACTGGACATTGTATAAGGCCAACGATCGTCGCAACATCCTCGCCTCCGATCGATTCAATTACGATGTGCTGAACCACACCGATCTCTCCCGCGACGGAGGCACTTCCGGCGACATTGATCTCTTCCACGTCAATTGGGGCAACTATGACCTGGTGGTCATCGATGAATCACACAACTTCCGAAACAAGGCTACGCACAACACCCGCGAAACGCGCTACGACCGGCTCATGCAGCGCATCATCAAAGCTGGCGTGAAGACACGGGTTCTCATGCTTTCCGCCACGCCTGTGAATAACCGCCTGGCCGATCTCAAAAATCAGATTGCTTTTGTTACAGAGGGAGACGATAGAGCACTCGATGCTCACGGAATTTCCAGTATCGAGACAACCGTGCGGCAGGCACAACTTCAGTTCAATCGATGGCTTGCTCTGGAGGATGTTGAAAGGAAGCCGGCGCATCTCTTGGAGATGCTTGGGTTTGATTATTTCAAATTACTCGATCTGTTGACCATCGCACGATCCCGTAAGCACGTTGAGAAGTACTACGGCACCAAGGAAACAGGTCGTTTTCCGGAGCGACTGAAGCCCATCAACATCAAGCCGGACGTGGATCTTGCCGGTGAGTTCCGTTCGATCCGCGATATCAACAATGAAATCCGGCGGCTTACGCTGGCCGCTTATGCGCCACTGCGTTACGTGCTGCCACACAAGCAGGCGGCCTATGATGCCAAATACAGCACTCAGATTCGGGGCGGAGAGAGTTTCTTCCGGCAGGTGGATCGCGAGGAAAGCCTTGTCCACCTGCTCAGGGTGAACGTCCTGAAGCGCATGGAGAGTGCAGTTACTTCTTTTGCCCTCACGATCAAGCGGCAGCTGGCCGACGTGGAAGCCACTTTGGCCAAGATCGATGCCCACGCAGAGGAGGTCGAGGAAATCAACATCGAGGACGTGGATGCGGATGACCCGGCATTCGAGAGCCTGCTTGTCGGGCGCAAGGTGAAGGTGTTGCTTCAGGATGTGGATCGCGTCCGCTGGCGGCAAGATCTCATTGAAGACCGCAACCGGCTTGCCACACTCCTTTCTGCGGCAAACCAGGTTGGCGCGGCACGTGATGCGAAGCTCCGGGCACTCCGGGATGTTATCGAACGCAAGTGCCGACAACCGATGAACGGCGGAAACCGCAAGATCATCGTTTTCACTGCGTTTGCCGACACTGCCCGGTATCTCTATCACGAGCTTTCTGGATGGGCACAGAAGGAACTCGGCCTCCAGTCAGCCTTTGTAAGTGGTGGGGGTCATAATGAGACGACGCTGCCTAAGCTTCGGAAAGACTTCACGAGCATCCTGACGGCCTTCTCGCCGCGCTCCAAAGAACGGCCTGAGGATCTTGCAGCAGAAGGTGAAATCGATCTCCTCATCGCCACCGACTGTATCAGCGAAGGCCAGAATCTGCAGGACTGCGACACCGTCGTAAACTACGACATTCACTGGAATCCAGTGCGGATCATCCAGCGTTTTGGCCGGATCGACCGGATCGGCTCGGTTAACGAGCGCATCCAGTTGATTAACTTCTGGCCGAACATGGAGCTGGAGGAATACATCAACCTCGAACAACGCGTTAGCGGACGCATGGTGCTGCTCGATATATCCGCGACCGGTGAGGAGAACGTCATCGAGCATCAATCGGGCGATCAGATGAACGATCTGGAATATCGCCGCAAGCAGCTCCTCAAGCTCCAGGACGCCGTCATTGATCTTGAAGACTTAAGCAGCGGCGTCTCCATCGCCGACCTCACCCTAAATGACTTCCGTGTCGATCTCGCGGGGTTCCTCAAAGAACACGCAGGGAAACTAGAGAGCCTGCCATTTGGTACTTTTGCAGTCACTATAGCGCAGAGCAGCAATGAATCCGCCATCCCGCCGGGCATTATCTTCTGCCTGCGCGCGGTCGGAGAAGCGGCGCTCAAGGCCATGGAACCGGGTTATCCGCTTGCTCCGCACTACGTCGTGCATGTCGGCGACGACGGCGCAGTTTTGCTACCATTTACTCAGGCCAAGCAGGTGCTCGATCGCCTGAAGCGGCTTTGCATTGGATGCGACCTTCCCGATGCCGGAGCCTGTGATCGTTTCGATAAGATGACTAAAAACGGTAAGGACATGGATGCCGCTCAGGAGTTGCTTGGAAATGCTGTCGCCTCCATTGTCGGCAAGAAAGAAGAACGTGCCGTCGCCAGCCTGTTCACGCCGGGTGGCACGCACGCCATGAAGGGTGAATTCCAGGGCATTAATGATTTCGAGGTTGTGGCCTTCCTGGTCGTGCTGCCGGAAGGACTGGGCGAATGAGTTTTACCCGGGTCATTGAGGCATTGGCCCTGCCGCCGGACGCCCGCGTTGATCAGCGGGTGCCCAAGAAGCTCCTGACGGAACATGGCGCACCTACGGCAGCCGACAAGCGTCAGATTCAAGACGGTATTGAGGAAGTGCTCTGGGTTGCCGCACTCAAGCCCACAAACATTGCTGTGCCGGCTTTTCGGGACGATGTGCGGGAGTATTTGGAGATAGCCGTGTTGACGGCGACGTTTCGCGCCGGCGCAAAGCCGACCCGACTTATCGAGCTGATCCACCGGGCTATTCCCTATCCGGTGGTCCTCTTGACCGAGCAGGGTGGTGCCGTCAGCCTTTCTCTGGCGCACAAGCGTTGGTCACAAGGTGAGGGGGGCGCAGTGGTGGTTGAGGATGTGAGGAGGACAGCCCCGTTTGACCCCAAGAATCCCACGGCAGAAGAAGCTCACTTCATTTCCAGCCTCGCGGTGTCAGGCTTGCCACACCGCGACCTGTTTGCCCTCTATCAGGGCTGGCTGGATCGTGTGGCCGCGTTGGAAGCGGCTCAGATCACTGGCACATTTGCTCCGCCGGACTCCGATGGTCGCGCCCAGGCGCTGCGCGACAGCCTCGACGCGCGCGCTCAGCTTCAGCACGAGCTCGCCGCCTTGCGCGCCCAGGCTGGAAAGGAAAAGCAGCTCAATCGCCGCGTGCAACTAAACCTTGAAATCAAACGGCTGGAAGCTAAAGTAGCCGCGACAGAAAAAACCCTGTGAAGGACCAACAATGAAGAAACTCACCGCCGAAGATATGGAAACTAAATCCCCGAACCTCGTCGCGGGCAATATTGAACGCCTCAAGAGCCTCTTTCCCGAAGCGTTCACCGAGGGAAAGATCGACTTTGACGTTCTCAAGCAGATCCTCGGCGGCGCGGTGGATGAGCGGGAGGAAAAATACGGCCTGAACTGGCATGGCAAGCGCCGCGCGCGCCAACTCGCACTCACGCCTTCCATGGGCACACTGCGGCCATGTCCAGAGGACAGCGTGGACTGGGACACGACACAGAACCTCATGATCGAGGGCGACAACCTCGAAGTTCTCAAGCTGCTCCAGAAAAGCTACGCCGGGAGAGTAAAACTTATCTATATCGATCCGCCCTACAACACTGGCAAGGACTTCGTCTATCCCGACAACTTCCAGGACAACATCAAAAATTACCTGGAAGTGACCGGGCAGGTAGAGGGCGGGAAAAAGATCAGCTCGAATACCGAAGCCTCAGGCCGCTTTCATACCGACTGGCTCAACATGATGTATCCCCGGCTCAAGTTGGCTCGGAATCTTCTTCGAGAAGATGGAGTGATTTTTATCAGCATCGACGACAATGAAATTGCAAATTTGCGCAAAGCATGTGACGAAATTTTTGGGCCGGAGAACTTCCTTGGCATTGCCTGCCGTGTATCCAAGAAAGCGAACAATCAAGGCGACTATTGGTCACCAAACTTCGATTATGTTCTTACCTATGCGAAGGCAAAGTCAGCATGCCCCGCATTTTTTGGAGGCGTAAATTACGAAGCTTACGATCAGGTTGAGGACTCAGGAGAGAGAAAAGGAGAGAAATATCAATTGGTGAGGCTTTACATGACAAGTCTCGACCCAATGCGTGGATGCGATAACCAGCGATATTACATCGAAGCGCCCGACGGCACGCTGTTAATTCCTCCGGGGAACAAGTTTCCCGCAATTGAGGCCGACGGGGAAAGCATAGTCCCTGAAACTGCCGAAGACAAAGTTTGGCGCTGGGCTAAATCATCATATCTAGCGAACAAAGATCGAATAGTAGTTAAACGAGTGCGGTCGTCGAATCTCGTTAGTAAAGATGGCGGTGAGGTAAAGTGGAATGTATTCACGAAAACTTATCTGAATGATGTGATCAAGGATGCCTCCGCGAAGCCAAATAGTCTAATCGAAGACCATATCAATCAGAATAGTTCGCACGAGTTGAATGAGCTGGAAGTGCCATTCAGCTTCGCCAAACCATCATCGTTAATCGGTTACTTATGTGAAATTACGCGAGCGAATGGAAACGATCTTGTACTGGATTTTTTTGCTGGATCGGGAACCACGGGTCACGCTGTCTTTACCGCCAAAGCATCAGGTAAAAGCGATTTGCGCTTTATCCTCGTCCAGCTTCCAGAACCGCTGGACCCAGAAGACAAAGATCAGAAAGAAGGCGCCCACTTCTGCGATAAACTTAACAGACCACGTAACATCGCCGAACTGACCAAAGAGCGTCTCCGGCGCGCCGCGAATAAGATCAAGGAAGACAACCCTGCGTTTACTGGCGACCTCGGCTTCCGCGTCTTCAAGCTCGATTCCAGTAACATCCGGGCCTGGGAACCAAACCGCGACAACCTTCCGAAGACGCTGGAAGAGTCCGCTGAGCACCTGAAGGTCGGGCGGACTGGGGACGACATACTCTTCGAACTACTGCTGAAGCTCGGCCTCGACCTGACGGTGCCAATAGATCAGAAGACAATCGCGGGTAAGGTTGTCCATAGTATCGGCGCAGGCACGCTTATGGTCTGCCTATCTGACAAGATCGGCACAAAGGAAGTGGAGCCGCTCGCCCTCGGTATTGTGGCCTGGCATAAGCAATTAGCCCCTGCGGGCGAGACAAGCATTGTGTTCCGTGACAGCGCTTTTGCCGATGACGTCGCCAAAACTAATCTTGTCGCTATTCTCGTTCAGAACGGGTTCGACGATAAGACGCAAATCAAGAGTCTCTAGTAAGGGTTAGTCATGAAATTCCACTTTGAGCCGAATCTGGACTACCAGCACACCGCCATCGAATCGGTGTGTGACCTCTTCCGTGGGCAGGAGATGTGCCGGACCGAGTTTACGGTTACGCGTGATGCGCTCTCAACGCAACAAGCCCTGGCGTTTGCTCAAAATGACCTTGGGATCGGTAACCGTCTGCACCTGTTGGATGATGAACTCTTGGCCAATCTGGCCAATATTCAGATTCGCAACGGTTTGAAACCATCTGCCTCGCTCGCGTCAGGTGATTTTACCGTTGAGATGGAAACCGGCACAGGCAAAACCTATGTTTATCTGCGAACGATCTTCGAGCTGAATCGGCGTTACGGCTTCACGAAGTTCGTCATCGTGGTTCCGTCCGTGGCGATTAAGGAAGGCGTGTACAAGACGCTACAAATGACTGAAGAACATTTCCGTGCGCTATACACCAATGTGCCTTTTGAGTTCTTCCTCTACGACTCCAGTGATCTAGGGCAGGTACGGAACTTCGCAACAAGCCCGCACATCCAGATCATGGTGGTGACGGTTGGCGCCATCAATAAAAAGGACGTGAACAATATTTACGGCAAAGGAGCCAACGAACAGACGGGTGGAGAAAAGCCCATCGACCTCATCAAAGCCACCCAGCCCATCTTGGTAGTGGACGAGCCTCAGAGCGTTGACGGCGGTCTCGAAGGACGCGGCAAAGAGGCGCTTAACGCTATGAACCCGCTCTGCACCCTACGGTATTCCGCCACCCACGCCGACAAGCATCACATGCTCTATCGTCTTGACGCGGTTGACGCTTACGAACGGAAGCTGGTCAAACAGATTGAAGTGGCGTCCCTTGAAGTGGAGGGCGGTCATAATAAGGGTTATGTGAAGCTGATCTCGACGAGTAACAAGAAGGGTACGTTCAGCGCCAAGGTCGAACTGGATGTGCAGCGCGGTACGAGCGTGAGCCGGGAGATGGTCACAGTTCAACCCGGCGATGATCTTCAACAGATCACGAAGCGCGCTGTGTATGCCGACTACCTTGTGCAAAACATTGGTTGCAAGACCGGCGAGGAGTATCTCGAACTGAGCAATCAGGAAATGCCGCTGCGCGTGGGTGAGGCGATCGGTGACGTAGACGGCGATGCGGTAAAGCGGCTCATGATCCGTCGCACCATTGAGGAGCATCTGGACAAGGAACTGCGCTTGCGACCGCAGGGCATCAAGGTGTTGACTCTGTTTTTCATCGACGCAGTGGAGCATTACCGCAGTTACGGCCCCGACGGCGCCCAGGTGAAGGGCAAATATGCGCTCATGTTTGAGGAAGAGTACCGGAAAGTCGCCGCAAGGCCGAAGTACCACACTCTTTTCAAGGAAGTGGATTTGCAGTCGGACGCCACGGAAGTCCATGACGGCTATTTCTCTATCGACAAGAACAAACGGTGGGTCGAACCCGAATTGGACAAAGATGGTGAACTAAAGAACCAGGCAAGCCGTGACAGCGCTGAGCGCGCTTACAACCTCATCATGAAAGAGAAGGAAAAGCTTCTCAGCTTTGATTCGCGCTTGAAGTTCATCTTTTCGCACTCTGCCCTCAAGGAGGGATGGGACAATCCCAATGTCTTTCAGATTTGCGCCATACGCGATATGGGGACCGTGCGTGAGCGCCGCCAGACCATCGGTCGTGGTCTGCGGCTTTGTGTGAACCAAGATGGCCAACGCCTGCGTGGTTTCGATATCAATACGCTTACCGTCATTGCGACAGAAGGCTACGAACAGTTCGCGGAAAATCTTCAGAAGGAAATCGAGGACGATACAGGAATCCGGTTTGGCATCGTTGAGAAGCACCAGTTTGCCGCCATCCCGGTGACCGACGAATCCGGGCGAACCACATCGCTAGGTGTGACGCACTCGGAAGCGATCTGGAATCACCTCAAGGAAGCGGGTTACGTTGATGCGAAAGGCAAGGTGCAGGACCACTTAAAGAAAGCCCTGAAGGACGACACGCTGGAGCTTCCAGAGCCGTTTAAAGCACAACTTCAGCAGGTGAAGGACGTTCTACGGAAGCTGGCCGGAAGGCTGGACATCAAGAACGCCGATGATCGGAAACCAATCAAGACCCGTCAGGCAGTGTTGCACAGTGAGGAGTTTCAGGCGCTCTGGAATCGTATTAAACACAAGACCACATACCGGGTGCAGTTTGATAACGAGAAGCTGATAAGTGAGTGTGCCAAGGCCATCGGGGAATGCCCGCCCATCACGAAAACCCGCGTTCAGATCCGGAAGGCCGACCTTGCCATCGGGCGAGGTGGCATATCTTCGGAGGAAACCGCAGCTGCCGCGCCGATCATCCTTGAGGAAACAGACATTGAACTGCCTGACCTTCTGACTGATCTTCAAGACAAGACTCAGCTCACGCGCCGCAGTCTTGTGCGCATTCTGATCGACAGCGGCCGCCTCGATGACTTCAAGCGGAATCCGCAACAGTTTATTGAGCTGGCGACAGATTCCATCAACCGGACAAAGCGACTCGCCCTGGTGGATGGCATCAAGTATCAGCGCATCGGCGACGAACAATACTACGCTCAGGAATTGTTCGAGCAGGAGGAACTGACCGGTTACCTCAAGAACCTGCTGGCCGCAACGAAGTCCATCCACGAGCATGTCGTGTATGACTCATCCGGTGTTGAACGTACCTTTGTCGAGCAACTGGAGAAGAACGAAGCCGTGAAGGTCTACGCGAAACTGCCTGGTTGGTTCAAAGTCCCAACACCCTTGGGCACCTATAACCCGGACTGGGCTGTGTTGGTTGAAAAAGATGGCGCGGAGCGACTTTATTTCGTGGTTGAGACCAAGAGCAGCCTCTTTACTGACGATCTGCGGGATAAGGAAAGCGCCAAAATCGCTTGTGGTAAGGCACACTTCAAAGCCCTGGCCGTCGGCGAAAACCCAGCAGAGTTCATTACGGCCAGGAACATCGATGACCTGATGGCCAAGTGCTAGCGATAAGTATTCATCGCTGCGAAGATCACGTAAGGGGGGCTGCGTTATGACATCCTTTAACTTCATTCATGCCGCAGACATTCACCTGGATAGTCCCTTGAGGGGGCTCGCAGGTTATGAGGGGCCTGCTGTTGAGCGCATTCGTACGGCAACCCGCCTGGCTTTCGACAACCTCATCAACGAGGCGATTGAGCAAGAGGTCGGTTTTGTCGTGATCGCCGGCGACCTGTATGACGGCGACTGGCGTGATTATCAAACAGGGCTATTTTTCGCCCGCCAAATGGGTCGTCTCGCAAAAGCAGACATTCCTGCTTTCGTGCTCCACGGCAACCACGATGCAGAAAGCCAAATTACGAAGCGACTCACCCTTCCCGCCGGCGTCAATGTGTTCTCCTCGCGAAAGCCCGAGACATTCACAATTGAAAACCTTGGCGTAGCGCTTCACGGCCAGAGCTTCCGGCAACGTGACATTTCCGACAACCTCGTTCCCGCGTACCCGGAGCCGGTTGCTGGTGTCTTCAACATCGGCGTTCTGCACACCGGTATGGGCGGCATGGGCGGACATGCTAACTACGCGCCCTGCACGATCAGTGATCTTGTTGCCAAGGGTTATGATTATTGGGCACTTGGTCATGTTCATCACGGAGAAGTTCTCCATGAGAACCCCCATGTGGTTTTCCCCGGCAATCTGCAGGGACGGCATATACGCGAAACCGGCCCTAAGGGCGCATACCTCGTCTCTGTCGAGGATCGCGAAATTGTCGAATTGGAGCCGCTCCACACAGATGTCGTCCGCTGGGCACAGCTCCAGGTCTGTGTCGATGGCTGTGACCGCAATGCTGAAGCCCTGGAGCGGATGCGGGAGGCTGTCGAGCAAGCGATCAAGGCTGGCGCCGATGGCCGACTACTCGCTTGTCGCATTGAGCTTACTGGTCGCACCGAAATCCATGATCATCTGCTGATATCAACCGAACACCTTCTTGCCGAGGCACGGGCCACTGCACTTGGGTTCGGTGACACTTCAGCATGGATCGAGCGCGTTGTCATAGCCACTGAGCCCGTGCTCGATCCGACAATGCTCGCCGAACGCGAAGATGCGCTGGGAGAACTTCACCGCATGTTGGGAGATGCCACTGCCGATCCCGAATTGCTCAGGCAACTGGAAGCAGATGTCAGCGAACTCGTCCGCAAGCTCCCATCTGATGTGCGTGACGATACTGAAGATGCTGCCTTGAAAGCCGCGGTTCAGGCGGATTATCCCGCTCTCATCACGCAGGTTCGGGGCTATCTTAATGCGCGTCTTACGGCGAAGGATGGTTGAGGTATGCGGATTCAGCGTCTCGATCTTCTACGATATGGCCGTTTCACCGATACGCATCTTGCACTTCCGGTGAGCGATTCTGACTTTCACATCGTGTTTGGCCCGAATGAGGCAGGCAAATCGACCGCGTTGTCCGCCATAGAGGACTTGCTGTTCGGAATAGCCAGCAACTCGCCCTACAACTTCCTGCACGATTACGGAAGTATGAGAATCGGCGCCGTTTTGGAGAACGGCGGAAAGACTTTGGAGGTTCGGCGCCGCAAGGGGAACAAGGATACGCTGCTGACCGCGAACGAAGTACCCATCACAGGAGGTCCTGGCGCACTGGCTCCGTTTCTTGCCGGAGCCGACCAGTCTTTCTTCACGCGCATGTTCAGCCTCGATCATGAACGCCTTCGAAAGGGTGGTCGTGAAATACTTGAGGCACAGGACGAAGTCGGTCAGATGCTGTTCTCTGCTGGCGCCGGACTCTCGGGGCTACGTGATCGGCTGAAAGCGCTCACCGAGGAAGCCGACGGCCTGTGGGCAGCGCGACGGGCAGGGCACAGGAAGTATTATCAAGCGCTGGAACGTCTTGACGGTGCCGAAAAGGCGCTTCGTGAGCACACAGTTACAGCCACTAAGTGGCAGGAGGTGAAACGTGCATACAACGATGCGCAGGAAGCCTATGAGAGCCTTGAAAAACAGAACGAAGATATTTCCCGCGAGCAACGTAAGCTGAGCCGCATCCGCCGTGTTTATCGGGATATCCGGAAGATCAAGGCACTTGACGAAGAGATTATAGTCTTAGGCATGGTCATACCGCTTCCCGAGGATGCGGCTTCGATCCTTGACGCGGCAGATCGTGAAAGACTCGGTGCGAAAACCCGCGTCGAGACTCTTAATGAACAGCTCGAAACCGAACAGAATCAGCGTCAAGCACTACAATGCAGTGAGGAGCTTCTGATCCGAGAAGACGACATCCAGCAGTTCCATAAGCGCCGAATTGAAGTGCAAAAAGAGAAGACGGATTTGCCTCATCGCCGAGCCGAACTCGCGAGTGCGGAGGAAACTTTGCAGCGGCTAGCTGAGGAACTGGAATGGAAAGCTGACGACATAAAAACGCTAGTGAAGCGGATTCCCCTGCGCCCGAAGGTTACCGCCCTTCGCACGCTCCTCAGCTCCCGAGGGGAGCGAGCGTCCGACGCTTTTAATGCAAAGGTAGCGATTGATGAATTGAGAAGTCAAATCGCTGATGTGGAGCAAGAGCTTGACCGCATGGGCGTGCCCATCGATGTGTCGAAACTCGCTGCTGTGGTTAAAGCTACCCGCGAGAGCGGTGATATTGCCTCACAGGTAAAATCCGCCGAAACCGATGCCCGGGAGGCGAAAGCCGCTATTGAGCGCCGCCTCAAGTCTATCAAGCCTTTGGTTAACGATGCCCACGCATTAGCGTCAACGACGGCGCCTACGCGCGATACGATACAAAAACATCGCGATGACCTGCGCGATGCCGACCTGCGGATACAGGCTTGTCGTGAGCGTATCCGAACCGCCGAGCAAGAGTTGGCAAGGCATCGCAAAGCTCATGAGCGGCTTGCCCATGATGAGGACGCCGTCGCCCCCAAGGACGTTGTCGATGCACGCGAATTGCGCGATTCCGGTTGGTCGTTAATCCGGCGGCGGTTCATCGAACGTGTTTCTGTTCCCGACGACGAAATCCGCGCGTTTACAGGTACCGAAACTGATCTCACCCGCACGTATGAAACCGCCGTCACGGCAGCTGACACTTTGTCAGATCGCCGCTTCGATAACGCACAGGCGGCGGCTCTGATCGCTGTGACCGTCCGTCAGATCGCCGAGCAGCAAGAATTACTGGAGGGGTTGCGCACGGAAGAAGGTGTGCTTTCCGATGAAATCCGTGCGTTGGAATCTGCTTGGAAAGACATGTGGGCCGAAGCTTTGTTCGAACCGCTCGGTCCTGATTTAATGCTGGAGTGGCTTGTCTCACGCAATGAAATACTTGAGGCCATCGGGCGGCGAGAGGCGGCCGACCGCCAACTGGAGGCGTTACGCCAAGAGGAGTCGAAAACCAAGGCTCGCATTCTTACCGAATTGATGGCAGTCACCGCTAAACCGAGCGCCCTCGACGACCAACCACTACAAATTGTCATGGAAGCCGCGACCGCTGTTCAGAGCCTGCACGAAAAGGATGCCGCAAACAGGCGGCAATTGGAGGAGCGGCTTCGCAAGATGAAAGTCGATGCTGTCCGTAAGGCCACGGCATTGGAAACGGTAGAAGCGGCGTGGGCCGACTGGCAGACCGAGTGGGCTGCTGCGCTTACACTCCTCGGCCTTTCTGTTGGCACACAGCCGGAGGCTGCCACCGCTCAGCTTGATGCCATTGACCAGATGCGGGAGATCGCGGTCAAAATTCATCAACTGCAGCACGAGCGTATCGAGAAGATAGAAAGAGATATCAAGGTCTTCACACAGGATGTTGCTGCCCTCGTGACCGTTATCGCAACTGATCTTGTGAAACTGAGCCCGGAGGATGCGGTCCTTGAGCTTGAGCGCCGTCTTGAGGCCGCGAAACGAATCCGCGAGCAGCAAAAGAACAAGGATGAGGCAATTGCAGGGCTCAAAAAGAAGATTGATGAATCCGAGGCTTCAGGACGTGAAGCGCGCGAGACGATTCAATACCTTCAAAAAATAGCCGCTGTGAAAGATATCGATCAACTCAAGGACGCGATTCAAAACTCTGACAAGTTGCGAGACCTAAAAAGCGAGCGGTCGCGGGTTATGGCCGCTCTCGTGAAGGAAGGTGATGGACTATCGCTGGCGGAGTTGAAAACGGAATGCGACGCCGTGGATATCGATCAGGTGAACGCCCGCGAGCAAACGCTGGAGCAGGATCTGAAGGAATTACGCGGGCGTCTTACCGAGGCCTCAGAACACCGCACCAGGACGAGGAGCGCTTTCGATGCCATCGGCGGCGATGACGCTGCCGCAGAAGCTGCGGCGGTAAGGCAAGCGGCCCTTGCCGAGATGCGGGATGTGGCTGAGCAATACGTTCGCGTTCGCTCTGCCGCCACACTGCTCCAATGGGCCATCGAGCGCTATCGACGCGAGAAACAGGCTCCGCTACTTAAACGTGCGGGACAAGTCTTCGCCACGCTTACCGGCGCTTCTTTCAGTGATCTCCGGGTTGAAATCGATGAACAGGACCACGCCCAACTGGCAGGTATTCGCCCCGACGGCCGGTTCGTCCGCGTTGGCGGGATGAGCACGGGTACAGCCGACCAACTTTATCTGGCGCTACGCGTGGCATCGGTTGAGGATTACCTGAACAAGGCGGACGCGCTTCCGTTCGTCGCCGACGACTTGTTCATCAATTTCGATAACCCCCGCGCTGCCGCAGGATTTAAAGTCCTTGGCCAATTGGCTCAAAAGACGCAAATCCTCTTTTTTACCCATCACCGGCATCTGGTCGAGATCGCGCGGGCAACCCTTGGGCAATCGGTATCGATTGTCTCATTGTTAGAAGAGCCGGGTACTTCGGCCGGTTGACATCTTATTGGTCTTCCTCCGCGAGTGTAGACACAAGGGCCATCTTTCTCGCGCCTCCTGATTTACCTTGGAGGTTCACATGGCACAGTTTCAAGTTCTCACGCATTCAGATGCCCAAACGATCGGATGGGAATTCGCCCAACGCACGCCGGACAACCAGCTCGATGCCTGGCAACGGCTCTTCTATCAGTTAGAGCAGGCCTTCGCGTCGCCGGATGATCAGTACGCCCAGCGGCTCGCGGCGATCAACGAAACCCTCTTCCTCGTTCGACGCTTGCCCTGTGAATATCTCGTTTTGACCGTCCCGGTGATGCCGGACGAGGCCGTGCGCCTGTTCGGGAACGGGATCCAATTGGGTTTCGACAACCTCGTGCGCCTCCAGACACTCCTGTGGGATGTCGCTGATAGGCTTGGGGACCATCCAGCCACCATGCCGTTGTATGCCGTTTGGGAGGCTTTAGACAGCCGCAACCATCAACTTATCCAGGATATGCACGTCGGAAAAGAGGGGGAAGAAGGGGGAGTCTGGTGAAGTTTTCGTAACGGATTCGCAGCAGGACATGTTGAAACTTTTGACATGATCCCACCAGTCCAATATGAGCCTTCATCAGCTATTGGACACCGTGAGCTCGAATCTCACGCAGCGTGTGTCGATCTAGAGGTCGTCATCGAGGAGATCGTCGTTGTCGTAGTAGCCGCTGTTGCGCATGATTGTTTCGGCACGGAGAGAGATAGCCAAGTCTTTCGGGGAGAGGCCGACTTCGCCCCGCAGGCGGACGTGAAAACAGTCCTCGACGACTCTATCGAGTTCACGTCCAGTGAGAGTCGCGGCAGTCGCGAGCGACGGAATGAGGATCTTGTAGCTGTCGAAGATGTGCTGGAGTCGACCGTCGGCCACGAGCGATGTTATGAAGTCTACATCCGTGAGTGCCTCACCGGTATCCGGGAGAAGCAATGGCCTATAAGGAACGGCAGACGGCTCTACAACTTTTCCCTTAGAGGTACGCGAGGACTTGACGGGGACGGATTTCTTGGCGCTGGCCGTCGTTTTGGCCTTTGCTCTTGCCTCGGTCTTTGTTTTGGGCTTCGTATCGGACTTGGGCGTTGAGGCGCTCACCTTCTTCTTAAACGTAGCCTTGGCTTTAAGCCTGGATTTTAGATTCGCCATCGGCTTCATTTTCGTTTTAGCTGTAGGCATGGAAGTCCTCCGTTGTGTAGCGGCATATCGGCAGAAGAGATGGGGAACTGTAGCGCGGTGGGTATTCTGCTCAAAACGGCCACCTATTATGACGGAGTCCAGCCACTCAAATGCTACAAACCAGCCTGCCGAACTGCCCATTGGTAACTGGGTGGTCCGATTCTTGATAGACATCCAGGCTCAGGTAAGGATGGGCGCTGGATTGATTTTTCCCGCTGCCCTGAACGGCTGATTCCGACCCAAAGCGGTAGTTGGAAAGATGAGAAAGCAGACGCTCAGCGACGAGGTT
>JACOEJ010000005.1:0-9727 GCA_024998645.1 Nitrospira sp.
GCGATTATCGATCACTATGGCATTGAAGAAGCCACGGTGTGTGCCATTCAAGCAGGCTGTGACATGCCGTTGATCTGTAAAGACCGCAATCGGGAGATTGCGGCGATCACCGCACTGGACAGCGCAGTGGCTGATGGTTCGATCAGCGTCGAGCGGTTGGAGCAGTCACTCGCCAGAATTGCCCGATTGAAACGGCAGTTTCTCGTCCCGTACAAACCGGTCGTGATTTCGGATGCCAAACTGATCGTCGGATGCCGGAGCCATCACGTCCTGCTTCGTTCTATCCATCAAGCCCGTGAACGATTGGCGAAAGCCACGGTGTGAACCGCCCGCCCTCCTTTCCAGCCGGTCGTCGAGAACTCTGGGCCTGGTGCTTCTACGATTTCGCCAACTCCTCCTTTTCCACCCTGATTGTGACGGTCGCCTACAGCGTGTACTTCATCCAGGTGGTGGCCGCCGATGTGTCGCCCTCGGGCATGGCCGAACGACTCTGGTTTTGGGGCTATGCGCTGTCGATGCTGGTGGTGGCGCTGGTGTCTCCCGTTCTTGGAGCGTTGGCGGATATCCGTGCGATCAAACGGCCGGTGCTGATCGTCTCCACGCTTCTCTGTGTGGTCAGCACCACATGCTTATGGCTGGTGCATCGCGGTGATGTGACCCTAGGGCTCCTGATCTTTGGGATCGCCAATATCGGATTCGACCTGGGGTTTGTGTTCTGTAGCGCGTTTCTGGTCGAGTTAGTCCCGCCGCAGCAGATGGGCCGCCTGTCCGGCTATGGCTGGGGTTTCGGCTATGTCGGGGGACTACTCTCTCTGGCGCTGGCCTACCCTTTTATCGTCGGTGGTTTTGCCGAAACCAATCTCGCGTCGTATCGGTTGAGTTTTGTCGTAACGGCGGTGTTCTTTCTGAGTGCCACCTTGCCGACGTTTCTGTACCTGCAAGAACGGGCTCAGCCGCGTCCTGTTCCTGACGGCCTGACGGTGTGGTGTGCGGTGATGAGGCAGCTGCGCGACACGGCCCGCCGTCTGTCGACCTATCGGGATCTCCGGCGCTATTTCATCGCCTATCTGCTCTATTCGGACGCGATCAATACGGTGATCGTGGCGTCGGGAATCTTTGCAAACAAAGTCCTGGACTTCACGCCTGGCGATCTGATTATCTATTTCCTCGTGACGCAGATCACGGCTGGGCTGGGTTCCGTGGGATTCGGATTTGTGGCGGATCGAATCGGGGCTGTCCGGTCGATTACGGTTACCTTGCTGCTCTGGATCGGTGTGGTGATCGGTGCGGCGGCGGTACAGACGCAGCTGCAGTTTTATCTGCTTGGACTAGTCGCGGGTGCGGCGCTTGGCGCCAACCAATCGGTCAGCCGCACGCTGCTTGGACGGTTTACGCCGTTGGGCCATCAGGGGGAGTTCTTTGGTTTCTTTTCGGTCGCTGGGAAATTTGCCGCGATCCTGGGACCGATCGTCTACGGAGAAGTGACGGCGTGGACCGGGAGTCAGCGCTGGGCCGTACTCTCCATGGCGGTGTTTTTTCTCGTCGGGCTGGCCGTGTTCCTCGGGGTGGATGAACGGCGCGGTATGGCTGCTGCGCAGGAGTGAGGTCACGAGATGGCGCTGAAAAAAGGCGATTTCATCGATGAGCATACACGCCATCCGCATGCCTGCGGGTTGGTCGTGAAGGTCATGGGCGGAGGTGAGGGATTTGAGAAGATCGTCTGTTGCGATCATGATTTGACCGAGCAGGATGTCGTGGTTGAGATGGGCTCGCCTGCCGGCCGGAAACGAGGCACCTTGCCGTCGGCGGTGGTCCTGGATGAGAAGAAGTTGTATCCGGATTCCTGCGGATTACGCGTCATGATTATGGACGGCGGAGCGGGTTTTAAGGAAATTCGTTGCTGCGGTCATTCCTTGACGATCAGTTCGATGCGTGAATTAAAGTTCGGTCAGATGCGTGCCCCCGAACCGGAGCAGACGGGACAGGCTGGTACGGCCTAGAGGAGGAATGCACGATGATGAGTCCTGAGGCAGTCACTCACCGCAGCGAGATGATGAAGCGCTGGTGCGGGTACATGGAATGGCTCGACCGCCTGGGGTATGCGACGGCGGGGTTCAGTCTCTTGATCCTCGGCATGTTGATATTTGTCCATGCCTGGTACGTGTTCATCGTGGGCCAGTTCGATCCGAAGAGTCACGTCGTGATGCTTCCGGCTGGTCTCAGATTGTTGAACGACATCCTGCTCGTCATTATTCTCCTTGAGCTGTTTCGCACCGTCGTGAGGTTTTTACAGACAGAAGTGCTTGTGCTGGAACCCTATTTGGCGGTTGGCGTCATTGCCTGTACGAGAAGAGTCTTGACGGCTAGCGCGGAACTTTCCCACCAAGAGGGTATGACCGAGATGCAATTCTACCAATATCTGATGGATGTGGGTTTGAATGTGACAGTCATCATGGTTCTCATCATTGCTGTATTCATGATTCGGAAACGGCCAGAATTGGGCAGTCCCCCAGTGGCTCCTCCGTCCCGATAAGGAACCTAGGCTCTCCGACTTGCCTGTTTCCAGGGAGTTATGGCATCATGCGCCCTCTTGGAGACCGGCATGGCGAATCTGCTCGAATACGTCGGCTGTGTGCATATCTACCTCGGTCCCTATCGAGGCAATCCGATTGCCTTGTATTTGAATCGGACGGAATCCTCCTGCCAGATCAGCCCGAAAGCCTATCCATGGAACGATGTGATGGGCGTGGGCGAGACTCCGAACAAAGCCGCCGCCGATTTCGAAGATAAGTGGAAGACCAAGGGGCTTGCGGCAGAGATGTATTCCGGTCCTTCCTGGGAAGGCGGGATCAAGCCGGAAAAGCCCGCGCCGCCCAAGCCCGCAGCGCCTCCCAAGCCGGCAGCCGCTCCGGCTGCAGCGGGCGTCACTCCCGCTCCTCAACCAACCGCTTCAGTCGCGGCTGTTGCTCCAACCGTAGCCGCGCCAACTCCACCGCCGACCGCAGCTCCGTCAGTTCCGGCTGCTTCTTCTGAGCCAGCTGCCGAAACGAAGTAGTCTTTCCCCGCACCGCATAAACTGTTAGTGGTTCGTCGACGAGGGGGCGCCGGCTTCCGTTGTCTGCGCCGCGGCTAATTTGCTGTGCCGAACGCCGTAGAGCCCATAGATAATTACTCCAGCGAGCGTCCACCAGACGAATCGATGCCAGGTGAGGGCGGGGAGTTGCCACATCAGGCCGAGGCAGGAGAGAGCTCCCAACAGCGGGATCCAGGGCATAAGCGGAGTTTTAAACGGACGTGCCAAATGAGGGCGGGTGTAGCGCAGGACGATGAGTCCAATGCACACAAGAGTGAAAGCGAAGAAGGTTCCGATGTTCGTCATATCGGCGGCGGTGCCGATGGGAACCAAGGCTGCCATGATCGCCACGCCGATGCCGGTCAGGATCGTCGCATGGTGCGGAGTGCCGAAGCGTGGATGTACCACGGACAACCATGGTCCCAGAAGGCCGTCGCGTGAAATGGCGAAGAATACCCGGATCTGTCCCAGCATCATGACGACCAGCACACTGGTGATGCCGGCGACGGCTCCCATGGCCACTACGGCTGCTCCCCATTTGTAGCCGACGAGTCGCAAGGCTTCCGCCACCGGAGCGTGAATGTCGATCTGGCTATAGGGAACCAACCCTGTCAGCACGGCGGCAACGGACACATAGAGAATCGTACAGATACCGAGAGAGGTCATGATGCCGATCGGCAGATCGCGTTGCGGATTGCGCGCCTCTTCTGCAGTCGTGGTGACCGCATCAAATCCGATGTAGGCGAAGAAGACGGTCGCGGCGGCAGCGGTGACTCCGGTGAAGCCGTTCGGCATGAATGGAGACCAATTGTCCGGGCTGACGGCGGGGGCTCCCACGGCGATAAAAAATAAGATCACCGCCAGCTTCAGGCAGACGATGATGCCGGTTGCCCGCGCGCTTTCCTTGATGCCGATCACGAGAATGATAGTAACGAGCAGCACGATAATGGCGGCCGGAAAATTCGCGATGCCGCCCTCGGGCCCTCCTGGTGCGTGCGTGGCCCAGTCCGGCAGATCGAGGCCCGCCAGCTTCAGGAGGTTGTTGAAGTAGCCGGACCAGCCGATGGCGACGGCGACACAGGCGACCCCGTATTCCAAGATCAGATTCCAACCAGTGATCCAGGCAAGGAATTCCCCCAGAGTGGCATAGGAATAGGTATAGGCCGATCCGGCGACGGGAATCATCGCGGCGAATTCCGCATAGCACAGGGCAGCGAGCACGCAGGTCAGTCCGGAGAGGATGAAGGAGAGGACGATCCCGGGGCCGGCCCCGGGCCGACCCGCATCTCCGACGATCGCTGTTCCGATCAACACAAAGATACCGGTTCCGATGATGGCGCCAATGCCCAAGGCGGTGAGGTCCCAGGCGCTCAATGTCCGCTTGAGACGATATTGGGGATGGTCGGCATCGGCCAGAATACGCTCGATGGATTTGGTGCGAAACAGACGACTTGTCACTGAGATTGCGGTCGTCGGAGCGGCTGGGTTTGTGTCGGCATCAGGAGAAGTAAGAGCCATATGGCGCGTAGTATAGCAGTCAGAGTGAAAAAAGCTGTGCGAATTGTAAAAGCCGTCGCTCTCTCGGCGTCAGGTGTGCGTGCGGCCGGCGGCGCGGAGCAGGGCTTGAAACAATCGGCGGTGGGCGATGTGTCGTTCAAAGAGAAATTCAGGATGCCATTGGATACCGAGGAAGAATCGGTGGCGGGGGGATTCGACCGCCTCGATGACGCCATCCGGGGCGATCGCGCTCGCGATCAGCGAAGGGGCGACGGTTTTCACGGATTGATGGTGTGAGCTATTCACGCGCAAGGTGGCTTTGGTGACGATCTTTCTGAGAAGGCTTCCGGCGGTGATGTCGACTGAGTGTGCCAGATGGATGGCTTTGGTCGTTTGGCGGTGCTGCAGCACATGCGGCATTTGCGATGTGAGATCCTGAAAGAGACTGCCCCCGCAGGCGACATTGATGGTCTGCATCCCGCCGCAGATACCGAGGACAGGGAGATCGCGTGTTTGAGCGAGGTGAACCAGGTCCAGCTCGAAATTCGCACGGCGTTCGCTGACGAGAGGGAATTTGTAGCGTTGGCGCTCCCCGTATAGACGCGGCGGAAGGTCGGGACCGCTGCCGGTCAGCAGGAGCCCGTCGACGCGTTCAAGCAGTCGACGCCGCCCGGCCGCATCGGCTACTAAGGGAAGAATGAGGGGGATGCCTCCAAGTTCTTCGATGGCGCGGACGTAGCGGGCACGGAGGAAATAGGTGGGCTCGCGCCCACCCCATTCCTTGCGGTCACCGGCATTGAAGTCTGGGGTCACGCCGATGACGGGCTTCATGTCACCGGGCTGGTTCCATGGCGGGTGTGCTGGAGCTGCCTGTGGCGGTATCATCCGTCGCGACTCCGAGGAACCGCACAGATCGGTCACCGGTCAGGTGTTCCGGCGTGATCACATAGGTTCCATACATGCTGGGGACCCAAATGCTCTTCGCGGTTTGCTCGTTCAAGCCGGAGAATAAATAGGCCAGCCCCCCGACAATGCCCCCGCCGATCGCAAAGGCGGCTTTGAAGGGGAAATACAATATAGTTGAAACTGCGGCGCCTGCTTGCATGCCCGCGCCGGACGGCGTGCCCTGCTGGGTGTCTGCGGATGACGTTTGGCTCCAGGCCGGCGTGGCGACCAACGAGGTGAATGTCATGAGAACCACAAGTGCGATCAGTGGGAGCGTACGAATAAATCCAGCGTGTGTCACGGAGACCCTCCTTCCTCTCAAAGACAGGATTCTAGGATCATGTCTACGGTCCGATGAAAAAACGATGAGACTGTCATGGCGTTATAACAAATTCACCGGTGCTTGCAAACCCCCTGCCTCGTTGAAACTGAGTGAATGGCGAGAAATCCTTTCACGGCAACAGGTCGAGCTCGGTGAGAATGTAGGTGACGACATACTCCTGCCGAGTTGGAATGACTTGATTCAATTCAGCGACGAGCTCATCACCTGGAATCCGCTGATTCTCCTGCGGCAGCCCAATGGCCAGGCGCAGGTCGAGTTTGCACCAGGCAATCGCTTGTGCTGCGAGGTCTGGAATGCGAGCTGCCGCGTCGGTACGATCCTCTTCAGATAACCGTTCAAGGGCCCTGGTGATCGGAGGCGTCTGTCGCATGGTTTCTTGAAGTGCCACAAGCTGGTCTGTCCCGATGTCGACGGATACTTGGATGCCGGCTTTCCAACTGCGTTTCTTCACGTTGAAGACGCAGGTCTGTGTGATGGAATCGCCGTCGACCGGTTCCGGGCCGAAGAAGAGCGTGACCCGATAGGGTGTTGCCTCTGGTGGAGAGTCAAGTGTCATAAAGACGTATTGTAACACGCAGTGCACTCTATACTGCGTCTTGATTTGACGGCCTCCCACCTCGGCGAATATGATGCCCTCACGATGATGCTTGCACGGTGCCATGAACGAATTGCCGCGATTCAGGAAGCAATCCGAGAGAGCGGGTCAGCCGACGGCTGGCTGTTTTATGATTTTCGCGGGAGTGATCCGCTGGCCTATCGCGTGCTGTTACTCGACCCATCACGCCATGTGACGCGCCGGTGGTATTACTGGATTCCCGCAGGGGGCACTCCCGTCAAATTGCTCCATTGCATTGAACCGCATGTGCTGGAGGAGTTGCCCGGGCAGGACCAGCTGTATGTGTCATGGGAGCAGCAGCGGGCGCTTCTGGCCTCAATCCTCAAAGGCGCGCGTCGGATTGCGATGCAATATTCTCCGCTCAATGCGGTGCCCTATATCTCTCGTGTGGATGCGGGTACGATCGAGTTGATTCGTAGTTTCGGAGTGGATGTCGTCAGCGCCGCGGATCTGGTGCAACGCTTCGAGGCTGTCTGGACTGATGCACAACTCGAATCGCATCAATACGCAGTGACGGCGTTACGCCGGATTGTTGATGAGGCGTTCGCCCATGTCGGCTCGTCGCTCCGGGCAGGTCGATCGCTCACCGAATATGATCTCCAGCAGTTTATTCTCGGGCGGATACATGATGCCGGGATGGTGACATCAAGCCCTCCGATTGCGGCAGTCAATGCACATAGTGCCGATCCCCATTACGGCCCGTCGGCGGTTGCGTCGTCACCCGTATTGCGTGACAGCCTGGTGCTGATCGACCTGTGGGCGAAGCGCACAGAACCAGGGGCGGTATATGGTGATATCACCTGGACCGGGTTTACGGCCCGTGAGGTCCCATCGCGTCATCGAGAGATCTTTGATTGCGTACGACGGGGGCGTGATGCGGCCTTGTCGTTTGTGCAACAGCAGGTGGCTGCCGGACAATTTCCCTATGGCTGGGAGGTCGACGAAGTGTGTCGTCAGGTGATCAGCAAGGCCGGGTATGGAGAGCGATTTGTGCATCGAACCGGGCATTCGATCGGTGAAGAAGTGCATGGGAACGGAGCCAATATCGACAATCTCGAAACGCAAGAGAGTCGCCGGCTGATGCCCAGGACCTGTTTCTCGATCGAGCCGGGTATCTATCTTCCGGATGAGTTCGGGATTCGCAGCGAACTGGATGTGTATGTCTCCGAGCGAGCCGCGGTAGCCTATGGACAGCCGCTACAGACGGAAATCATAGCGATCAGCTAACCTGGCAGTTTCTTGACAGTGTCTTGTTGTGGCGGCTAGATTCTTTCATTGCATTGTATGAGGGTTGAGTGAGAGCGGTTTTGACCACCTGCGAGCAGGAAGGGTGCGACCATGTTCGGGACAATGGGGATTTCGGAGCTGATCATCATCCTGGTGATCGTGTTGATTATTTTTGGAGCGGGCCGCTTGCCGCAAATCGGTGAGGGTGTTGGCAAGGCCCTGAAAGGTTTCAAAAAAGAAGTCAATGAGATTCCGCCTCCGCAAGAGGTAGCCCAGGCTCAACCTGAAGTGACGACAACGGTTGAGGCAGCCCACGTTGACAGAGCGTCGGATCTTCAGCCGGTTGCGCCGGTTCAAGGCGCGCCGAAGGCGACGAATATCCCCTATGTACCTGGTCCTGAATTGACGCCAGGAACGACGGCCTCAATGATGTACAACATGGGCCCGCAATCTCCGCAAGCTGCTCGTCCAGCCGGTGTCCTACCGACTCAGCAGGGTGGCGGGCAACAGGCCATCTCGATGGAGGAACGGGCAGCCGCGCCTGCCCCAATGTCACGCGCGCAATACCCTCCTCTCCCACCAGGAGCTCAGGCGAAGCCGGCTGCGAAACGTCCTTCAGCGATTGTGAACAAGGACGCGGTCGCGCGTGTACAGGCACAACAAGCAGCGTTGAAGGCGAAAGCGGCTCAGGCGCCAGCAGGGTTGTCTCCAAACGATATGCAGGGTCTTGGTGAAGGGTTGGGTGACGCGTTACGAACATTCCGGCAGACGGTCGCGGATGTTCGGAATACCGTAGACCCTCAAGTGAAGACCATCCAATTTGAGATGGATTCCGCGCAGAAAGAGTTTCAGCAATCTCTGGAAGCAGCCAGAGAACTGCCGGCGGTGGATGAAGAGCCTCCCAAACAGGCTTGAAGCTCTACGACTGTTATCCAAACCCAGTATTGGTGTGATGTCTTTGACTATGGTGTTCGTCCTGCTCAGCCTCTGTTTCGCCTCGGTACTCGGCTGTTACCAACCATCGGCGAGTCCCTCTCCGCAACGTACCGTAGAAACACTGTTGAGGCTGTTGCATGACCGTGATGCCGTGGCTCGGCGAACCGCTGCCGAAGCCTTGGGCAAGATCGGCAATCCGCAGGCTGTTCCCGGGCTTGTCGTGGCGTTAGACGACCGGTCGCCCATTGTTCGTGAGGCGTCTGTGCGGAGTCTAGGCGGTTTGGGTCCTCTTGATATGGGCACCAGAGTGCATATCGCAGAGTTACTCGTTGATCCCGTCCAACCAGTGCGCACGGCTGCAGCACAGACTCTGGGGTCTCTCGATTCCACGAAGGAGATCTGGCCGCTGGCAATGTCGCAGTTGGCTGATGCAGATCCAGAGGTACGTCGGGCCGTGATTCAGGCCTTTGAAAGCATTGACTCTCCCGAGGTAGTGAGGGCGCTCGTGGGCAGTCTGCATGATCCTGATCCACAAGTACGCCGAACCGCGGTTGCGGTGCTAGGTGAGTCAGGGGACTCCAAGGTTGTTGAATTGTTCCGTGAGCAACTGAAGGCAGAGTCCTCGGCAAACGTCCGGGGTGAGATTGCCTATCGGCTGCAATTCTTTTCAGAGGGAGAGTTTGGAGAAGGGCTGCGATTCGTCGCGAACCACGACGAGAGCGCTCAAGTGCGGCGCTGGGCCGACCAAACGCTTAGGGGACTGCTGGGAGCACGCGATTCCGGTTCAAGGCCTCAACCAATTCCACCAGCTGTGCCTGAGCCTTCTCATCGATATCCGTAAACTGCACGCCCATTCCTGGAAACAAGAGATGGCGCTCGGGTCGATTTCTCGTCCAAGCCACCTTGCCTTTGGCTTTGACCTTCTCCCAGGGCCGATCTGGCAATGCAAATTCCACAGACACTTCCGTTCCGGGAGCGAGCGGGGTGCCGCTTTCAATGAAGAGTCCGCCCCCGCCGATGCCACCGGTGAGGCTATCAAACTGTTTCCCTTCGGGAGTGGAATAGCGGACTTTTAGTGCGAGCGGTGCTC
>JACOEJ010000005.1:9827-16468 GCA_024998645.1 Nitrospira sp.
CTGGCTGAATGTCGGTAAATCGAACGCCCATGCCGGGACTAAATGTGTATTGATCCGCCTTGGGACAGACCCAGGCAACGACTCCTTTAGCCTGGATCCACTCAGAGGGCTGTTCCGGGAGAGAGAACTCCATGGCGAGTTTGGTGCCGACCGGGAGCGGCGTCGTACTTTCGATAAAGAGACCGCCTCCACCGATGCCTCCTGCCCGACTATCGTAGCGGTCTCCTTCGGGTGTTTTGTATCGTACTCGAAACGCCAGATTGACGCGTGGCTCAGAGCGTGTTTCCTTAGGAAGCGCGGGCTTGCGATAGGCGAGGATCTGATCAATGACGAAATCCCAGGAGAGGCTTCCAATTGCCTCACCGTTATTCCCGAGCAGGTTCACGATTTCTCGTGATGCATCCAGTTCGAGAACTTTCCCTTTGTGGCGAAGGCTGAGGGATACGGGGAGTTTCACGGGGCCTCCTAGGGCAATTCTGATACTCCCCAAATATAGCGGGTTATTTTCTGTTGTCGAGTAATACGTGAGAAATACTCAAGTCATCGCAGCACGATCTGATAATTGGCTGAATAGCCAGAGGAATAGAGAATCATGTAGGGGGCGAGGGGGAGGAGGAGGAGGAGACCGAGCCACGTGAGTGACTCGGTCCCAGGGTCGCGTTTATGCGCTCTTCGCGTCTTTGTCCTGCTCAAAGATCCTGATAGGAGGATTCTTCCCGGAAATGGCATCTTCTGTGATGAGGACTTCCTTGATTTGCTTTTGTGACGGGGCATCGTACATCACATCCAGCATCACTTCTTCAAGGATGGCACGGAGTCCTCGGGCCCCGGTTTTTTGCAGATAGGCTTTACGCGCGACGGCTCCGAGGGCACCGTCGGTAAACTTGAGTTTCACTTTTTCGAAGGAGAGCAATTTTTCATATTGTTTCGTCAGGGCGTTGCGTGGTTCGGTCAAGATGCGAACCAGTGCCCGCTCGTCCAATTCTTCAAGCGTTGCGACGACGGGGACGCGACCCACAAATTCGGGGATGAGTCCATACTTGAGGAAATCTTCCGGCTGCACATGGGCGAGCATTTCTCCCAGTCGGGCTTCGCTGCGTCCGCGAATTTCAGCCCCAAAGCCCATCGACTTGCGATTCAAGCGCTGCTCAACGAGCGATTCCAGACCAACGAACGCGCCTCCGCAGATGAACAGGATGTTGCTGGTATTGACCTGAATGAACTCTTGATGCGGATGTTTCCGCCCGCCTTGCGGAGGGACATTGGCCACGGTGCCTTCAATCAGTTTGAGCAGCGCTTGCTGCACGCCCTCTCCGGAGACATCGCGGGTAATCGACGGGCTGTCGCTCTTTCGGCTGATTTTGTCGATTTCGTCGATATAGACAATGCCGCGTTCCGCTCGTTCGACATCATAATCGGCTGCCTGGAGGAGCTTCAGGATGATGTTTTCGACATCTTCTCCTACATACCCGGCTTCCGTCAGGGTTGTGGCATCCGCCATGGTAAAGGGGACATCAAGATACTTGGCCAGGGTCTGGGCCAGCAGAGTTTTTCCCGTCCCGGTCGGGCCGACCACGAGAATGTTGCCCTTTTGGAGTTCGACATCGTCGACGTCTTTTTCCTTCGAGGAAATGCGTTTGTAGTGATTGTGGACGGCGACGGAAAGAATGCGCTTCGCGCGATCCTGCCCCACGACATATTGATCGAGGTGATGCTTGATATCGGCTGGTTTTTTGAGCTTGGACGAGATTTCCTCTTTGGCTTCTTCCCAGTCCTCTGCAATGATGTCATTACACAGATTGACGCATTCGTCACAGATATAGACGGTCGGCCCCGCGATCAGCTTGCGTACTTCATCGCGGCTTTTCCCGCAAAAGGAACACCGCAAATGTCGATCCACCTTCTCCTGCTTGGCCATGCGTCCTCCTGTGTTACTTACCCTTGGCGCCGTCTTTGGCTGCGTCCCCAGACTCCACGGACTTGAGTCCTTTGGTCTGTCGGGAAATGACTTCGTCGATCAGGCCATATTTCTTGGCTTCTTCCGCAGACATGAAATAGTCGCGCTCGGTATCGTGCGCGATTTTCTCGATGGGTTGGCCGGTGTGTTTGGCCATGATGTCGTTCAGCCGTTCACGGATTTTAAGGATCTCTCTGGCGTGAATGTCGATTTCAGTGGCCTGTCCCTGGAATCCACCGAGCGGTTGATGAATCATGACGCGGGCGTTTGGCAGGGCATAGCGCTTCCCCTTCGCGCCTGCGGTGAGGAGCAACGCTCCCATGCTCGCAGCCTGGCCAAGGCAGATGGTGTTGATCGGTGGTTTCACGTACTGCATCGTGTCATAGATACCGAGCCCTGCCGTGACGCTGCCGCCTGGGGAATTCACGTAGAGATTGATGTCCTTTTCGGGGTCTTCGGCCTCAAGGAACAAGAGCTGGGCGATGACAAGATTCGCGAACATGTCATCGATCGGCGCGCCCAGGAAAATGATCCGGTCTTTCAGGAGCCGGGAGTAGATATCGTAGGAGCGTTCGCCTCGATTGGTTTGTTCGACTACGATCGGGACCAACATATAATCAATTCCTTTCCGCAATGTTTGGAGCGGGCCACTCGTTCGAGGCGTTTGCAGGCACCGTGTCTAACCTTGGATCACAGAGTTGCGGTATACAAAGTCCAGCGCTTTATCCGCCAGGATGCGCGAGCGCAATTCTTCGATGGAATCCTGGCCGCCGGACTGAATCATTTTCACGAGCTCAGCCATCGGGACGCGGAGTTCGGTGGCCAGCCTGGTGACTTCGTTGTTCATATCTTCCTGGCTGACCGAAATCGATTCCTTCGTGGCAATGGCTTCGAGGATCAGGCCGACTTTGACGCGCCGGTTGGCTTCGTCGCGGTTCTCTTCGCGGATGGTCTTGAGTTCTTCGGCCGTTGCGGCGGGTGATGGATCGGTGGCCTTCCCACGTTGCCGTTCTTGGAGTCTCTGCCGAACGATGGCGTCCAATTCACGTGTGACAAGGGTTTCAGGTAGGTCAAAGTGGTGCGTTTCGGCCAGCCGTTTGAGAATCGTATCTTTGTAAGATTCATCAATGTCGCGCTTGAGGGCTTTTTCCATCTCACTGCGCAGCTTGTCCTTAATTTCTTGAAGCGACGAAAAGGGCCCGCAATCCTTGGCAAACTCGTCGTCGAGTGCCGGGAGAGTTTTCCGTTTCACGCCTTTGATGGCCAGGCTGAACTTCACGGTCTTGCCGGCGACCCGTGTATCGGGGTGACTGCTGGGATAGTTCTGAGGAATGTCGACGATGTCCCCCTCTTTCTTGCCGACTAAATAACTGTCGATCTCAATACCGAGGAGCGCGGCTTTGGAACCGACTTTGTGAAGCTGGCCTTCTTTCTTGGTTCCCTCGAGCGACGTGCCATCGAGAAAGCCTTCGATGTCAACGACGGCAAAATCTTCATCGCCTAATGCGGTGCCGGGCGGAGCGGCTTCAAGCCTCGCCTGCTGTTCACGCAAGACATCAAGCGCCCGATCGAGCTGCTCGTCGGTGACGGTCCGTTTGTCCGGCTTCAGCGAAATCGGATTGGGGGCTTTGTAGTCACGCAGTTCAATGGTCGGCTTGATTTCGACTGTGGCCGTGAAGGTAAAGGGCTCGTCCTTCTTGATTTTAACCCGTTCCAGCGGCGGGATCTCGACGAGTACCGGGCTGATGCCGGCCTGGCGGACGGCGCGGTCGTAGAAATCCGGTACGATACTACGAATGACATCTTCCTCAACTTCTTTAGCGTAGCGCTTTTCAAGGAGGCCCAGGGGGGCTTTCCCTGGGCGGAACCCGGGGATGCGTACTTGGCGGTTCAGCTCCGTATAGGCTCGCGAGAAACGCTGCGTGACTTCCTGAGCAGGGACTTCGATTTTCAATGCCCGCTTCATGGGGCCCAGCTCGGTCATTTCCATCTTCATCGTCATGCCTCAATATCCTTCCACATACCGTGATGGGCGAGCCCAAACGGAGTTGCCGTCAAATTTGGTGCGAGCGGAGGGACTTGAACCCCCACGGTTACCCACGAGATCCTAAGTCTCGCGCGTCTGCCAGTTTCGCCACGCTCGCACGGTGGGGAGCATCGCGGGGCTGTCGACGTGGATGCTGAGACAGCAAAACACGCGATTGTGTAAGCCTTTTGTACCGTCGGAGGCGACCCACTGTCAACCCATACTCCCGCGGGGTTTATGCAGTTCTGAGCGTCCAGACAGCGAGTAATAGAGAGCAGTGATGACTATGAGTAGGGGGCTGTATGGATTTGCTTCTCTGAAGGGGGCGGTTGGGGTGGAAGCAGGTGGGTTGTGGCTCGTACTGGATGGTGAGAGTATACTGATTGACAGGGTGTCCAGCGATGGGGTCGGCAGGCTGCAGGACTTGGTCTACCTCACGCTCCCCCATATGGGTTATGGGTAAGGAGGTGGTGCGATGTATCGTCTCTCTTTTTTCATCTCCATCATCGTCAGTTGGGGCATGGTGCTGTGGAGTGCTCCGGCTGGGGCGTATCGTGAATATTTCACGGCTGAACAGAAAGCACAGCTCGATAAGATTCAGGTGGTGCTCGTTGAGACGCTGGCGTTGACCGAGAAGGGAGCGAGTGATGCCGGGCCGCTGGCTTCGGTCGTGTCGCGACGTCTCGGTGAGGTCGGCTACACAGTGGTGCAGGATGCCTCGAAGACGCATGACGCGGTATTTCGAGTGAAATGCGAACAGCGCAAGACCTGGGAGGGCACGGCCTCGTCGGGGGGAGACAATGATCTGCCTGACGCCCCCTCTCGTCTGTGGAAAGGGCCGGCCTGCCAGCTGACGTATGCTTTAGGCGGGATGAAGATTAAATGGCAGAAGGAAGTCCGCACGGATTTTGAAGATGCCTCTGCCGCCGCTCAGGCTGCTCAGGCCGGAGATCCAGGAAGTTTTGCCATTGCGCGGTTGACGGATCAGCTCGAGAAATATGAGTTCCCATTGATTCTCGCCGCCGAATGGGGCCATGCCGACCGATTGCTGAAGCTGATGGATTCTTCAGAGACGAGTCTGCCGAGGAAGGTAAAGATCATTTCGCTGTTGGGGGAGATGCAGGCGGATGAAGCCCTGCCGAAGCTTAAGCAGGTGCTCCAGGATCGCGATCTGGCCAAGCAGGCTCTGGTGGCGATGGGCAACCTTGGGAAGGAAGGGATCCCGCTGCTCGTGGACGTTATGAATACGTCCACAATGGTGGACATGCAAGCCTCTGCTGCAAAGGGTTTGGGGCAATTGGGCGGCGTGCATGGCGACGCGTCAGTTGTACTCCCCTTGCTGGCCAAGCTGCAAGATCCGAAAACAGATTGGACGGTGCTGACCGAAGTGGCCTGGGCTTTGGGTAAGATTCCCGACAAGCGTTCGATCCAACCACTCTATGATATAGATAAGAAGCTGCAGCGGCTGCGGGATCCGGACAATCAGACGTTGAAGAAATTGAAGGAAGCCGTTTTTTGGGCGATTAAGCAGTGTGATACCTGGGATCAGTACAGCTGAGCGGGCGTTGACATTGCATCGCGTGCCTCCTATCGTGCTCCGTGTTGGGTGAATCAGCACGGAGCACGATATGCCAACCGGTCCTGCCCCTGACCGATCTACGAATCCCCGCGCAATTCTCGAACGCATAACCCTTCAAATGGCCTCGAGTCTCGACCTTCAGGTCGTGTTGGACACCATCACGCAGGGTCTGGTGGAAGAGTTGGATGCGGCCTTCGCCCGTATCTGGCTCCTGGGTCCCGGCGATCTCTGTGCCGACTGTTACAAAGCGGCCGACTGTGCGAACCAGAGCCGCTGCCTACATCTTGAAGCAAGCGCCGGGCTCTATACCAATCTCAAAGGGGAATATCGCCGCATTCCGCTTGGCGCATTGAAGATCGGAAAGATCGCGCAAGGCTCCGGCGCCATTTTTACCAACGACGTACTCGGAGACGATCGACTTCCGAATAAACAATGGATGACCGACAATGGTCTCCGTTCCTTTGCCGGGCATCCGTTGAAGTTCCGCTGGGAATTGCTCGGCGTCATCGCGATGTTCGGACGCCGGCCGCTCAGCGGAGAGGAGTTCGAGCGATTGGCCGTCTTTGCCAATGAGGCCGCGATTGCGATCAAGAATGCGCAGCTGTTTACGGAAGTTCAGCAGCTCAAGGATCGGCTGCAAGCCGAGAATCTCTACCTTCGCGAAGAGATCAAACTCGAGCATAACTTTGAAGAGATCATCGGCGAGAGCCAGAGTATCAAGGCCGTGCTGCGATCGATCGAACAGGTCGCACCGACCGACTCAACGGTCCTCATCCGCGGAGATACCGGGACGGGCAAGGAACTGTTCGCCAGGGCAATCCACCACATGAGCCCTCGCAGGGGTCGCTCCTTGGTGAAGGTGAACTGCGGCGCGATCCCCGCCAATCTCCTCGAAAGCGAACTCTTCGGTCATGAGAAGGGATCATTTACCGGAGCATTACAACGCCGCATTGGCAGGTTTGAGTTGGCGGATGGAGGGACGATCTTCCTGGATGAAGTGGGAGAACTCCCGCTGGATGCGCAGGTGAAACTTCTGCGGGTGTTGCAGGAGCGAGAATTCGAACGGGTCGGCAGCGGTC
>JACOEJ010000005.1:16568-21928 GCA_024998645.1 Nitrospira sp.
CCCTCACCTCGCGAGGGAACCATGGAAGAGGTCGAACGGGCGCATGTCCTCCATGTCCTACAGGAGGTCAACTGGGTCATTGAAGGGAAACAGGGTGCCGCCACTCGGTTGGACCTCCATCCCAATACTCTCCGTTCTCGCATGAAGAAGTTCGGCATTATGAAACCTCGTCTCCCCTAAGCATATCGATCCCTGCCTTCCTCCCACGGGATATCGTGGCGCTACGATATCCCGTGGGAGGATCGCATCACTGTACTGATTATCTTCTCGTCTGTACATCACACAAGCCTTCGATTCCGCTCTGTATTCATCTCATTTCTTGCCTGGCATTCTCTCTGGCATCGGCCTTGCGGTAGTGCAGGACTGCGATGGCCATCGCGGTGAATTATCACAGCATTCATTCCATCAAAGGGGAGACCATGAAAACTGCCATCATCATTCTGTCCGATCCGAAGAGTGGTTCCGAAGAAGCGCTTGGGCGGGTCTTTAATGCGCTGGCCCTGGCGTCTGAATGTAAGCAGAAGGGCGACGAAGTGGCCGTGGCGTTTAACGGGGCCGGTACGCGCTGGCCGGCTGAATTGACCAAACTCACGCATCCGGCCAATGGCCTCTACAACGCCGTTCGCGATGTCGTGCAAGGCGTCTCATGCGGTTGTGCGGAAGTCTTTGGGGCAACGGAAAGTGTCAAGGCTTGCGGAGTTCCGATTGTAAAGGACCATGCATTGGCTGGAACAGCAGGCCTCTTAAGCTTGCGGCGTTACTTGGCGGAAGGCTGGCAGACGGTCGTGTTTTAAGTCAATTCCCAGGAGACGGCCTTACGGCCGTCTCCTGAATAGGTTGGAACGGAAGACGAATTAGGGAGGCGCGATGGCAACGAAGTATCTCGATCTGATGTTCACGGATGCCGTGAGGCGTGCGCAGACCCAGTATTACGGACAGGCCGGCAGGATTGTGGGCGCTCCCGACCGAGACCTGCTGGGCCAGGCAGAGGTGGAATTCATTGCCACTCGTGACAGCTTCTACGTGGGATCGATTAGTGAAAGCGGGTGGCCTTATGTTCAGCATCGAGGCGGGCCTGCAGGATTTCTGCGAGTGATCAACGAGACGACCCTGGTCTTTGCTGACTACAAGGGCAATCGGCAACTGCTGACTACAGGCAACCTGTTGGTGAACGACCGGATGGCACTATTTCTCATGGACTACAAGAACCGCGAGCGGCTGAAAATTCTCGGCCATGCCCGTATCGAGGATGCCCGTGCGCATCCGGAATTGACCGAACAGGTGGCGGACGTCAAGATGCGGGCGAGCGTGGAACGACTGGTCTTCATCGATGTGGTCTCATTCGACTGGAACTGCCCGAAGTACATTACGCCCCGCTACTCGGCGGAAGAGGTCGAGGAGCTTACCGGTCCGTTGAGGAGGCGTATTGCCGAGTTGGAGGCGGAACTTCATACTAGAAAATTGTGATCGTCTTTTGCCGCAACCGGATACAGCCTGAGCTGCTTGTCCGAGAAATGGAGCGACCGATGAACGAGTTTTCACGCAGGCGGTTTTTGCAATGGTCCGTAGCAACCGGTGGCGTCCTGATGTTCAGTGACCTCATTGGACAAGCGCTGGGGCTTATGGGAAGGACGAGTTTCGCCTCCTCCGGTGAGCCGATCAAGATTGGCATACTCGATCCGTTATCGAGCCCCTATAAAACATCGTCGATTCATGATGTCCATGGCGCCAACGTGGCCGTGGATCTCTTCAATAAGAAGGGCGGCGTGCTGGGCCGTCCGGTGGTGATTCTCGAAGCCGATGACGCCTCGAATTCTGAGCAGGCTCTGAAAGTCGCCACCAAGTTTATCAAGGAGGATCGCGTTGACGTCCTCATGGGGACCTTCAACGCCGACTGTGCGTTGGTCGTGTCGGAATTGGCGAAGAGAGAAAACAAGCTGTTCATGGTGACCGGGTCTCATCTTCCCGAGTTGAGCGGTGCCGCCTGCAATTCCCACACATTCGTCTTCATGCCCCACGCAAAAATGTTGGCGCAAGCGGTGGTGCCGCATCTGGTGAAGGCCTATGGGACTCGTTGGTACATGATCACGACGGGTACGCTCGACGGCAAAGCCTCCGCGCAGGCCATGGCTGAGGCGGCAGAGGCGCATAAGGTGGAGTTGGTCGGCGAAGCCTTGATGCCTTTCGGGTCTACGGACTTTGTGTCAGTGCTCAGTGCGGCGAAGGCCAAGGAGCCGACGGCGATTATTCTCAATCTCTATGGATGGGATCTCGTGCATGCCTTGAAGGGGTACGGCAAGCTGGAATTGGCCAAAGAGAAAATCGGTATCGGCGGGATGATCAGCGGTGAACAGATTGGGCGCTCGCTGGGTTATGCCAACAATGCAGGAATTTGGGGCCTCATCTGGGACCCCAAGATCAACACCGAAAGCTCAAAGCGATTTATCCAAGGCGTGATCGATAAGTACAATCACACTCCAACTTCCCGGTGCTATTTGGGGTATGCCGCGATGACGCAGATCCTCGAAGCGATTCAGCGGGCCGGCTCAACCAAGACAGATGCACTGATCAAGGCATTGGAAGGACACGAATTCGATGGGCTGAAAGAAGGACGGTCTATCTTTCGGGCGTCGGATCACCAGCACGTGCAGGATGTTTTGGTAGGGGAAGCCTTTGGCAAAGAATTGGGGCTGGGCCATTACAAGATTCTCGCAACGGTGCCGGGCCTCGCTAATATTGGGGCGGCGGACCAGCAGCACTGCAAATTGTAAGGGCGGTAGGGAGCAGAGGGCTTCCCGTGTAGGGCGTTCATCCTGACTCCATCAGTTTAGGTAGGCAAGACCGCGATCGCGGCGCGACTACTTCTGCGTTGGATAATGGGATGTGGTGAGGGAGGGCAGAGTGCCGCCTATCGCGACACCCTGCCTCCGTTCGGTGGAGATGAGCGACTTACTTAGTGACGCGGATTTCGACCCGGCGATTTTTCGCTCGGCCTGCGTCGGTCGTATTCGGACCCACCGGCTTGGTGTCGGCATAGCCGTGTGTCGTGGCAGCGCCCAAGCCGCCTTCAGTCAGGGCTTTGGCTGCGTTGGCCGCCCGCGCTTCAGAGAGTTCTTTATTGGTCGGGAACTTCTTTTTCAGTGCGCTACGGATCGGCCGGTTGTCGGTGTGGCCATCGACGGCAACCTTGTATTCAGGGAAATCCTTCAAAATCGTCCCGACCTGCTTCAATGCATCGGCGCCTGCGGGTTTCAGCTGATCTTCTCCCGAGCCGAACAGATAGCCTGATGCCAGGTTGATGAGCAATCGCTCGTTATTCAGATCGACGGCGATCGTCTGCTTGTCGATCTGCGGCTTCAGCGCACGGATCAAGCCGCGCTGCGCTTCTTTCAATTTCGCCATTTCAGCGGACAGGTCACCACGGAGGCCTGCGAGCTCTTTGTCCCGGTCGGCCAACATCTTCTCGAGTTCTGCGACGCGTTGTCTGCAGGCGGTGAGGTCGGCGGCCATCTTCTCTTTGTCACCTGCAGCCCCGCCCATGGCGGCGAGTTGAGAGGTGAGGTCTGCGTTGTGTTGTTTGGCTGTGGCGAGTTCTGTGGCCAGCTTGTCTTTGTCCCCGGCTCCGGCTTGGAGCGCGGCGAGTTGTGACTGGGCGGCCGCGAGATCCGCGGCCAGTTTATCTTTGTCGCCGCCTGCCGATGCCTGGGCAGCGGCCAACTGGCGTTCCAGCTCGGCCGTGCGGGCGTTCGATTGATTGAGGTCGCCTTGTGCGGAGGAGAGCTGGCTCGCGAGTTTCGAAGAGTCTCCAGCGCTCGAGCGGAGGGCCGCCAATTCCCGATCGCGGTCAGCCAGTTGGCTTTCAAGCGCTTTCACGCGGTCGCTGAACGCTCCGTTTTCTTTCTTTGCTGCGGCGAGCTCATCGGCGAGCCGCTGCCGTTCCTTTTCAAGAGCTGCAAGGCGGTTGGCATAATCTGCTGAGGTATTACGCACGGCACCTTGGGGGCAGATGCGGTATTGGAAGCCGTTGTCCGGGCACATGGGTTGCCAGGATGAACAACCGGCGATGGCCAGGAGGCTGATGGCCAGGATCGAGGATTTGTACATTTGCATGAATGCTCCTTGGTGAAAATGGCTTGAGTTCGATGCTGGGAGTGCGAGCTTGTGCTGGGTGATTATTGGCGTCCCTTCAGAGCATCTCTGATTTCCATCAAGAGTTTCTCTTCATTTGTTGGGCCGGCCGGTGGTGCCGGCGGGGCTTCTTTTTTAAAACGATTCATCTGCTTGACTAACAGGAAGATGACGAAGGCAAGAATGATAAAGTCAAATGTCGCCTGCAAGAAGACCCCGTAGTTGATCGTGGGGGCTCCAGCCGCTTTGGCCGCGATCAGCGAGGGCTGGGGAGTCCCGGACAAGTTGATGAACAGGCTGGAGAAGTCTACCTTTCCCATCAGTAAACCCAGGGGGGGCATCAGCACATCGCTGACGAGTGATGACACGATCTTTCCAAATGCGCCGCCGATGATGACACCGATCGCCATATCGACGACGTTGCCCTTCATGGCGAATTCTTTAAATTCTTTTAACATCGTCTGTCCTCCTTAGAGGCTGAGAGGGTGAGTTGCGTGTTGCGAGTGTACACTATCGCTTCCTGGTCGTATCGAAGCTGTATCCGAGGGTGAAAAGATATAGATTATCGGTATCGCCGGTGCCCGGCGCCGGCCGGCTGTTGTACCGTGTGGTCACCTGAATCCCGCTCACGAACCCTTCCCAGATTCTGAAACGGATCCCGTTATCCATAGTGAGGAAGTAGTTCGAGGCGTTTTGCAGCGAGGGGTAAAATTCGTTGAAATGGTAGAGTGTGATGCGATCGTCAAAGAGCGGCCAGTTCCACTTCATCGACACGCGGGCGCGCAGGCTGGATTGGTCGTCTGCGACGCGGAAGTCTTCATTGAAAAAGGACAAGCCGGCTTCTGTATAGAACGTCATGTCTTTGAGGATGCCGCTGAAATCCCCCCGCTCGATGAACTGGAACCCGGGACCGGATGACAAGGCGGTTCGCATCTTGAGGTCCTGGAATCGATCGTTCTCGAAGTAGGCCGAGGCAAACCAGTAAAAGCGTTTGGTGATGAAGAAGTCCAGCTTGATGGTGCCGCGGGCATTCCGGGCAATGAGTGTGTTGGCATTGTCGCCGTAGACATAGCGTCCATTGATTGAGAGCCGGAGTTGTTCGCTGCGGGCAACGAAGTCTCCCAGCAAGCTGGCGTTCTTGAGATGGCTGTTTCCGGTGGTTTGGGAGTACCCTCCTGTGAGACTCCCCGTATAAATGACGGGCGGCTGAACCAAGGGGTTCACGGATCCGA
>JACOEJ010000005.1:22028-50191 GCA_024998645.1 Nitrospira sp.
GTGAGACTCCCCGTATAAATGACGGGCGGCTGAACCAAGGGGTTCACGGATCCGATGGCATCGAGCGGAACGGTGAGCGAGCCTTTGAGCGGTTCAGATTGGATGTTCAGGTTGCCATCGGCTCCGGCCGTCGCGGTCCCGACAAGGATGCTGCCTTCTTTGAGATGAAACGGGATCGGATGGTTGACGGCGAGCTTGACGACGTCGCTCCACTTCACCTTGATGACATTGTCCGGGCTGGATGGAGTCTTCATGATGAGCACGCCGCCAGCCATCTCGACGACTTCTCCATAGATGTTGCTGCCGTCCTTGAGGGTCACCACGTCGAGCGGGGGCGCGGGAGCATCGGCTGCAATAGCCGTGGCGACCCCACATAATACGGCTGTAAAGAGTGCCAGAACGGCGAACAGGTTCTTCATCTTTCCTCCTCTAGTAGCTCTGGGTAGATGGGGAAGCGCACACATCGTGGTGCCGCGGTGTTCTAAATTTCACTAAGGCGGATTGGCCCAGGGTATATCGGGTTTGTATACCCGACTGACTATGGTTGTGCAAGACGGAACCTATTGCGTCGGACCGCTGTGGATGAGTCATAACAGCGTGCTCGGTGAATCGAACAATACCGATCCCGCGTATGTGTTTGCGAATGTTCCGTTGGCTCATGAATTCTGCTCATGATGGTTCGAGGGGTGCGATTGTTTTGAGGCTGCCTTGCCAGGTCGTCGACCAAGCTGCCTCATTCGAGCCGTGGGGATGTCAGGGCGTTGGCTGATCGCGGGAGGAGAGTTTTTCGGAGTGATGCTTTTGATCCGGTGGGCTCGATCACTACTATAATTCAGAATGCGACAGAGATTGCCGAAAAATTCGAGTAAGGCCCCCAGCATACTCTCGCGGAGCTTCCGTGAAGATGCAGGCTGCAGGCGGACCCATTGATCTTTATGGAGCTGGAGCACTGATAGTGTATAGCCAGCTGCCTCTACTCCCTCCTCCGGGACCAGCAGAAACTTCTGCCCATGTGGATCGACAACGAGGAGGCCCTTGGGAAGCATCGGACTATCCTTTCCCACGTGTGGATAGGGGTTTCACGTCGCGGGGGGCGTACTGGTGGCTGAGCTGCGTGATGAAATAGTGAATCGCTTGGGTTCGCCGCCTGACGTGTAGTGTTTTATAGAGTGTCGACAGAAGTTTGGTAATGGTGCTCGGCTCTTTCTTGAAGGCGGTGGCGATGGTCTTGTTTGTGGCTCCCTCCGCCAGCATCGAGAGGAGCTTCAGGTCGATTCGCGAGAGGGTCGGTGGGAGAAATGCCGGAGTGTTCGTGATGGTGTCCTTCATCCACGAGAGGATGTGAGTAGTCTCTTTCGGTCCAAGGAGGGATTGCCCCGCAGCGATCGTTTTGATCGCGCGGAGGAGGTCTTTGGCCCCGGCATCTTTTGTCAGGTACCCGTGCCCGCCTGCCATGACGGCGTCATAGAGGTCGTTGTCGTCGCTGTAGGCAGAAAAGAACAGGATTCGCATACGGGGAAAAGCCGAAAGAATGTCTCGACAGGCGTCGGACCCAGTGCCGTCGGGCAGGCGCATATCCATAATCACGACATCGGGCGTTGTGCGATGGACTTCTTCAATGGCGCGTGCCCTGCTGTCGGCCTCGCCTACCACCTGAATGCCACGATCCAATTTGAGGATGGCCCTGATTCCCTCGCGCGCGAAGGCTGAATCATCAACAGGAACGACTCGAATCGGCGGAGGTGTGGTGGATGTTTTCATGAGCAATGAGAGTCCTGTTGCGCGTGGACGTCTTGTTCGAAAACGGTCGGTCTCTACCCAGAGGTATTGATCAAGGTTCATGCCATGGCCGATGGAGATATTCTTCTCGAACGGCGGGGTGTTTCTGAGCACCGCGCTCATCGTGTCTCAGTCGAGGTGTCGCAGGAGACAGAATTGTCTCACGGTGTGTGTCTTACTAATGTGTGCGGGTGTCGGCGAATCGGAGCGAGGCTACTCGGCCACGTCGATGCGGTGTGCGAGGAGTCGGCGATAGAGTGTGGCGCGGCTTATTCCGAGAATCTTCGCGGCCTCTGTCCGGTTCCCTTGAGCCTGTTGGAGCGCTCGGAGCAATAGCGTTTTCGGTTCTGTGTGATGCGATTCCAGGGAGAAAGGCGGTCGATGGTCACGCTGGGTGTGGCGCAGTTCCTCGGGAAAATCGGACGGCATCAGGCAGGTGGTGCGGGCGCTGATCACGGCAAACTCGACAGCGCTTTTCAGTTCTCGGACATTGCCGGGCCATGAGTAGGTCATGAGCAGGTGGAGACTGTCAGGGTGCAGGTCAGTGATGGCTTTGCCGGTGGTCGCACAGACTTGGCCGAGCAAAGTCTGTACAAGCAATGGAATGTCATCTCGTCGATCTCGCAGCGGAGGCAGGTGGATGCGCGCCACGCGGATGCGATAGAGCAAATCAGCGCGAAAGGTGCCGCGAATGACGTCTTCATTGAGATTGTGATGCGTGGCGGCGAGGATGCGCACATTCACCTTCCGTGGGCGGGTCTCTCCCAGACGGGTGATTTCTTTTTCTTGAAGCACCCGGAGCAAGCTTGTTTGGACGGAGGTCGGGATATCTCCGATTTCATCCAGGAACAGGGTGCCGCCGTCAGTCGATTCGAATAATCCATGGTGATCGTCGATCGCGCCGGTGAAGGCGCCTCGCTTATGGCCAAACAGCTGGCTGCCCAGCAGTGAATCTGTCAAGCCTGCGCAGTTGGCGGCAATAAAGGGCCGGTCTTTCCGTGGACTGGAGTAATGGATGGCTCTGGCGATGAGTTCCTTCCCGGTTCCTGTCTCACCTTCGATGAGGACCGTGGAGTCTACGCGAGCCACATCGCGGACGAGTTGATAGATTTGCAGCATGGCAGGACTGCGTCCGACAAGGTCGTGGAATTGCGTCTGGTGATCGAGCTGCTGCCGCAAATGCTGGACCTCTGTGCGATCATGCAGCAGGATGATGCGCCGCTCAGAGGATTGTGGGTCCGCATGGATTTCGTATTCGATCCATCGCGGGGTTGTGCTTGTCAAGCGAAGGGGGCGTCGGCCGCGTTGTGGCGTGAGGGCGTCCCATGTTTGGCGGAGATGCTTCCGGTCTGCGGACTCCAGCGGGAGACTCTGTTCCCACGGCTGACCGATGACCCTCGTGGAAGGACGCTCGATCCAGGCAAGGCAGCGTGGACTGATGAAGGTCACACGGCCCTCTTGATTGGTGACGATGGCGGCCAGATCCAGATGCTGCAGAAGCGCCAGGACATCGTCGCGCTCTTGGGTGGCGATGGCAAGTGATCCAGTCAGGGATGTCTGGGTCCGTTCGTGGGTTTTGACTTGGTCGATATGGTGCAAGCGCTGATCACGGGCTTGCTGTAAGAGCGTCTGTATCTGGTCGAACCGTTCATCGACACGCTCAATAAGGAGCAGTGGACGATGAGAAGCGGTCAGTGCGGTGGCTTCGAATTGGTGCAGGATGGATGTAAGGTCACGATGACTCCAGGGGCCCGATCGAACCACTCGGTCAGGATCGGTTCTCCACGCGGATTCGCTTTCATCCAGGAAATGCTGCAGAAAAGGGGCGAGACTTCCGACGTCAATGAGAGACTCCGGTGATGTCTTGAATGTGGTGGCCCACCAGGGTGGCGGATCTCCAATAAGGTGAAACGTATTTCCCGTCCCTACTCGTGCGAGAACGGCGGTGCCAAGCTTTTGAAGGAGAGCCTCCAGCATGTTCTGAGGCAGGGAGTTGGGTGAGCTGGATGGCGCCATGGCAGTCCAGGTGTATCGCTAGGCGGCTTCTAACAGTGTTTGTGTGAGCCGCATAAAGAGTTCAGGCACCCCTTCGCCGGTTTTGGCGCTTCCAGTGAACACCAGCCATCCCTTGTGTCGCAGCCGTGCGAGTGTCGCCTCATCGATTTCCCATTCCTTGAGCTGATCAGCCTTGTTCACTATGAGCACGAAGGGTACCGGACCGAGTGTTGATTGGGCCAGCTGGTGGAGGGCTTCCGCAGTATCCAGTGTAGACCGCCTCATTCCGTCGGCGACGAGGATATAGCCGGATGAGCCTCGCAAATAAGACTCCCGCATTTTCTGAAAATCGTCCTCTCCATAGAGATCCCAGATCATGAGCGTCACGTCCTGGTCGCCGACGAGGAGTGCTTTCTTTTCGATGGTCACGCCGATGGTCGTTTGGTACAGCTCCGAAAACATGCCCGTGACGAAACGGCGGACGAGGCTGGTTTTCCCGACAGCGAATCCTCCCAACAGGCAAATCTTCTTCTGGATCATGGTGTGGGCGCAACCTGCGGCACTTTATCCTTGATGGAGGTGAAGAAAGAGGTACGTCTGAGAAGTTTTCGTGTGTGTGGAGTGAGGGCTCGGCTTCGCGAGACGGTGGACATCGTCTCTATACCGGTCGTGAACGTCAGGTGTGAGCCGAACGAGGGGCCGCCCAATGCGGCAATCACCGTATGGGCGCGCGCTGTGGCAAGGAGCAAATTCATCGTCTCCGGCCCGGTCTCATCGGCGCCACCGATGGCTTCGACGACGATGTGTTGTCCGCTGGATTGTGCGAGGATTTGCAGATCCTCAAGGAGGGTCCGGAGCGGTCCGATTTTCCCTTGTGCTTGTTCGCTCAGGGTCGAAGAGCCGCTATCGAAAAGAAAAGATACCAGGTTGATCTGTTCGATCAGTTGTTCAATGGAGACAGTCCGCAGGTCGTCATCGCGATAGTCTTGGATCCCGGGAATGAGGCGCGCCGTTTTTTTCGCCTCGATGGCCCATGCGTGTGATGCCGTACCGGTAACTATCAGATGCTCTTCCTGGAAATGCAATGTCGCGGTTGGGGGAGGATTGAGCATGGCCGTGGCCCGCTGTCGGATAAAAGGAGGATCGAGGGAGTAGTAAGGGGACCAGTGAGCGGTGATCTGTTCGCTGGAGATTCCTTCTTCGACCAGGATCTGTTCTGGATCTTCTGCCAGTGGATCACGGAGTCCTGCGAGATGGATCCTGTTGCCGTCACGTTCCAGAGTGGTGATGACAATTCCAGGCATGGCGCTAAGCCGCTGGGTGATGTGTCTCCAGTGCTGGTTGTTGTGATACGACGTCCATCCCCACAGTGCTATGGCGAGGCTGATGCCCGAGAGAATGACCCAGGTCATTGGGGAGGTTCTTGTGCGGGGAGTCTCATACTGAGTCTGCACACACTCCATGAGGCGGTCATGTGTGGCATCGAAGCCTGAAGGGTTCCCGTCGAATGCAGCGAACGCGTCGGCATAGTCGAGCTGGATCGACTCGAGGGTTTGCTGCACCTGAGCCCGAAGGTATCCCGGTGCGGTGCCCCTGACAACGCAAGCCAGAATGGCCTGGGAGCCTTGTTCGATCAAGACTCGGCATTCTCCAACTTCCAAGGTGTTGAGCGTCTGCCCTCGCGGAGTACTGAAGGTGTCCTGCACAAAGGCTTGAATTGCCGTCAGCATGCCGGAAACCAGCTGTTGATCATGAATAACGGCGGTATCCGATGCGACGTGATGGAGAAGGAGGCCGGTGTCGCGATGGATGAGGAAAAGCTGCTCAACGCGAAATCGTAATGTGTGCAGAAGGACGACCTCGGCGAAGGGGCGTCCCGTTCGCCAGGCCTCGATTCTCCAGGCGAGGCCTTTGGGGGACAGGCTGTGATCGATGGTCTGATTGAACGACTGCATCATCCCTTGCAGAGTGCGGACGATTGCTTGGCGGATGGCCGGGCCCATGATGGGGGCGATAGCCTCGGCGATCACATGGGGGTTCCGGCGCACAGAACTTGTCAATGCTGTTTGAATATGCGGGGTGAGTGCGGCGGTCAGTCGTTCGTCCTGTTTGCCCCGCAATGTAATGGCTTCAGCAAGCACTTTGCTGACGGAGGGCGCATCGGTCTCCGTATGGTCAATACGATTGCGGAGCTCGGTAAGCTGAGTTTGTTCCGGGGCGAGAAGCAGTGTGCGAAGCTCAGCCCACTCTTGTTTCAGCTGGGGACTCGCGGCCGTGTCAGGCGATGGGGGTTGATTGCTGGGCCTGGGTTGATTCATCAGCACGGGCTCCTTGCATCCCGGGCGCCTAGGATGTGGGCGAGCCCTGCTGGAGTTTCTGTGACAGCTCCGCTAACAGCTCCGCGAGTGCTGTGCGGTCGGTCTTGGTATGCCGCAGATCTGCTACGGAGCGATTGAGGGAATCTGAGAGTTGGTCTTGTGTGGAACGGATCGTTTCTTTGAGTACTGTGACATGATCCAGGATTTCCTGGCGTAGTGTGCGTTCCGAGTGACTGGTTTGTTGGGCCAGATCGGTGGCTTTGCGTTCGACCACGGCTCCGAGGCTGGTGAGGTCTCTGACGAGGTGCTGCAAGGCTTCGCCGCGGACTTGTTGTTCATGTTGCAGGCGACCGGACAGGACCGCCACTTCCTGTTGCATGAAGGCTTCGAGCGCGTCGAAGCGTTTCGTGAGTTCGGCTCTGAGCGCGGCAGCTTCCTTGACGAGATTCTGTTCAAGCGCGGAGAAGCGCCGGTCATGATCGCGGACTTGTGCGCCGAAGAGGATGTCGCGAATCTTTTCGAGATTGCCGTTCTGTGCATTGTCGTCGGCCGACAGGAAATGGGAAGAGGACGTGGAGGACTCGACGACGAGCGAAGGGGCTTGAGCGTCCGCGGCTTCGGGTGACATAAGCGACTCCTTGGGACCGTGCTCTGGAGCATGATGGCATCATGGTCCAGGATAAGAGTGTGATGTATCGCGTCGTCCGCTAGGAGATGGCGACAGTGTGGTTCATCTCTAACGGGTATAGGTGCCCTGCGGCGGTATGTTAACACCGGCGATTTGCTGGCAACAAGGTGCTGGCTGCGGATTCTAGGTTTAGGTTGAGGAGGAGGGCGGCATGGGTGTCAGGCTGGATGTGGGATCAATGGTATCAATGATTCCACCCCCTAGCACTCGATCTCCGTCATAAAACACGGCGGATTGCCCAGGACTGAGTGCCCGCTGCGGCGTGCTGAATTGGACCATCATCTTTCCGGCAGCGAGAGGTATCGTAGTGGCTGGTGAGGGGGGCGTGGCATAACGCACTTTACAGTCGACGAGAGACGGAGCGGTCAGAAGTCTCGGGTCAAGAATATTCAGGTCTTTCACTGTGCAGGAGGAGCTGAGCAGATGTTCTTCCGGCCCAAGAACCACGGTATTGGTAGCCGGTTGAACCCGCTGAACGTAGAGGCGTTGTCCGGTCGCGACTCCCAGCCCTCTTCTTTGTCCCGGTGTATAGAAGGGAATCCCCTCGTGGGTTCCTAGCGTTGCGCCGGTTTCATCTACAAAGTTGCCGGGCGTGACCTGGAGATCTGGTTGCTCCTGAAGGAAGGTGCGGTAATCGCCATGACTCACAAAACAGATTTCCTGACTCTCCCTCATCTCTTCTTCCGGAAGCCCGAGGGTGGCAGCCTCCTTCCAGACATCGGCCTTCTGCATTGTCCCAACGGGGAACAGCAATCGGTTCAGCCAAGAGGCCTGGAGTCGGTAGAGGAAATAGCTTTGATCCTTACGAGGATCAGCCCCTTTCATAAGAGAGGGGTGATGCCCGCTGCCGTCGACATGCGCATAATGGCCGGTTGCCACAAAGGAGATGCCTTTTGAGTCTGCGAGTTCGATGAGTTGCCGGAGTTTCACCCGTTCGTTGCAGCGCACGCAGGGGTTTGGTGTCGTTCCATTCGCATAGGCGGCAACGAAATCGTCAATTACCGCTGTGCGGAACTGTGCTCTGGAGTCCACGAGTTCGTGCGGGATGTTGAGTTGTTTGGCGACGTATCTCGCGATGCCAACTTTGCAGCAGCCGCGCTCCTCCCATCGCTTCGAGGCCGCGACTTCTTCGTTTTCGTGTTCCCAAACCTGGAGAGTGACGCCGTGGACTTCGAATCCCTTCCGAGTCAGAAGGAGGGCGGCAACGGAGCTATCGACTCCCCCACTCATACCGAGGAGGACGGTTGGACGTGACATAGTCCGGCTATTGTACTGGCTGGCTGGCGAAAGGGCTAGAGGTCGGGCGTGCGTATTTTATTTCGATGGAGAGTGAGGTCGTGGACATTCTTGGCCGATTGGGGATGCTCCTCGACCCAGCGATGGGCGCCCATATCGCACATGCCATGGAAATGCGCTCCGTCCTCAATGGCAATGGCAGGAGTCCGGATATCCCCGATGAGGACTCCCTGTTTGAGGATCTGGATTCTTTCTGTGGCAGTGACGGTGCCGTTTATTTTCCCACTGGTGAGCAGCGTGCCGGCTGTAATGATCCCCTTGACCACGGCAAACTCCCCCACGATCAATGTGCCTGTGGTATGTATTTCACCTTCCAATTTTCCGTCGATGCGGACGGTGCCGTCGAAATTCACGACGCCTTTGAATTCAACCCCTTTCCCAAGAAAGGTGAAATTGTCGTCGTCCGAGGGGGATGATTTCTTATCGCCAATTGCCCACATGCGATCAAAGGTCCTTCCAGGTACAGCATGCTCACCGGGCGTCACGGGTTCAGGACCCCGATGAGCGTATTATTGTGTGACCGGAAAAATTACCCGTTTATCCTTTTTATGCCGCCTTGGCCTGAGATGCCAACCGGGTGAAGGGGCGTTTCCCGTGGGACTTCTCGAATGCCTTGTGACATTTCGAGAGTTCCGTTAAAGAGCACGCCTTCTTCGATTGAAAGCATGGGGGTCTTTATTCCACCGTTGACGATGGCTGGGGCGCGGAGCTTAATCTTTTCTTTCGCGACGACATCGCCTGTGATTTTCCCTTTGCAGACAATGGTGCCGGCCGTCACTTTGGCCGTGATGACTGCCTCTTCACCCACGAGGAGGACCCCTTCGGTGTGAATTTCTCCGTCGAGGGATCCATCAATTCTGACGGTTCCGTTGTACGAGATGGTGCCTTTAAACTCTACACCCTTGCCGACAAATGCGCTGACGTCTTCTGAGGCTTCCTGGCGACCCAGGTTTGAAGCCAGCGAGATGTCTTCAGCTTCCACTTCCTCTGCCATCGTGCGCTTCCCGTCCTGCTTGTCTGATTTCCACATGATCGATGCTCCTCCTCTGGGTTCGGGATAAAAGATGATGGGGTTAGCCCCTGTTAGTTGTTGTATCGGAGTGTCTAGGGAAGATATTTAGCGTTAGTTGAGAGAAAAGCAACAAATATGCCTTTTCTCAGCATGCGTCGGAGGCGTGGAGGAACGGGATGCTGTCTAGGAGAGAAGATTGTCGATGATACCCTCCAGCTCTGGTGCGGAATAATAATGGATGACGACTTTCCCGCCTTTCCTGCCTGCTTCGATCGTGACGCGCGTTCCAAACCGCTTTTGGAGCCGTGATTCTACGTCGCTCCAATGCGACGTGGTCGTTGGTGGTTTTGTCCGTTTTCTTGTGGTGCTTGAGGTGGTGACGAGGCGTTCGGTTTCACGAACGGAAAGGGCGCGCGCCGCAACCGTCTTCGCAACTTTGCATTGAGTCTCAGGAGTGTCCAGCCCCAGAAGAGCTTTGGCGTGTCCGGCCGAAAGGGCTCCGGACTCCACAAGGGCTTGCACTTCGTGGTGGAGGTTGAGTAGACGTACGGAATTAGCCACAGAGGATCGATCGCAGCCGACCTTTTGAGCGATGCTGTCGTGGGTCAATCCGAATTCATTCATCATTCTCGAATACGCTCTGGCCGTTTCCATGGGATTGAGGTCTTCACGTTGAAGATTTTCAATGAGGGCGAAGAGAATCGCTTCTTGGTCGCTGCAATTGCGTACAACCGCTTGGATGGTGTCGAGGCCGGCCTCTTTGGTGGCGCGCCATCGCCGCTCGCCTGAAATGAGCTCGAAAATGCCGTCACCTTTTCGACGGACTAAAATCGGCTGAAGCAAGCCGCTTTCTTTTATGGAGGCCGCGAGTTCTGCTAGCTCGGCAGGATGGAAGATTTGCCGAGGTTGGTAGCGATTCGGCACAATCGCATCAATTCTGATCTGCTGAACATCCGCCGCATTGCTTGGGACGGCTGCTTGCCCGCCCGGCAGTAATGCATCGAGACCTCTACCTAGTGCTTTTTTCTCCATGGTCGAGAAACTCCTTTGCGAGTGAGAGATAGGCCTGTGAGCCCGATGAGGCTGCATTATAGAGAATGCCAGGCCGACCATAGCTCGGGGCTTCAGCCAACGTCACATTTCGTGGGATGACGGCTTGGTAGACTTTGCTTCCAAAATGGTTTCGGACTTGTTCGGACACCTGGCGGGCCAACGTGTTGCGTGCATCGAACATGGTCAGCACGATTCCCTCTATGAAGAGATCGAGATTGATGGACTGCTTTACCCGCTCGATACTGCCTATAAGCCGAGAGAGTCCCTCCATCGCATAGTACTCACATTGCACTGGAATGAGAACTGACTTTGCTGCAGCAAGGGCGTTAATTGTAAGGATGCCGAGAGCTGGGGGGCAATCAAGCACAATGACATCATATATATTGTGGATATTTTTGATTGCGTCACGGAGATGGTGCTCCCGCCCGTCAACATTAGCTAGCTCGATTTCGGCCCCTGCGAGATCGGCGTTTGAAGGCAGTATAGATAGCCCATTGACGCTCGTTTTTTGAATGATATTCTCGCAAATATCTTGTTTTATTAAGCAGTTATATATTGTTTTCTGCAATGATCGCGGGTCGATTCCAACTCCACTGGTTGCATTACCCTGTGGGTCGAGGTCAATCAATAAGACGGATTTACCTTGGAGCGCGATTGCCGCTGAAAGGTTGACGGAAGTCGTTGTTTTTCCAACTCCTCCCTTTTGATTGGCAACCGCAACTATCCTTGCCATTGATCACCCTTCCTAAAAGAGAGGTTGTTCCACGTGGAACAACCTCTCTTTGCTATTTACGATGAAAGAGAGAGGCTTGTAATAACTCTTGTTCCATATCCGATCGGAAGGTCAAATGAGTATTCATTCCCAACGATGGTTTTGTGGTCAAGCCTTGATCTATCAACAAGGGTTGAAAGAAATAGGAGTATTCTTCCGTTGCTAGTCAATATGGTTCTTGATAGCTCAATGATGAATTCAAACTTTATCCCCCTCGCAACAATATAGTTGGCTTGTTCGTGATTTATGAAATTGTCTGCGAATTGCTCCAATGATCCTTCGAAAATATCAACGTCTCTTAGCTTCAGTAACCCAATGATATATCTCAAGAAAGATGATTTCTTTTTTGATGGTTCGACGAGGACAAATCTGAGGTCTGGTCGTAGTATTTTTATCGGTATTCCTGGAAATCCTGCACCAGAACCAATGTCAAAGATGAGGCTCCCGTCTATAAAATTTTCCGCTTTAATAGCAGCAATTGAATCGATGAAATGCTTGATTACGACTTCTTCATCTTTGACGATGCTTGTTAAATTCGTGGTTTTGTTCCACTCTTTAAGCTGCTTCAAATAAATCATGAACTTGCTGACTTGGTCGGCAGTCATGTTTATCCCGATTGAAGAAGCCGAGCTGGACAATAGTGATTGAATATCTACTCTCTGTTCCACGTGGAACACATACGTGATTGAAACTGTGAGGTCAAGGGAAAGGTAGGAGGAATTCGGTGTCGCGTCAAACTTCTGCTGGTTGTTGGCCTTGCCGTTTAAATTTCTCTATTGCGACGATGAGAAGTGAAATAGCTGCAGGAGTGACTCCTGCAATTCGTGATGCTTGTCCAATTGTTGCCGGTCTCACGCGGGAGAACTTTTCAAGTACTTCACGTGAGAACCCTTGAATGGCTCCATAATCAAAGGCTAAAGGTATGGCTCTTAGTTCAAGCCTTTTGAATTGTCCAATTTGCTGTAGTTGTCTTCTGATATAGCCTTCATATTTTATTTCCAATTCAACTTCGTCAATAATTTCATCGTCTTCAATAGATAAACCATCAAACTTCATCAGGAGATCTCTATATGAATACTCCTGCCTTTTGAGCAACTGTGCAAATGTTTGGGACGAGTGGCGATCGTCAATAGTTACCCAGTTCAACCGTGCGCAAATTTCATCCGTAATCCTTGGCCTGGTTGTGCTGAGTCGACCAATTTCGCTGGCAATACCCTCACGCTTCTTGAGGAGCCGATCATAATTATGCTGTGAAACCAGTCCGACCTGGTGGCCGATATCCATTAAACGTAGATCAGCATTCCCATGTCTCAGGAGGAGCCGGTATTCGGCTCGCGATGTAAACATACGATATGGCTCACGGGTGTCTTTCGTAATCAAATCGTCGATGAGGACACCGATGTAGGCTTGAGATCGATCAAGAATGAGTGGTTCCAATCCCCGAATCTTCAATACTGCGTTGATTCCAGCCATAACTCCTTGAGCAGCCGCCTCTTCATACCCAGATGTTCCATTGATCTGTCCCGCATGATAGAGCCCGGAAACGTTCTTTGTTTCAAGAGTTGGGTGGAGTTGACGTGGAGGAAAATAGTCATATTCAATCGCATAGCCAGGCTTGAGAATTTTGGCGTGTTCGAGGCCTGGGATGGTGCGAAGTATTTCGCTCTGTACATCGACAGGAAGGCTTGTTGAAATTCCGTTCGGATAAAACTCTTTTGTATCAATGCCTTCTGGCTCAATGAATATTTGATGCCGTTCCCGCTCGGCAAAGCGAACGACTTTGTCTTCAATTGAAGGACAGTATCGTGGACCAACCGAGTCTATGACGCCACTATAAAGGGGTGAGCGATCGAGATTCTCACGGATGATTTCGTGGGTTTGTTTGTTCGTGTAAGTTAAATGGCAAGGAAGCTGAGGTGTGGAAATGCGCTCTGTGCGATGAGAAAACGGCGTGGGAGGGTTGTCCCCGGGCTGCGGTACCATGACCGAGAAATCGATCGAGTCGCGATCGAGGCGCGGCGGAGTCCCGGTCTTCAGTCGGCCCAGTTCGAACCCCAAGTCACGCATGCAATCGGAAAGGTGTTCTGCGGAGGCTTCTCCGGCGCGCCCGGCCGGAAAGTGGTTCAGGCCGATGTGAATAAGTCCCTTAAGGAAAGTACCTGATGTAAGAACTACCGCAAGTGCGTTGACCGTCACCCCATCTCCTGTCACCACGCCGGTTACGCACGGCCCTGAAGTGAGGAGTCGATCAACAGTGCCTTCTTGGATCGTGAGGCAGGGCTCAGCAGCTAAGGTCTGTTGCATGGCCATGCGGTACAGCTTCTTATCGCATTGCGCGCGCAACGCTCTGACTGCCGGTCCTTTGCTTGTATTGATAAACCTAAATTGAATGCCGGCTTGATCGGTGTTTCTACCCATCTCCCCGCCAAGGGCATCGATTTCTTTCACCAGGTGGCCTTTGGCGATTCCCCCGACTGCCGGATTGCAGGACATCTGGGCGATTCGATCTCTTTCCATGGTCAGCAACAGGGTTCGTGCACCCATGCGAGCTGCAGCGAGAGCGGCTTCGCACCCCGCGTGTCCCCCACCGACTACGATCACATCGAACGTCTGATCCATAAGTCACCCATTATTTCCCGATGCAAAACTGAGAAAAGATTCGATGGAGGACTTCATCCGAGGTAATGACGCCGGTAATTTCACCAAGCGTATCTGCGGCACCCCGAAGATCCACCGCCACGCATTCCGGATGTGTGCCCGACTCGATTGATTCAAGGGCCTTTGCCAGATAATCACGGCATCTCAGAAGAATCTCCTGATGTCGAATATTTGTAATCGTGACACTTTGAGATGGCTCGAAACTGCGGAGTCCAACTCTGTCCTTGATGATCTCTCGCAAGGCCTTGAGGCCTTCACCCGTTACGGTCGATATCGGCAACGGTACTCCACCATCTGGCAAAGAGAAGTGGTCAGACAAGTCCGCTACCTGACCGGGAGTGAGCAGGTCTATCTTGTTCAGAGCGACGACCACATTTCCCCTGTCAAACATGGGGATGTCAAATGTTGGAGCAGCCTGGGCCAAATCAGTCGCGTCAATCACAATGATAAGAAGGTCGGCATCGCGCACAGCTGCTTCCGTACGGCGAATGCCTTCACGCTCAACGGCATCGGTGGTTTCCCGTAAACCGGCTGTGTCAACGAGGGATAGCGTGGCTCCGTCAAAGCGGACCGTCTCTTCGATCAGGTCGCGTGTAGTTCCCGGAGTATCGGTGACGATGGCTCGACTATCTCCCAGTAAGCGATTCAGCAGACTCGACTTACCGACATTGGGCCGGCCTACGATGACGACCCGTGCACCTTCCCTCAGTACACGGCCAGTCCTTGACGAATTCAGAGCGGCGTCGACTACGTCCGCGGTCTCTCGTAACACCTTCTTCAATTCATCACGACCCACGAATTCGATATCTTCTTCGACAAAATCGATTCCCGCTTCAAGATGCGCCAGCATGGCCAAGAGCCGGGATCTCAATTGATCGACTTCCTGCTTTAGATCTCCCCGAAGGTGGCGTTGTGCGATGGCTACGCTCTGCTCGGACGTGGCCTTGATTGTTGCGAGGACGCCTTCAGCTTGGGACAAATCCAAGCGGCCATTCAAAAAGGCCCGTTTCGTAAATTCTCCGGGCGTCGCCAGACGGCATCCTGCCTGTAGGCAAGATTCAGAAATCATGGCCAGCCCGGCCTGGCTCCCATGCGCATGAATTTCGAGGACATCCTCCGCCGTATAAGAGCGTGGACCTTTCATGTAGACCACCAGCGCCTCATCAATGGGAGTCTGGAAACGTAACGACGCCTCGGTTAAGGAGACATCGGCGCGCAAGATATCGGCAAGGTAGAGACGATGCGACTCTATTGTGCGCAGGGGGATTCCTGAACGGATGCGGATAAAACGGCTGGCGATCGAAAGGGTTTCAGGGCCGCTGATACGTATAATTCCAATCCCGCCTTCGCCCACGGGGGTAGCGACGGCGCAGATCGTATCTCCTGACCCTCCAGCATTTAGCATGGTCGAACTCTATCGTCGATGCCATCCCAGGCTCGTCGCAGAACGAATGGCCATCCGTAAAAGGCCGATGGTTCAAATAACCGGCTTGTTCGCAAAAATAACGCGATCGGTAATCAGCTGCTGGGAAATGGTGAGCACGTTATTTGTGAGCCAGTACAGCACCAGGCCCGCCGGGAAATTGATAAATAGAAAGGTCATAAATGCCGGAAGCATCAACATGATCTTCGCTTGGGTCGGATCCATCGTGGTCGGAGTAATCTTCTGCTGAACCACCATTGTGACGCCCATAATGATCGGCAGTACATAGTAGGGGTCCTGTACGGACAGGTCTGTAATCCAAGCCATAAAGGGCGCCTGACGCAGGTCGATGGTCATATAGAGAATATTGAAGAGAGCCACAAAGACAGGCATCTGCAAGACCATCGGGAGGCATCCCCCGACGGGATTGACCTTATGGTCTCGATAGAGCTTGATTAATTCCTTGTTCAGCCGATCCCGGTCCTCCTTAAACTTCTCCTGAATTGCCAAGACTTTCGGCTGGATGACCTGCATTTGTTTCATGGATTTGTAGCTCTTGTACTGGAGCGGTACAAAGAGAACCTTGAGCATCATCGTGAGTAGAATAATGGTCACGCCGTAGTTATGGGTATAGTCGTTGATGAAGCGGAGTACATAGAAAATCGGCTTGGCGACAGCTTTCACAACTCCCCAGCTGCCAAAAACAAACCAGCCGAAGTCGATGGTGTCTTCGATTCCAATTTGCATCGCCACGAGGGTGTCATACTCTTTGGGGCCGGCGTAGAGCTGGAGGTTCAACGGGGAACCGGATGACTGAACGGGAAAGCGCACGCTTCCGGAAAGCAGTTTGTCGCCTTCTTTCTTGACCACTGTGGAGGAGGCCTGCTTCGGGATCAACACGGAAAGGAAATACTTATCTTGCAGCGCGAGCCAGTGCACCGCGCCTTTGCGCTCGATCTCAGAATCCGGTGCGTCTTTATCAACCTTTTCGTCGACCAGGGAAGCTGAACCGATTTGGCCGATTAAACCATCGCCCCATTCCACAATACCGAAATTCGTTCCTAAACCTACCGCGAGATCACCGTCCAGACCAGTCGATCGAATTGCGATATCGACCAGGTAACTGTCGGCGTGGAAGGTCAGGATTTTCTCGAGGAGCAGATTCTTCGCCTCATCACGAAACTGGAACGTAATGCGGCCAATCGGATGGGCGCTATCGAGGTTGGAGAAGTCTCGTGAGACGGTATAAAGGCCGGTACCCAATGTCTTGGTTAATTCTGCATCAGCCGTGACGATGGCTAATGGCCCGGCAAACTTCGATCCCTGCCGGACCAATTGAACCGGCGCCGCATCGGTCGCGGTGTGTTGATACCGTTTCAGCTCCCAGCTCGTCAGGACCGCACCGCGAGTCGAGATTTTTGCGCGATACAGATCGGTCTCAATACTCACAAGCTCTTCCGTTGGAGTGAGCGGAGCAGCTGGTCCTTCAAGCCCTGGCGAGGAGATTTGGCTTTGTCCCGGCGTCTGTGCCGTGCTCGGGCCAGACGATGCCGATATGGGGGTTGTTTCGGTCGACGGGGACATCGGTCCCGCATCAGATGACACGGACGCCTCTTGTGCGGGCAAGGGTTGAGGGAGCCAGCCCATCTCTTTCAGCGCATAGTCGTATCCGAAAATAATCGCCAGCGATAGCACCAAGAAAACGATGACCCGTTTCTCCATCATCTAGATACGTACTTTCTTCAACAACGTTGAACTATTTTTTAACCGGGTCAAACCCGCCGGCATGAAAAGGATGGCATTTGAGTAAGCGGATCAAGGTCAGTCCCAGACCCTCCAAGCAGCCTCGCTGGCGTATGGCATCCATCGCATATTGGGAACAGGTTGGATCAAATCGACATGCCGGACTTAACCATGGTGAGATCACATATCGGTAGCCTTGAATCAGCCCTACTAAGAGGCGGCGCATGCTAGATCGACCTCGTGTTCAGAAGGCGATGCTTGGACAGTGTGGCGGTCCACAATTCCTTCAGCTCGCCGAAGGAAAGAGCCAGGGCGTCTCGCTTGGGGAATACGAGCAGGTGGTAGCCCGGAATCAAGTCTGGATAGATGGCTCTGACGAGTTCGCGGAACCGTCGCTTGGACCGATTGCGTTTGACGGCATTGCCAAATCGCCTGCCGACGACGATTCCCACCTGACTCACAGAATCCTCCGTCCGGCTCGCGAGCAAATTGAAACATTGCGTCGAGCTGCGACGCCCATGACGCTTCACTTGTTCAATATCCCGACTGACTCGCAAGAACATAGGGCCAGTTCTGGCTCGTGAGCTCATATCGCGACGCCCACCAGTATGTGAGTATGTTCGTTGGCGGCGGTAACCGGCAGGAGTCGAGCAGACAGCCAATCACATAGGGCGCAAGGAGAAGCACAGGCCTTCTCCAGGCTGCACGCACAGACACTCATGCGGACAAGCTATAGGCAAGCCTTCGAATCCAGCCCCTCAACGGTATCTGAAATACAAAACGCTAGACTGCCAGCCGAGCGCGGCCTTTTGCACGGCGGCGTGCCAGGACCTTCCGTCCGTTCTTTGTGCTCATGCGTTTACGAAAGCCATGCTCGCGCTTCTTTTTCAGATTTGAAGGCTGCTGAGATGTAAAAGACATAACAAACCCCCCAGGAAATCACGTTTCGTTTAGGTAATCGAGTTCGGCATTATATTGGCCGTGCACCCAGGTGTCAATTTATGCACGTTATGCACGGCTTCAAAATGGTTAATTATCGGTGCGAATATTTATCTGTAGAGAGGCAGGCCTCAGCCTGTAAGGTATTCATTTCTGAGGCGCTTTTGTATCTTAGGCAGCCAGAGTGCCACAGCGCCCCACTCCTTTGACCGCCCTATTTTTTCATAAACAGCTGTTTCTCTATGTATATCTGCATTAAACGTGAAAAATGAATATGGCACTAAGTTTGCCATTAGATATAAATGAACGCGCTATCGCTTTGACCGCTTGATGGCAGGTCCGATGCTTCGGTGAGCATTCACATTCAATCACTTACATTACAGGAGGTTCTCTCACATGGGTAGAATTTTAGCTAGCATGCTTGCTCTTACGATCACCGCTATGTTCTCAACCGGTACCTACCTGCATGCGCAGGAAACAGCTCCAGTTGCGGCACCAGCCACCACAGCTCCTGCTGCCCCAGCGATGGGTGCTCCGGCTGAAACTGAAAAGAAGGTGGATGGAGAAAAGGAAAAGAAGGGCAAAAAAGGGAAGAAGGCCGGCAAAGGCAAGAAAAAGGGTAAGGAAAAGAAGAACGGCTAAGTTTTCTCCTACCTTGTGTCCCAGGCTGAGAAGGTCGCTCATGTTCAGTGAGGGACCTTCTCACCCGAGGCAGCACGCAGTGTGCACGGCAGTCCCCCCGCTCGAACCATAAGGAGAATACGATGAACGTCACGATCAATCGGCTCGCGCCACTGATGCTTGGAGCCATTTTGCTCGCAGGCTGCGCCAAGCCTCCGGCCGAGCAAATCGATGCAGCTGAAAAGGCACTGAAGGAAGCGCAGATGAGCGGAGCGGCCACCTATACCGCGCAAGAATATGCCAAGCTCGAAGCGTCCTTGACTGCCATGAAAAAAGAAGTGACGGATCAGGACGGAAAGTTCGCCCTCTTTCGTGACTACGGGAAAGCCGAGCAACTTGCGGCTTCTGCCAAGGCCGACGGTGAACGGGTGAAGGCCGACGCAGTGAAAAAGAAGGAAGAGGCTAAGGCCGGCGCGCTTCAGGCACAGCAAGTCGCTCAGGAAGCGGTGAAGTCGGCAGTTGAGCTCGTGGCCGGCGCTCCAGTGGGCAAAGACCGTGCAGCACTTGAGGCCATCAAGAATGATGTCGAGGCCTTGAAAGCGTCGTTGAATCAGATTCAATTGGCGATCGATAAAGAGGACTATCCGGCTGCCCAGACTCAGGCAAAAGCCATCCATGACAAGGGGCAAGCGGTTTCTGCGGAGTTACAGAATGCCTTGGCGAAAGTGGGGAAGGGAAAACCTTCTGCGCATAAGAAAAAGTAAGGTAGTATTGATTCATGTCTACCTTTTCAGTGAGAAACGGTCTGATCGCTCTCGCCCAGGGGTTCTTCCTGGCGGGGGCGCTCTCTGCGTGTGTCCAAGCTATTCCGCCTGAACTGGTCAGTGCGATCGATCGGATCGATCAGCAACTGGTCGCGCTCAAAGCACCGGAAATCGCTCCTGAAGAATATGCCCGTTTCGTGCGGCAATGGGTGCCGCTCCGTGCCCGTGTACAGTCGGATGATGATCTGGTGCGATGGCCGTGGGAAACAAATGATCTTGAAACAGAGCTTCGTCGGCTACACGAAGAGGGCGGGAGTACCCTCGCGAAGCTGCATGATGAACGACAAGCACAGCAGCACCGTGCTCAACTGAATGTGCTTCGTGTGGAAGAACGGTTACGCGCGCTCTCCTCACAAATTGATGCCATTGATGGCCGCATTGTTTTAGGGGGGAAGCCCGTCCAAACCGATTTGTTGGTGAAGCAGGCCCGATCCTTCTATGATCAGCATGACTATCAACGCTCAATTGACGCCGCCGATTTGGCCGGCAAGGCCCTGCGGGTGCAGTCAGCTCTTCTTGCTCGCGAGCTTGGGCGGTATGCGGATGAGCAGCATATCCGCAGTTGGCAGGCCATGGCACAGCAGGCGATCGAGTGGTCCCGCACCCACCGATCAACCGCCATTGTCGTCAGCAAGGCAGAGAGAATACTGACGCTCTATAAGAACGGGAACAAGGTGGTATCATACCCTGTCCGCTTAGGGTTCAATGGCATTCGTGAAAAGCAATTCCAGGGTGACGGTGCGACTCCGGAGGGACGATACCGCATCACGGATAAGCGCGGAGCGGGCCGGACCCAGTTCTACCGGGCGCTTGTTTTAGACTATCCGAATCAGGATGATCGTCGGCGATTTGTACAAGGCAAGAAGATGGGGCGTATCCCTGCCGCGAAGCAAATCGGAGGCCAGATCGAAATCCACGGCGTCGAAAATGAATTGATGGCGCAAACACTGGGTTGTGTCATGCTCGACAATGTGCAGATGAGTGCGCTGTTTGAGCGGGTGGAGCCGGGAAGTGTGGTGAGCATCGTCGGCGCATTGACCGGGCGTAACGCAGTCGCGACGGCCTTGGCTCAGCTGGGAGAGCACGGAGAAGAAACCTGAGGCTACTTCCATGAAGCGAGTTCTTCTCCTTATAGGTTCGGTCCTCTCCTTCGGCCTGCTCGTGGCCCTGATTCCCTACAGCAGCAGCCAGCTTCAGTCCTCCATAGCCTCAGTCCCTCAGCCTCTCGCCGTGGATCCCGTCGTGCTTCGAAGTTTGCAAATTCAATACAAGGGCCTTAAGAAACAACTCGCACAATTTGCGCCCCATCAACATTATATTCTCGTGGATACCGCGCGAAATCACCTCTATATCAAACGCAGCCAAGAGATTGTGTTGGATGCCATCGCCTCTACCGGCAGCGGTGTGGTTCTCGATAAGCCGGGCGAAGGCAATACCCAATGGGTCTTCGATACACCGCGCGGAGAATTTACGGTGCAGTCCAAATTGACGCATCCTGCCTGGGTGAAACCGGATTGGGCGTTCATTGAAGAAGGGCTCATGGTTCCCAAGAATCCCGCCGACCGAGTCGAGCAAGGCGTGCTGGGCGACTACGCGCTCGGGTTTGGCAAAGGCTACTTTATTCATGGCACGCTCTATACCCGACTGCTCGGCAAGAACGTCACCCATGGGTGCATTCGGTTAAATGACGATGACCTGAAAAGTGTCTACCAGCTCGCCCGAGTGGGGACACCGATCATGATCTTCTAGCAGGATGCTGAAACAGTTCTCCAGCGGCGTTCTCGCGTCACTCATAGGCTCAACGTACCGCTGCGTACGCCTCGCCTCTTCGCTCGCTGCGGCCTGGCCGGACGGACTGTTTCAGCATCCTGCTAATTCACGCTCCTCGCGCAGATGCTAGCCATGCTCGTATCCATTGTTCTTTCCGTACTGCTTCTTTTCCCGGTTCCCGGTTGGGCTGCCGAAGGCGAGGTATTTCCCGATCTTGATATAAACGATCCTGTGGCTTTACAGGAGGGCTCGCGGGTTCTCGAAGAGGAGCTCAAGCTGGCTGCTCGGGCTCAAACCTATCTGCTCATCGATCTTGTGTCAGGGGTCATCCAAATTAAAGCTCGCGGCGTGGATCTTCACCGGCTTCCCATTGCAGCATGGACGGTCACTGAACTTCCACGATTGACGGGAACCTTTCGCTTGACGGCTCGGCCCCCGGTGGTTCGCCGGAAGATTGATCCGTCTGCGACGACCGAGCAGGAGCCGATCTCCTTGTCCGACATGCCGACCGAATACCGGCTGTCGTTTACCCCGGCGATGACTATGGACGTCGAGTCTGCCGCTGAACAAGGGGCGATGGGATGGATTCATACGACGAGCCGGAAGGCCTGGAACCAGCTCCGTATCTGGAGACAGCATCTTGGCGGAGTGCAATCATCAAGTGAAGCCCCGACACTCAACATCACACTCTCGAGCGAGCAGGCCCAGTCCCTAGCCTGGTCCACTGTGGATGGGATGCCTGTGGTCATTCGTCGTCCCCTCGAGCCATAGCGAATCACCGCTGTCAGCCCACATTGCGTTTTGGGACATTGATTCCTAAGATACAGCAGGGTGCCGCTTAAAAGCCTTCGGTGAGTCAACCAAGGAGAGCCCCACATGGCAATTCCTTTCAGAGAGCATCTTGCCGAGCCGTACGACGCATCGGTCCGCGATGCGAGGGAGTCGGTCGTTCGCAATCAAGTTGTGGAGAGGCTGTGGTCCAAAGACCATCGTCTGTGGAAGCCTGAGCCCACGGAAATTGCCAATCGGCTGGGGTGGCTGACCTTGCCCGAGGACATGCGCGCGCACGTGCAGGCATTGAAGACCTTGACTGTCTCAGCGAGGAAAGAGGGCATCAGGGATGTCGTCCTGCTCGGCATGGGCGGCAGCAGCCTCGGCCCCGAAGTCTTTCGTGCGTCGTTCGGTTCAAAGAAGGGAGCCCCGCGCCTCTGGGTTCTCGACTCGACCGTGCCGGGATGGGTCCGTCTGGTAACCAAGTCGATTCATCCTGCCCGCACACTCTTTCTCGTGGCCAGCAAGTCGGGAGGGACGATTGAAGTTATGTCGCTCTTCGCCCACTTCTGGAAGCTTGTGGCGGGAGCGAAGGACAATCGTGGCGGCCAGCAGTTCATTGCGATCACCGATCCAGGCACCGGTCTCGAGACGATGGCGCGGGACCACGGCTTTCGGCTGATTTTCAGCAATCCGCCCGATATCGGGGGGCGTTATTCCGTCCTCTCATTGTTTGGGTTAGTCCCTGCGGCCTTGATGGGGTTGGATATTTCTCGATTGTTGGAGCGCGCTGGAAAGATGGCCAGTCGTTGCCACGAGGGTCGTTCAGTAGAAGCCAACCCGGGTGCCTATCTTGGATTGGCGATGGGGGCGCTCGCCAAAACCGGAAGGGACAAGGTGACCATTCTGGCATCCTCGCCCGTCGATACCTTTGGCTTGTGGGCTGAGCAATTAATAGCTGAGAGTACCGGCAAAGAAACCAAGGGGATTGTCCCTGTCGCGCAGGAGCCAGTACTTGCGCCAGGGATGTATGGATCCGATCGATTTTTTATTTATCTCAGACTGAAGGGCGCAAAAAACGAGGCCTTGGATCGTCAGGTTGAGGCCCTCGCGCGCGCAGGCCACCCCGTTCTCACGTTTGCGCTTCGTGATCCGTATGATCTGGGCGCTGAATTTTTCCGTTGGGAATATGCGACCGCGGTTGCGGGCCATGTCCTCGGTATCCAGCCGTTTGATCAGCCCAATGTGCAGGAGAGTAAAGATAATACCAGGCGAGTGCTCGATGGCTATCAGGCCACCGGCCGGCTGCCGGAGACTGCGGTGAGTAACCCGGGTGAAGCGGCTGCCGGGCTGGCCGGTCACCTTCACGCCGGTTCGTATGTCGCCATTTTGGCGTATACGACGCCCTCAAAGCCTCTTGAAACCGCGATCCGCCGCCTGAGGAAGGCCTTGGTACAGCAGCATCATGTCACGACAACGTTCGGGTACGGCCCCCGCTACTTGCATTCGACCGGACAGTTGCACAAGGGCGGACCGGCCAGCGGCGTCTTTCTGGAACTCGTCGATCGCATGACGCCGGATCTCCCGATTCCTGCACAAACTTTTTCATTCGGCACATTGGCAAAGGCCCAGGCGACCGGCGATCTTGAATCGTTGCAGGCTCACGGCCGTCCCGCGATTCGGGTCATGCTTGGAGCCAACCCGGTGGCCACAGTCAACGCCATAGTAAGCCGGCTCAGCCCTCCTCCGCGACGCCCACGTCGGCAGGTCGTGTCGGTGAAGCGGCAACCGAGCCGTCGCCTTCGGTAACATGTCGACTTCTCCTGAGATCCTGGTGGGTCAGCCTGGTCAGGGCTGGCTCGACAAAGCGTGCGGCCTCTTCCGGGACATCACCGACCAGGCCATTCAGTCACAGGGCTCCTGTGTCATTGCGCTTTCCGGAGGATCGACTCCCAGAGCGCTCTACGGAGCCCTGACGTCAATCGAATGGAAGACCCAATGTCAGTGGGATCGAATGATCTTTCTGTTTGGCGACGAGCGCGGCATCCCACCCGATCACCCTGACAGCAACTATGGACTTGCCCTGGAGGCATTGTTCCGTCCGTTGGGGATCGGATCGTCACAGGTCCATCGAATGAAAGGCGAATCCGCAGACCTCAGCCTGGCTGCGGCGGATTATGAGCGGACGGTCAGGGACCTCACGCATACTCCCTCTCCGGCGATTCCCCGTCTGGACCTGGTTCTTCTTGGTTTGGGGGAGGATGGTCATACGGCGTCACTCTTCCCAGGAACGCCCGCATTGTCGGAGCGGAATCATCTGGTCGCGGTCGGTCTATCACCGAAAGGGATTCCGTCTCGTTTGACCCTGACCCTAGGTGTGATCAACCGGGCGACTGTGGTACTGTTCCTCGTGACCGGCGCCGGGAAGGCGCAGACGGTTCGTGCCGTGCTCCAGTCGCAAACCCAGGCGGAGCGGGCACTGCCGGCGGCTCAGGTGAAGCCGGACAGCGGGCGGCTTGTGTGGTTGCTTGATGATGCCGCGGCCGCCGCCCTCATGCGATAAGACGACGAGAAGGACTGACGATGATTCTGGCAGGCGATATCGGTGGAACCAAAACGAATCTAGCCCTCTATGATTGGCCCACCGAGCGGGTGGAACCGGTCAGGCTGGAAACCTTTCATAGTGCCGACTACAAATCGCTCGAAGAAATTCTGGAAGAATTTCTCACACCGCCGAAGCCGCCGATGCTGTTGGACGATATTGATGCACCAGCATCTAGTGAAGACGAATCGGATGGAGAGGTGTTGCCCCCCGAACCCATCAAGCTCGCTGCGGCATGTTTTGGCGTTGCCGGCCCGGTGATCGAGAATCACTCCCAGACCACCAACTTGCCGTGGGTGGTAGATGGGGCGGCGATAGCCAAACGATTCGATATTCCACGCGTGCAGCTGCTCAACGATCTTGAGGCGACCGCCTACGGGATCTTACTCTTACGGCCTGATGAACTGGAGGTGCTTAATCCCGGCAACCCTCCGAAAAAACGCCAAGCACTGGCGCTCATCGCGGCGGGGACCGGGCTCGGCGAGGCGATTCTCTTCTGGGACGGCAAGTCCTATCGCCCGATGCCGTCGGAAGGCGGCCATGCCGACTTTGCCCCGAACAACGACTACGAAATCGAGCTTTTGCGCTACCTGCGCAGCCAATTCCTCCACGTCAGCTATGAACGAATCCTTTCCGGCCCCGGGCTCAATGCGATCTACGAGTATGTCCGCGACACGAAGAAAAACGAACCGACGTGGCTCGCGGAAAAAATCAAGGCCGGAGACCCGGCTGCCGAAATCGCCGAAGCCGGTCTGAAGGGCCAGGCCGACATTGCCAAGCAGACATTGGATCTGTTTGCTTCGATTTATGGGGCCGAGGCCGGCAATCTGGCGCTCAAAGCGCTGTCGCTCGACGGCGTGTATGTGGCCGGTGGGATGGCCCCGAAACTGATCAAGAAACTTCAGGATGGTACGTTCATGAAAGCCTTTATCAACAAAGGGCGGTACAAACGTTTGCTGGGCAACATGCCGGTGAAAGTCGTGATGAACCAGCAGACCGCGTTACTCGGTGCGGCATCGGTCGCCGCCGCTCTTTCTCACGCTCCGACGTCATGACTACGCACTTGGATCTCGATAGACTGAAGAAAGCCGCGGCATTGGAAGCCGTCGAGTTCGTTCGCGACGGGATGATCGTCGGGCTGGGCACCGGCTCGACGGCCAAGCATATGATCGTCGCACTCGGTGAAAAAGTTCGTGCCGGGATGCGGTTGCGCGGAGTGCCCACGTCGCACGAAACGGCGACGCTTGCCAAAGAGGCCGGCATCACGCTGATCGATGCCGACAATCGGTGGGAAATTGATGTGGCGATCGACGGAGCCGATCAGGTCGATCCCGGACTCAATCTGATCAAAGGCGGCGGAGGCGCTCTCCTGAAGGAAAAGATTGTTGCGGCCTCCGCGAAGCAATTCATCGTGCTGGTGGATTATACGAAACAAGTTCCTGTGCTGGGCGGCTCGTTCCCGCTTCCGATCGAAATCATTCCGTTCGGGTGGGGCAGCACGGCGCGGGAGATCGAATCCTTGACTAAGAGCCGGGCGGTGCTCAGAGAGAAAAACGGAGCTCCGTTCAGGACCGAAGCAGGGAATCTGATCGTGGACGTGCATATTGCGCGGATTCATCATCCGAATGACCTGGAAATCGCGTTAAATCAGATTCCTGGAGTTGTGGAAACCGGTCTGTTCGTTGGTCGAACGAGTATGTTGATCGTCGGGTCTCCTCACGGAGTCGACATCCACCATGCGCCGGAGCAATGAGTGAATCCGTCGGCAGGCGTCATCTGTTCACGACGTTGGCTGGACAAGCCCGTGCGCTGCTGGTCCTTCCACTAGCTCCTCTCCTTCTCTCGGCCATCCATCCGGCCGTTGCAGCAACCACGACGACACGACCGAAAGGCGAAGACATGAACATCGATGATGCTTCCGGCAGTCTGGATCCCTATCGTTTACCCAGGCACGTTGTGCCGCATCGCTACGACTTACGGTTGGAGCCGGACCTTCACTCCGCGACCTTTTCAGGCCTCGCCGTCGTCACCGTCACGGTCACGCAATCGACCAGCACCGTCATCCTGAATGCGGTCGATCTCACGATTTCATCGGCGACGCTCGAAGGGGCGGCCGGCGGTCGGCTTGATGCGACGGTCGAGCTTGATCAGGCGATGCAGCGTTGTCGGTTGACGTTTCCCCGTCCTATTTCAGTGGGAGAGTCGCAGCTTACGCTGGTGTTTCAAGGAACGTTGAACGACCACCTGCGGGGCTTCTATCGCAGTACGTATAAAGATCAGGCTGGCGTGTCTCACACCATGGCGGCCACACAGTTTGAAGCGACCGATGCACGACGAGCCTTCCCCTGCTGGGATGAGCCTGACTTTAAAGCGGTCTTTGCCACGACCCTTGTGATTGATCCGAGCCTCACGGCGGTATCGAACACGTCCGTTGTGTCCGACTCCGTCCAATCCGGCAAAAGAGTCATGCGGTTTGCCGACAGTATGAAGATGTCCACCTATCTCGTCGCCTTCATTGTCGGGCAACTCGAACCGACCAAGACGATGTATGTCGGAAAAACACCACTGCGCCTCTGGACCGTTCCTGGGAAACAGCCACTCACGCGGTTCGGTCATGAAATCGCTGCGGCGTCGCTGAAGTTCTTTGAAGACTACTACGGGATTCCTTATCCGGGTGACAAGCTCGATCTCCTCGCCATCCCCGACTTCGCTTCCGGGGCGATGGAAAACCTCGGCGCCATTACCTTCAGGGAAACAGCTTTGCTGGTCGATGAACAAACCGGGACGCATGCGGAGCGGGAGCGGGTGGCCGATGTCGTCGCCCATGAGAACGCCCATATGTGGTTCGGCGATCTCGTCACCATGTCCTGGTGGAACGGGCTCTGGCTGAACGAAGCCTTCGCCACCTTCATGGAAATGCTTGCGGTCGATGCATGGAAGCCGGAATGGAAACGCTGGGACGCGTTTGGTGTCTCGCGAGCCGCGGCGTTTTCCGTGGACGGTCTGCTGAGCACGCGTCCGATCGAGTATCCCGTTCGCGCTCCCAAAGACGCCGATGCCATGTTTGACGTGCTGACCTACGAAAAAGGGGCTTCCGTGCTTCGCATGCTCGAACAACATATCGGGCCGACGGTCTTTCGCGATGGGGTGCGCCATTATCTTCGCGCCCATGCGTATGGGAACGCGGACACGAATGATCTGTGGGTGGCGTTGGGACAGACGGCGAAGCAAGCGGTTCCTGAACTCATGGACGGCTGGATTTTTCAGCCGGGCTATCCCCTCGTGACGGTGCGTCAGGACAATGAGACGGAGATCGTGCTCTCACAGCAACGGTTTACCTATCTCTCGCCTCCCGAATCGACTGAGCAGCGTTGGCAGATTCCTGTTCCGCTCCGGATCACCGCTGGCGGCACCACGGAACATCGCCGTCTTCTCTTGACGGATCGGGAGGTGCGGGTGAGCCTTCCGAAAGGAGCCCAGCATCTGTTCGTCAATGAAGCGGGCCATGGGTTCTATCGGGTGCGGTACGACTCTTCGTTGCTACAAAAGATTCTGGAGGCCGGAGTCGATCGCCTCGCACCGAGCGAGCGATTCAATCTGGTCAGCGATGTCTGGGCCACGACGGTTTCGGGGCTCACGCCACTGTCCGACTATTTGTATCTGACCAGCCGCTTCACAGGCGAGCGGGACAAGAATGTATGGGCCGTCCTCCTCGATTCCTTTTCGTTCTTGAACCGCATTATCGCGGCGGAGGACCGACCGGTTCTGGAAGCCTTCGTTCGTGCCCGTCTTATGCCTGCCGTGACAGAGCTCACGTGGCAGCCGAAGTCCGGCGAGAACGAACTGGTCAGACAGTTGCGGGGAGAGCTCATCGGCGCGTTAGGCAAACTCGGCAACGA
>JACOEJ010000005.1:50291-59016 GCA_024998645.1 Nitrospira sp.
AATGTGTATGGGCGTGAACAGGCCTGGGAGTTTGTGAAGGCGAACTGGGATCAGATGGACCGGCTGTTCCCCAAGCAAGGCCTGCGGCGTATGTGCGGCGGCATCGTCGCGCTGGCTACTGCCGAGCTTGAACAGGACGTGCGAGCGTTCTTTCTCTCCCGCAAGATCGATCTCGGCGGAAAAACATTGGATCAATATCTGGAGCAGCTGCGTATCTCCGTGACCTTCCGTAACCGGGAGTGCCGAAGCTTGCGCGAATTGTTGCGCTCCTGACGGCCCGCCGGTCGCCGAGACGGTCTGCTAGGTATCCCTCATCGTTGCCGGTCGTGCGTATCCCCTTGTACTTTTAGGGGGTAGCCGAAGGAGCGCACGTGCGCGTACGATTGTGACCACTCGTCACGGGACAGAAGGGTGGTTCCATGAGGCTGGTGGCGTGCCCGGTCTGCGGTACAACAAAAACTCGACTCGCAGTCCGCCGGTCGTTCACGGACAGGCTCTTTGGTTATGTGACGGTCTATCCGTTCCGCTGCCAGCTTTGTGCGCGGCGGTTTCATTCTTTCCTCGGTCGAGTTGCCACCAATCCCCGCCGCAACTTCGATCGGGTTGCGGTCGATTTTCCCGTGTGGCTGAAACCTCTGCATGCATCACCGCATGAGTTGGGGGAAGAAGGGATTATCCAGGATTTGTCGATTCGCGGCTGCCGGATTCGTTGTGAGCGTCCCGTGGTTCCGGGGACACGAGTAGAGTTAGAATTTCAGCACTCCAATGCGTCTTTCCCAATCACGGTGGAGGAGGCTATTGTCAGGTCCTCGTCCCAAGGAGAAATCGGCCTGCGATTTATCCAACTGCATCGGCAGGATCAACGTCGTATCCGCAGCATTCTGGATCTCTGGTTGCCGGAACCTGCCCTTCCCCGCTAAGCGGTCGTCGTACATCCTCAACACATGCGCGGCTCACTCGTATCTGAGGACCGACAACGGCCGTTGTCCCAGTAAGCGGTAGGTGCTGAGAAATCCCACGATGAGCGTGAGGACCATCGTGAGCCCCAGTCCGATGAGCAACACGTGGGGGTGCAGCGTCCAGCCGAGTTCAAACACCCATCGAAGGAGCGCCCAGGACAAGGCGCTGGCTAATCCGACACCGATCGCGCCTCCCACGATACCCAGCAACAGATATTCCATCGCGAATGATCCGATGAGCAGCCCCCGTGTGGCACCCAAGGCTTTCAGCACCGCAGATTCATAGAGGCGACGATACCGGGTGGCCGCGAGCGCCGCTCCCATGACTAAGCCTCCGGTGAGTACGCAAAAGAGCGCAACGGCTCGAATGGCCAGAGACAGGCGATCGAGGATGCGGGCGAAGCTGTCGAGGACATCGCCGATATTGATCGCCGTCACGTTGGGAAATCCGGCGACGATCGCCTGTTGTAACGACACTTCGTCGGAAGGCGGTACCTGAACTGTCGCGACATAGGTGAGGGGCGCTCCCTCCAGCGCACCGGGTGACAAGACCATGTAGAAGTTTGTGGAGAAGTTGCCCCACTCCACTTTACGAATGCTGCTGACCTCTGCGACCAGTGGTGTGCCCTGAATGTCCAGCTCGATTGTCTGTCCGATGTCCAGCCCCATCGCTTTTGCCGCTTCCTCCTCAATCGAGATCATGGGTATGGAAAAGGTCTGGCCAGGTGTCCACCACCGGCCTTTCACGATGACGTTGTCCTTCGGCAGCTGATCCAAGAAGGTCAGCACATATTCTCTGGTGAGGTACCACGTCTTCCGGCGCTGATCCTTGTCGGCTGCTTGCGCTGTCCGTTCCTCCTCCTCGGATACGGCTTCAGTTTTGACTGATTGGCCGTTCACGGCCACCAGCCGTGAGCGGACCAGTGGGGTCAGACTTGGCGTGCGGGCTCCTACCCGGTCACGGAGCAGACGGGAGATGCCGTCCACTTGATCCGGTTGAATATCAATGAAGAAAAACGTCGGGGCATCCACCGGCCGGCTCTCGCCGATCTGCCGGAGCAAGGCTCGTTCAACCAGCGCGACGGTGACGATCACCATGACCCCGATGCCGATGGCGATGGTCATGCTGACGGCCTGACTCCCCGGACGAACAATGTTGCCGATCGCATGGCGAACGGCCAGACGCTTAGGCCGGGCGACGACCGCGAGAGTCCTGATCACCAGCCAGGCGGCGCTACCTAACAGTGCGAGTGCGAGCGAGAAGGCTCCCATGAAGAGCAGCCCGATTTTCCATGTTCCGGCTTGCCACATCGACAGCAGGGCGAGTCCGACAGCGATCATTCCAGCGGTGAGCAGCTTCGTCCGATCAAGGCGCGCGATGTGCTGGCGCCATGTCCGGTCAGCAGCGCCCGAGGAAGGTTCCGATGCGAGCGCGTCGCGCCGCAAGAGCGCGACCGGTTTGACAGATCGAATTGCCAGCAAGGGCCACAAGGTGAAGAGCAACGTGGTGAGCAGGCCGAGGGCAAGACCCTTACCCAGCGGCAGGAGTGAGTACAGGGAGAGTCCTGATGTAAAACCGATTTGCCCCAGCATGTCTGAGGCGAACCACGAAGACAGCATCCAAGGCACTGCCTGTTCTAGACTGATACCGAGCGCCAGCCCTGCGACGCTTCCGGTCAGTCCCAGGAGGAGGGCCTGGGTCGCGTAGGTGCGGATGATGGTCGGAGAATCGGCGCCGACGGTTTTCAGAATGGCGATGGTTGTCAGCTTTTCACGAAGGAAGGCGCGCACGGATGTGGCGACGCCTATGCCGCCGACAAACAGGGCAGTCAGTCCGATGAGCCCGAGATACCGTGTCAATTGCTCCAGAAATTGTTTCAGTTGCGGTTGTGCATCCCGATACGTCGATACGCGTGCGGAGTCCGCTGCCAAACGGCTCCGCAATTCGTACAGGAGCGGTTCAAGCTTGGTCGCGGCCGGGGTTTTTAACAGATAGCGTTCGCGTACACGGCTGCCGAGTTTCACCAGCTCTGTGGCGCGGAGTCCATCCTGGGCGATCAACACGCGAGGGCCCAGGCTGAATGCATTCGCCATACGGTCCGGCTCGGTGCGCACGATCCCGGTAATACGGAAGGTGGCCTGGCCGATAGTGAGTGATTGGCCAAGCGTCAATCCCATTCGAATGAGTAGCGACTCCTGAACCACTGCGCCCCAGCAGGGCTTTCCCGGGCAGCCGGCCGACTGGAGTTGCAGCAGTTCCCACAGCGGGCGATCCGGTTCCAGGCGAAGGGCCCCATAAAATGGATAGCGCGACTCCACCGCCTTGAGTTCGACGATTTGTGACGATTGGCCGTGGGACTGTGTTCCGGGAACGTGAGCGGCCATGCCGATCAACTCGCTCACGTGAGTCATCGCAATGTCTCGACCTGTCAGCGAAGTGAGCAAGGTGAGCCCTGCTTGACTCACCTGCCGTGAGAGGCGAACCTCAAGATCCCCGCCGAGTAAGCCGCGGGCTTCCTTCGTGACGGCTTGCTCAAGGTGGGCGGAAAACAGTGAGACTCCCACAAGGGCGCCCACTCCCACCGCAATACTGGTGAGAAAATAGAAAAAGTGCCGCCAGGCCGCGCGAGTTTCACGCCACGCCATTTTTAGGATGAATGTGTTCACGGAAGCGGGGCCGTCAATTGGTCGGACTCGATGTGGCCATCGCGCAGCGCGACGACTCGTTGCATTCGACCGGCCAGCTCTTGGTCGTGAGTGACGAGGACCAGGGTGGTTCCAAAATCTCGATGCATGGCCAGGAGGAGGTTGATCACCTGTACCCCTGTCGTGCTATCCAAATTGCCGGTCGGTTCATCGGCAAATAAGAATGGTGGACGGCAGGCAAAGGCCCGGGCGACCGCGACGCGTTGCTGCTCTCCGCCGGATAGCTGTACGGGATAATGATCGAGGCGGTCGGCCAGTCCCACGGAGGCCAACAATTCTGCCGCACGCTCATCGCCTCCCCGCTCGCCGCTCAGTTCGAGAGGAACGGCGACGTTCTCCAGGGCGGTGAGCGTGGGGATGAGATGGAACGATTGGAAGATGTAGCCGATCTTCGCGCGTCTGAACCTGGCCAGGGCGCTTTCGGACATCGTCGACAACTCTGCGTCATCTAACAGGATCGAGCCTGCGGTCGGGCGATCAAGGCCGGCCATCAATCCGAGGAGCGTCGACTTCCCGCTTCCTGATGGTCCGACAATCGCGACCATTTGTTTGTCAGGAATCTCCAACGAGATATTGTCCAGAATGGGAACCGTTCGTCCTCCGGCTGCCAGACTCATTGAAAGTTGGGTGATGCGAATCATGGGACAGTGCTTTCCTTCCTCATCTCCGACCAGACCACAAGATGTGTATTATACTGTACAGATATGGAACGTCGGTCGAAATTGCGAACCGTGGGCGTCGGTGTGTGCGTTGGATGGCTCCTGCTGACAGGACTTCCAGGCGTGCTCCCTCTCGCTCGGGCTGTGGGGACGTCATCAGTCGATGATCGACCCAGGATCGTGGCGTTCGGGGACAGTTTGACGGCCGGACTCGGCGTTGCTGCGGATGAGACCTATCCGGCAGAGCTGCAGCGGCGATTGGATGCGCTTGGGCTGCGGTATCGGGTCATCAATGCCGGTGTGAGCGGAGAGACGACGGCGGGTGGTCTGCGCCGTGTGCCATGGATCTTGCGGAGTAAGCCCGAAATCGTGATCCTTGAACTGGGAGCCAATGACGGTCTGAGAGGGTTGCGAGTGGAAGAGACGAAAGCCAATCTTGAGCACATCATTCAGCAGTTGCAGCAAGCCGGCACGCAAGTGATCCTGGCCGGCATGAAGCTCCCGCCCAATTACGGCAACGATTACCTTTCAGCATTCGAACGCCTGTATCCTGACCTGGCGACCCGCTACCGCCTGCCGCTCATCCCGTTTTTCCTGGAAGGAGTGGCGGCCTCCAATACGCTAAACCAGGCCGATGGCGTCCACCCGACGGCTCGGGGCTATCGCGCGATTGTGGAAATGATGCTTGGAAGATTGCAGCCGGTTCTGAAGGGTATGGAGAAGATGCACAACGGGGCGAAAAAATAGACTCCCGCCCCGCTGATTTCTCAGCCGGGCAGGAGTCTGTTGTCAACCGGTACTAGGGAGAGGCTACGACTTTTTCAGGAATGTGTCGTACACGCCGTACGCCAGAATTCCTCCGATCATGACATAGTACAAACCGGTGATGCCGCTGTAATCTGGGGGGCCGTCACCATGCGCCTCATTCGCCAGGACCTGCGGAGCGACTGTCAGTACGACCGCGAGAGCCATGCTTCCCGTTTCCACTACTCTCTTCATCATAATCATTCCTCCCTCAAGGGTATATCGAAAATGAGGAGCGCATTTTACAAAAATAGAATGGAGATGCGCAAGATCCCTGTACATAAACTTGGGAGGGGGATGATCTGCTACTTGTATGAGCGAATTTACCGTGGAGCAGATTGTTTAGCGATGGCGTTGAGGGCTTCAGCGACTTGCTTGCAAGAACCGGCCATTCGATCGAGCTGGTTCCCCTTGCTGGAAAAATCCTGAGCCATCGACTTCAGCTGGCCATCGTAGCGGCTGACTTCTCCTGAAAGTTCAGCGACTTTGGACAAGACGACTTTGTAGGTCGCGACTTCTTGCTGGAGCGCTTGCGTGGTTGCCTGAGCAGTCTTCGCTTCCGCAGTAGAAGCCTGGAGTTGCTGACTTAATCGGGCAACATAGGCCTCTCGATCCCGCATGTCAGATTCCAGCTTCAACTGGACTTCTTCGCTATCCCGGCGGCGGTCCTCCAGATTACGGATGGTCTGGATCCAGTTCGAAACTTCCCCTGGAGCGATTTGGGGAGGTAGCGGCATCGATTGGACCTGCTCAATGGCTTTGATGGCAGGTTGCAGCCACTCCACAAACACCATGACTTCACTGAGTTTGACGTCGGCGGAGGAACTTTGGCCCATAGTCGGTGTTCCGTTTCCATTACTCGGAGGTTCAGGTTGCGTGGTTGCCTTGACGTCTCGTGGAATGTCTTTGGTCTTCCGGGATTGCCGCGGTTGGGACCATCGATGGTATTCGAGCAAGACCGCGATGCAATGGCGGCAAATCGGTTCTTCCGGAAGGGTGCAGGAACATTTCGAAATTAAGTGCCCGTCTTTCAACCGGATGGTTTGTTCGTAGAGCCCTGAGTTTCCAATGACCGCAGAAGAAATCTGCGCGTCGTCGGCTTCTACTATGCGAACCCGATTCTCGGACAAGTATTGATGGCCGATCTGGAAGGCGGAAATCTCGACCACCGCCTTGATCATCTGGGGGTCCAGAAGACCGAGTCGGTCGGCGCTGCAGGGAATTTTGTTTCGCATGGTTGTCATGGAGTGTGGTCCTCGATGTGGAGGTAGTCTGCCTCGCTGGTTCGACACTGTCAAGCAGTGAGCGGTTCTCCTCGCAGGGCAGCAAGTCTAGTTGGAGCAGATGCTACCTGCAGCGCTGTGGCGGGCCTTGCTGGCTGATGGGGGTGAGCCATACATAATCTGCGATGCGGTCGTGTACGAGATCTTGGATGTCCTCAATGCGTGTGTGATCGAAGGAGGCCAGGTACACCGTTGCTTGTGAGACTTGCCCATCCATGCGACGGGCGACACGCTTTGGGATTGGCAGATTAAATTGGATATGTCCGCCACCCGTGTAACTGAGAATCAAGGTATGGTCTTGCGGCCGTTGGCGAGCGGTGAGAAGCGCCGCCGTCACCGTTTTGGCCATGCCTTCGTCGCGCACCATAGAAGCTTCGTACATCCTGACATAGTCCTCGTCGCTCCCCCCTCCATGACAGCGTTTCAGCTGATCCAAAATCCTAAGGCGGTAGGCCTGGTCATCGACAATGTCTTCGCGGTCCATTCCCCATTCAACCCAGTCCTGTCCCTTTCGAGCTTCATCAAGGCCGGCTTTTACGACCTGGCGAATCAGCGGCTTGGGAGGATTCATGGCCCGGAGCATGATCCGGTGCTCGCGGGAAAAATTCACCAATGGCTCGTAGTTGTCAAAGGCGCCACCCCAGTTCTGTTTCCAGCGGCTTTGATCAAGAAACGTCTGCCGGTCTTGACCAGGCGTGGCGAGGTACTTATCCAGGGCGGGTTGCCCGTCCCATCCGAACATCTCCATCGTAAGTACCGGACGTCTGTCGTTCGCCAGCACCGTTTGTAGAACGGTTAAAGCGGCATCTATGTGGTGTTGGTTGTAGTGCTCTTCTCCAAGGTAGACAACGTCAAAACGCGTGAGCGTAACAAGGAAGGTTGGGAGATCGATGGATCGCCCTGTTTTCACGTCAATCACGCGGCCTGCTTGCCAGGATGTAACAGGGGAATTTGCAGGAATCGCAGACGTGTTGCCGGCACAGGCCGTGACGAGAATGTGTCCGATGACCAGGAACAAAAGAGGGAGGATGCGAGAGGTTGTAACCCGGTGGGCAAAGAAAGGAGTCATAGGCATCTCCTAACACAGCAAGTCTGTTGCGACAAGTCTGTTGTCTTGACGGGAGAAGAGCTGGACCACTATCCTCCCTTCTCCAGCAGGATGCTGAAAAAGTCTGCCAGCGGCGTTCTCGCATCGCGCAGAGGGCTCCACGTACCGAAGCGTACGCTTCGCGTCTGTGCTCGCTGCGGCCTTGCTGGACAGCCTTTTTGAGCATCCTGCGGTTGTTATGGACTTGGCTCCAGGCTGAAGACCTTCACCATATTTTCTGTATCAACCGTGTTTTTTGCAGCCTGCTAGAGTGAACGTGAGCAGCCTGTCACGTGATGTATCCCCGGTACTGAATATGTCTGAGAGCGACGTCATTGCGGAATTCCGTCGAGCTGTGAATCGTTCTGCTCGCGAGTCCGAGCAGAAGTGGGAGGATTCCAGACGCCTTCTTGAGCCCGCGGTATTCCCGTCGATTTTAGGACAATTGGTTCAGCAAACTCAGACGGCTTCAGTGGCACTTCAGGTAAAAGCCGTTCTGGCTGATTCGCTGGGTCAGGGCCAGGCTCGCCGAGTCCAAGATCTTGATGGCGCCGCACTCAAAACTCTAACAGGATGCCCGCCGTCTAAAGCGTTCCGCTCACTGTGCGTCTATTTTGGTCTCGTTGAGGGCCGAGCTTCGAAATGGCCCACCGCAGATCTTCCCAGTGAAGAGGTGGCGCGCGCGCTTCAATCGTTGCCCAATCCGTTCGATCTCTTGCTCGCGACGCCTGTTGCCACCGTGCTCGATCTGGGTGCCGGCGATCTTTCATTCGCCGGCGAGCTCGTCGATCACTACCTTCCCATGCTCCTCACACATCAGCGAGAGCTGGTCCTGCATGCGGTGGATCGTCTGGATCCTCGCTCGAAATTGGGTGGGCCACTGCATCCTGGACGAGACCGAATTGCCCAACTACAAGCGAGGCCGGGCCTGACCTTTCGCTTTTACGGCAATCAGGACATGTTCGACCTTCACGAGCTGGATGAAGCCGGTCATCTGGCTGCACGGTATACGCTGGTCACCTGCTGGGCCCCCGCGACACCGACGTTTGCCTATGAGCCGACGCGGCTCTCTGAGGCGGCCATCCAGGAAGATCTTCGGCGGAGCAAAGGTGCATTTCGGCACGTGCGCTATGAGGGCGAATCAGCCCTTGAAGTGCAACACGGGGAACGAGCCCTGATCTTCCCCTCTTGGAAGTTTGACATTCGCGGGCCAGTGGCCCTGCTGAA
>JACOEJ010000005.1:59116-64248 GCA_024998645.1 Nitrospira sp.
CCCGGGGTCCCCGCCAGCAGTACCGCTCGTCAATTCATGCACATGCGCGAAGAAAGTCCCCCCTGGTTTCTGACGCTCGTACCGGAAGGTCAGCGGCCATAGCCATTCCTCCGTGGGCGCTTGTTTTCACTCTTTCGCAAGATACCGATGAAAAATTGACCGCCTGTAGACCCTTTGTTAGACTTTCGTCGTGTCTTGCCAGAACTTTCATCTCAATAGGAACGGCTACTTAATCCCATGAAATCTACTCAACTCGTGTCCTCCATTCAGGAGAATATTGCCCGCGTCATTAAGGGCAAATCCAGAGTCATTGAGCTAACCGTCGTGTCGCTCCTGGCTCGTGGACACTTGTTGCTTGAAGACGTGCCAGGGGTCGGGAAAACGACCCTGGCCCATAGTCTGGCTCGCTCGTTGGACTGTTCATTCAAGCGTATCCAATTTACCAGTGATCTCCTTCCGTCCGACATCGTCGGTGTGTCCATCTTTAATCGACAAAAGCAGGGGTTTGAATTTGTGCCGGGGCCGATCTTCGCGAATATTGTGCTGGCCGACGAGATCAATCGAACGACGCCCAAGACGCAAAGCAGTTTGCTGGAGGCCATGAGCGAAGCCCAGATTTCTGTCGACAACCAGACCTATCCCCTTCACCAACCCTTCATGGTCATTGCGACCCAAAATCCGGCGGAGTATCACGGAACGTTTCCCTTACCGGAGTCCCAACTCGACCGGTTCCTTATGCGTGTGCAGATCGGGTATCCGTCGCCGGAGGAAGAACGCAAAGTGCTCGAGCGGCCCCAATCGCTACATCCGGCAGAGGCGCTTCAACCGGTCGCAACGGCTCAAGATGTGCTTGCGTTGCAGCAACAGGTTGATGATGTGCTGATGGAAGACAGCCTGATGGAATACCTACTGGCGATCATTCTTGCGACGCGACAATCGGACTTGCTGTCGCTGGGAGTCAGCACGCGCGGAGCGCTGGCCCTCAGTCGGGCGGCCAAAGCCCTGGCTTTTGTGCGGGGCCGGGCCTATTGCCTGCCGGACGACATCAAAGAGCTGGCTCCTGCTGTGCTGTCTCATCGCATCATGGTGAGCCGGTCGCAGGGCTTACGCCATCGCAGTTTTGAACAGTCGGAGCAGATTATTCAGGACCTGGTCGAGTCCGTTCCCGTTCCAGTCTAGCGACGACGTGCATTCTCGCTCCACCGGAATACCGCCGATATGCTCACCAGCGTGCGCCGTCTGTTCAGACATCTTATGCAGCATCGCTCGACAAGGGTGACGACAGAAGGCACGCGGTTTCTCTTCTTCACTCTTGCGGTCGCGGTCGCCGCGATCAATACCGGCAATAATCTGTTCTACCTTCTCCTGGCAATGATGCTGAGCATCATTCTGATGTCCGGTATCATGGCGGAGTATTGTCTGCGCCGGTTGGAATTTCATCGTCATCTTCCCAATCTGGTGTATGCCGGTGAACCGGTGACTGCTACGGTGGTGGTGGCCAACCGCAAGTCCCGCCTCCCGAGCTTTTCCCTTCGTCTCTGGGATGTGACGGGCGAGCAAGAGTTCGATCGTGGCCTCACTGTGTGGCAATTGACGCCTGGAGCCAGTCAGATCTTATCCTACCCCTTACTTGCGACCAGGCGTGGGCGGTTACGTTTCGACGGAGTTCGTGTCGGGACGTCGTTTCCGTTCGGCCTCTTCCACAAAAAGGCCTATTACCCTCTCGATGGATCGGTCGTGGTGGCTCCGGTCATCCGGCCGGTCGAGAGTGCGTTACTTCAGGGGTTCACCTTGTTCGGCCAGGATTTCAGCCTGCCGCGCAAAGGGCACGGAAGCGATCTCTATAATCTGCGTCAATATCAGGCAGGCGATGATTCCCGCACGATTCATTGGCTCTCCACGGCTCGTACCTCCAAACTCATGGTCCGGGAAACGGAGGCGGAGGATCAGCGGCGTGTCACGCTCCTGCTCTCACTTCTCGCCCCCCTCAGCCATGAGCGGCTGTTTGAAGAAGCCGTCTCGCTCACCGCGTCGATGATGCAGGATTTTGGGGCCAGGGGATATCAGGTCCGACTGGTTGTCGGAGGGGCATCATCTCCGTTTGGCCAAGGTGAGGCCCATCTCTTGAGCCTTATGGAAACCTTGGCGCTCTGTGAACGACGGAGTCCCGATGGACCGGAGAGTCAGTCGCTCTCTGATGATGTTTCGTATGATCCTGAAGGGGGAGCGACTATTTTGCTCGCACCGTGGGGAGAGCCGAGGAAGCTCTTCCGTGGCGTGCGCCCCGATGGCATCGTGACGGAGTCCATGCTCCAAGGTAGGCTCCATGCCGTTTAATCAGGCGTTACGCCTGTCTTCCGTGTTGCTTGCCGCAGCCGCGTTTATCGGACTGGCGCTTGGGACGAGTCTGCCAGAATGGCTGCTACTCCTCACCGGCATTTCTCTGATCGTCACCCTCCTTCGAGCTCTTGGTGTGGATCGGCTTCGCCACGTGCTTGACCGAATCCGGCTGTCGACCACGGCCTGGAATATTCTGACTGTGATGGCGTTCGCCGGGTTTTGGATAGATTTAGTATGGATTTCCGCAGACCTTCTCGCTGCTGGTGTGCACTTTCTCATGATTCTGATGGTCATCAAGCTGTTCAACCTGGATCAGCGGCGAGACTATCTTCATCTCTATGCCATCAGTCTCATGGCAATTCTGGGGTCCGCCGCCTCGACCACGGATCTCTGGTACCTGCCGGTGTTTCTTGCGTACCTCCTGATGGGTGTCTGGACGCTACTGCTGTACCAGCTCACCAAGGAATCAGATGCGGGGGACCGTCCCCCAAGTCTCTCTAAAGAATCGGCAACAATTCCCAGAGGACGGCAGCAGATCACCCCTGAGTTATTCTGGCTGGCAAACGGCCTCGCTGTCGGTGCCTTGTGTCTCACTGTACTGATCTTCTTTACGATTCCCCGTGTGAGTGCAGGGTTTGGTCAAAAGGGGTCCGGAGAAGGTCTCCGCACATCGGGGTTTTCCGAAACCGTCGATCTCGGCATGATCGGTCCCATTAAGCGGGATCCAGGTATCGTGATGCGGGTGGAACTCCCGGATCGGACCGGGCTGCAGATGGATCGCTTCTATTTGCGGGGGATGGCGTACGACCGATACGACGGTAAGTCATGGACCACTCGTCTGTCACACCGCCGGGCGTTGGCTGAATCGCCGGCCGGGACGTTTACGGTTCGGCAGGTCTCTTCGCGTTCGCCCCGTCCGCTAGGCCAGATCATTCGCCAAACGATTCTGCTCGAAGCACTCGATACGGCTGTCCTCTTTGCTGCCCCCTATCCTGAATCTATCAGCGGACAATTCCTGGCGATTCAGTCCGATCCGACCGGCGCCATCTATCTTCCCTTCCCGGCCTCAGCGCGTCTCGAGTATACCGTGCATTCTCGTCCCACACCGGTCGCGCCTGCCGACCTTCAATTTCAGCCCGCCGTATACACCGAGGTTTTCGCACAGCATTTTTTGCAACTTCCGGAATCATCCGAGCGCGTCAGGGCGCTGGCCCAAGAGATCACGCGATCAAAAGCGAGTGCCTATGAGAAGGCTCAGGCAATCGAGTCCTATCTCGCAAAAAACTTTCGATACAGTCTCGACATTCCTCCTGGTATGCAAACGCGTCCGCTCGAAGAATTTCTGTTTGAGCGGAAAACCGGATACTGCGAACATTATGCGACGGCCATGGTCGTGCTGTTGCGTAACGTGGGGGTCCCTGCACGGCTGGTTACGGGATTTCTTGCGACTGAGTGGAACGAGTATGGCAACTACTATCTGGTGCGGCAGCGGGACGCCCACGCGTGGGTGGAGGTCCATCTACCTAATTCCGGCTGGGTCACGATGGATCCCACTCCGGCCATAAGCGAGACTGTCGGAGATTCACAATGGTTTGCAGTGAGCCGGGTGATCGATACGCTCCGCCTGCGCTGGAACCGCTTCTTTGTCCAGTACAACGCGGCCGATCAGTTGGCGGTGGTGCGGGGGCTCAAGGAAGGGACGACGGTGGTTCGTGATCGAGCCTGGAGCTCGTTGTCTTCTCTATTGGCGCCGGCAGGTGATTTTGCAGGCAAGCTTCTCAGTCGTGTCGTCGAAGGAAACGTGCGCCTCACGGTAGGATTTCTGAGCTTTATCGCGCTCGGACTGGGCTTGGTGATCTGGCTGGTGCAGCGAAAACCATGGAACCGGTGGAGGTCTTCCGGCACGAGTCAATGCGAGCATGCCGTCATTGCGCAGATCTATCGTAATGTCCTGCAGCAGATCGCCCGCTACGGCATCGTCAAGGCGGAGCATACTACTCCGAGAGAGTTCTTGCTGGTTGTGGGGAATCAGTGGGCTGCCGCAGGTGAATCAGTTTCAACCATCACTGAGTTGTATTGCCGGGGACGATTCGGGAAGGCGATTCTAACTCAGCAGGAGATCGATTTGGCCTATCACAGCTTAAGGCAGCTGACACTACTCGACCCTCCATCAAGATAGCAGCCAGCCCAATCCGGCGAACGATTTCATGCACGGGTGACGGATGGCCGGAATGAATCCAGATCCACATTTCCTCCGGTTAGAATCACGCCAACCCGCCGGCCGACTAGCGCCGGCTCTCGCCGCAGCAGAGGAGCTAACGCCACGGCGCTCGATGGCTCTATTTCCAGCTTGAGGGCTTCCTGTGAGAAGCGCATTGCCGTGAGAATCTCTTCTTCTGAGACCAGAAACACATCCGTAAGATGCCGGCGCAAGATAGGCAGCGTTCGAGTACCAAGGCTGGTCCGTAGTCCATCGGCCACCGTGCAGGGGGTGGTCATAGGCACAATCTTGTTTTGACGAAGCGACTCAATGGCATCTGCCGCTCCGAGCGGCTCGCAGGCATACAGCAACAAGCGTGGATTGAGATGGTGGGCCGCAATGCAAAGACCCGATAAGAGCCCTCCTCCCCCGACTGGTCCCAGTACGACATCCAGATTGCTGACCTGTTGAAGCAGTTCCAAAAGAATGGTTCCTTGGCCTGCAATCACCTGGGGGTCATTGAACGCATGGATCTGCCGGGCGTGCTCATGCGCAAGTGTTTCATGAAGAGCCTCTTCTGCAGCCGCACGAT
>JACOEJ010000006.1:0-5076 GCA_024998645.1 Nitrospira sp.
GTGAATCTGGCCATCAGTCTGGCCATGGAATCCACGCAGACCGTCTTGCTGGTCGATGCCAACCTTCGCAATCCCAGCATCCATGATGTCTTCGGATTGAAGGACTGTCCCGGTCTGGCCGATTATCTTCTCGATGACGTTCCTGTCGAAAATCTGTTGGTCCATCCAGGAATCGGCCGGTTCGTGCTGCTCCCGGGAGGGAGGGCGATTCAGAACTCGACCGAAATCCTGACGTCGCCGAAGATGCTGGCACTGGTCGAGGAATTCAAACACCGCTATCCTTCACGGATTGTGATCTTCGACTTGCCTCCGCTGTTGCAGACCGCCGACGTGCTGGCCTTTTCTCCCTATACCGACGCGCTGCTTCTGGTGGTGGAGGAAGGGAAGACCTCCGCAGAGGATGTACAACGGGCGCTCTCGCTGGTGAAGGATTCGCGACCTGTTCTTGGGACGGTCCTCAACAAGGCCGGACAACTGGCAGCCACACCGGCTAGCATGAGAAAGCTATTGGGAAACTGAAGAGTTATGTACGAGACATTTTATAATCTTCGAGCCAAGCCCTTTGCGCTCCTCCCGGATAGCGACTTTCTCTATGCCGGATCGGTGCATCGGGCTGCTTATGGCCTGCTGGAATACGGCGTTCTCAGCCAGGCCCCGTTCATGGTGCTCACCGGCGACCCCGGCATGGGCAAAACGTCGCTGCTGCAAAAGCTCATCGCCGAACATGGGCAGAAACATTCGATCGGGCTCATCACCAATGCACGCTACGACATTGAGCATCTCCTGCCCTGGATTCTGCTGTCCCTGGGATTGAGCACCAAACAGCTCGACCCGGTCGAGGCCTATCACGTCTTCACGCAATTTCTGGCACAGGAGGCGAAGCAACACCGCCGGGTCATCCTTATTGTCGATGAAGCGCAAAGTCTCGGCACCGAGCTGCTCGAAGAACTTCGACTGCTCTCTAATTTGAACGACGGTAAGACACTGAAGCTGCAGATTATTCTGTCAGGCCAGCCCGATCTTCATGCGCTGCTCCAGCGGATCGACATGACGCAGTTCGCCCAGCGCATCGTGGTCGACTATCATCTGGAACCGCTCACCGAAACGGAAACGGGGCATTGCATTCGTCACCGGCTGCGGGTTGCCGGCGGATCTCCTTCGCTGTTCACGAACAAAGCCTGCGCCCTGATCCATCGGCTGACGAAGGGCAATCCTCGACTCATCAATCAGGTCTGCGAGATCGCACTGACCTACGGGTTCGCCGAACAGGCGCGGGTAATCACGTCCAAGCTCGTCGCGCAGGCGGCACTGGACCGGAGCAAAGGCGGCATTCTTCCGCTCGCCGGACGTGAGGAGCTGGCGATCCTGGCAGCCGCTCCAGAAGATACGACCGAGATCGATGCTCCCATCCCACAAGCTAAGGCCGCCCCCCGGGCACCAGACGCGACTCGCGCACCCTCCAAAGAACAGAATTCCGAGGCTCTCTACCAGGACGGGTTGCGCATGAAAAATGAGAACCGTCTTGAGGAAGCCCTGGCCCTGTTCGAAGAGGCGAGTAAGAGCCCAGCATTGTGGCTGAAAGCGCACGCACAAATCGGCATCTGCTGCCGAACGATGGGGAATTTGCGGGCAGCCATCCAAGCCTTCCGCATCGCCCTGAACGATTCCTCGGCCTCATCCAAAGAAGTCCTCGATGTGCAATATATGCTCGCTCGGGCTCTCCAATCCTCCCTCCAGAATAAGGAAGCGCTGACGGTGTATCGCCAACTCGCACGCGCCCAACCGGATTATCGCGATGTCACCAGCCGGATCAAACAGCTGGCTGCTTCCACCACCGGACGCACGAACGGTGGCCCTAAACCCGGCACATCCGATTCCTGGGTCAGTCAAGCTTTTGACAGTCTCCATCGCTTGATCGGCACGCACCGACCGTAAGAGGGTGGAGAGTTGAGGCAACACCCTCTAACCTCCAACCCTCAGCCTCCAACTTTCACCCTCTAACATTTCTCTCCCGCTCAAGACTTTTTCCGTTCCTGCCGATAGACATAAGACACGAGTACATCTATGAGCCTTGAAATCATCCAAATCATCGAAGCCGATCAAGACCAGGCCCGGGCTATCGACCAGGTCCTCCGCAAGGCCTCGTTTCGCACCAATATCGCCTTTGATGGACAGACCGGTATTCAGGATATCTGGAAAAACCGGCCGGCCCTAGTCGTGCTGGATCTCATGGTGCCGGGTATCGGCGGCAAAGATCTATGCCGGCGGCTGCGAGAGGACCCGCAAACCAAGTCCATGGGGATCATTCTGGTGACGGCGCTGACCTCGGAAGACTATCGTGTGGCAGGGTTGGAAAGCGGAGCCGATGATATTCTGACGAAGCCCTACAGCCCTCGAGAGCTGGTCGCACGGGTTCACGCCGTGCTGCGGCGCCTCGCCGCCAGCATGCCGGAAAATCTCGACGATCTCGATGATGACCTCACACTAGACGCCACTCAATACGTCGCCACGTTCCGTGGACGCCAGCTGGTTCTGACCAGGCCTGAATGGCAAAGCCTCCTGCGTTTGGCCAAGACAACGGGGAAGGTGGTGCCGCGAGAAGAACTCCGCAGCCTGTTGTGGGGTAACGATAGCCTCACCCACGATCGTGAGCTTGATCAACTCGTCGCCTCGCTCAATCAGAAACTTGCGGGCCGAGACGGTGCCGCGCCCCTCATTGTCAAGGTCGCCGAAACCGGCTACCGGCTCCTCCGAAAAGAACAGGCCCTTCCTCTCAGCGCCTGATCTTCCGCACAACACCCGCACTCATTCGTTCACACCACTCCACAATTATGCTAGCGTACCTCCGCACCAAGGAGGTTCGTCGTATGGATTTCTTGTTGATGCGCCATGGCATCGCTGTCGAGACGGCGGAATGGTCCGACCTTGACGACACGCGTCCCTTGACCGATCAAGGCAGGAAGAAGGTACGCCAAGTGGCGAAGGGCCTCGCCGCAATGGAACTCGCGCCCACGCACCTCTTCACCAGCCCCCTCGCCAGGGCCAGGGAAACTGCCGCGATCGTCAACGCCATTCTCTGTCCTTCTGTCGTCATGTCCTTGTGCAAAGCTCTGGAACCAGGATCCACGCCTCAATTCCTGGCGACCTTCCTGCGGACCCTCCCGGACCGTTCCGTCGTCCTCTGTGTCGGGCACGAACCGCTGCTGGGCGCAATGGGCGGCTATCTGCTCAGCGGGCAGGCGTCACAGAATTACCCGATGAAGAAGGCCGGAGTCGGAATGATTCATCTGCCTGGACCTGCACGAGCAGGGGAGGGACTGCTCCATTGGTGGTGCACCCCGACACAACTCCGCGCACTGGGACAGGCCAAGAAGGACAAAGACAATGATTGATGCAGATAGTGAGGTCAGACCGGTTGCGTTCTTGAAGACCCTTGGCGAGAAGAAAAGAATCCCTTCATGATTTCTCTGCTTCCTGCGGCACTTCGCTAAACTGCACGCGCCGCCGAAAGACCTGTTCCAGCAGATCCGTCCGCTGTGAAGCCGACCAGATCTCCATCGCCGCATCTCCGCTGACCGTGGCCACGATCGTCAAGGTCTGACCGATCTTCACATTGACCGTCTGCACGGCCGAAAAATGCGTCCGGTCCAAGGCATCGGCCACCCGCAGGAGGGCCGACAAAATCCGTACCGTCCGTTTGAGTTTCAATGACAGATCCGCATAGCCTTCATGCTTGGCTGCCGGCATCGACCGACGGTGATAGCGCGCAATATTCGCCACGACCTCGATTTCTTCCGCCGTCAATCCGCCGATGTCGCTGTTCTTGATCAGATAGTAGGCATGTTTATGATGCTGCCGGGGATTGATCAAATAGCCGATATCGTGCAAGACCGCAGCATACTCCAGCCAGCTGCGCTCAACCTCACCGAGATTATGTAAGCGCTTGGTTTGATCGAACAGCCGCAGGGCCAGACCGGCCACGTGCAGGGAGTGCACTTCCGGCGCATGGCAGCGTCGAGCCAGTCCGATCACATTGCGCCGACGCACATCCGGAATCTCGCGTTCCGCCTTGAGCCCGTCTCGATGCCGATCGATAAAATCGTAGATCACCCCTTCACGGATGGCCTTATCGCAGATCGTCATCTCGTCGACCCCCGAGAGTTCCAACAAGCGGCGCAAGACCACCACCGCTGGAAACAGGGTATCCACTCGCTTCGGATCGAGCCCGGGAATGCCCAAACGCGCTTTGACCGACGACTTGCTGAGTTCGGCCTCGACCATACGCAGGTCTTTCAACCGCATCTTCGCCAAGTTGAGCTGCGGCAACGGTCGACCGGTCTGCTTCAGATGAACAATCTCCGCCACATTGCCGGCCATCCCGGACGTGGCGACCACGGCATCGAACTGTTTCACCTTGAACGTATCGAGAGCCCCCTTCAAGGCCAGCGAGACGGCCTCGTTCAATTGCTTGACCATAGCATCGGTGGGCGGGGTTTTCGTCACATATTGATCGGACAAACGAATCGCGCCGAGCCTCAGGCTGTTGGCATGCTGCAACCCATCGCGAGTCCCGACAATGAGCTCAACGGATCCGCCGCCCACATCGACCACCAGCGTGGGCTTTTCAGACAACGCCATGCTGTGGCGCACGCCGAGAAAAATCAGCCGGGCTTCTTCAATCCCGCTGATCACGCGAATCTTGATGCCGGTCTGTTCCTCGACCAGATCGACGAAATCGCCGCCGTTCTTCACCTCACGCACAGCGCTGGTCGCGACTGCGGTAATCCGCTCAAACCCCTTGTTCCTCGCCAATGTCACCAGCGTCTTCAACACACCAACCCCGCGGCCGATGGCTTCGTCGGATAATCGCCTCGCGGCGAAGGCCCCATTGCCCAACCGGGTCATGTCTTTGAATCGATCCAGAATCTTGTAACTGGCGTCGGGCAGAATTTCTGCCAGCACCATATGGATGGAGTTGGTCCCGATATCGATGACGGCGAGCTTAGCCATGGAAGAGCCCCCTAGGACACAGAAGAACGTGGCAGGTTAGACGACAGGATTCCCTGCACCATCACA
>JACOEJ010000006.1:5176-16434 GCA_024998645.1 Nitrospira sp.
GACATCAGGGATTGCGGATGGACCAGACGGGATGGCCGAACAACGCACCTGTGCGAAACTACTCTTTCACCACAAAGTGGACACTGCGGTTTTTCTGCCAGCATTCCTGCTGATGCTCAAAACAGAGCGGACGATCTTTGCCGTAACTGGTCGTCCGCAAGTCAATGTCGAGCCCCAGCTGCTTGAGATAGGAACGAACCGCCTTCGCCCGACGCTCGCCCAAGACCAGGTTATAGGCGGAGGTCCCCATTTCATCGCCACGCCCTTCGAGAAGGATCCGCTTAGTCCCCTCGTCCGTCAGTTTTTTCGCATTGGCATCCAAAATCGGCAAGGCATCGAGCCGGAGCGTGGCTCGATCAAAGTCAAACAGAACATCCGGGAGGATGCTTCGTTCCGTGCCGGTCGCATTTCTGGCAGACAGCTCGGCGCGCATGCCGGGACTGGTGCGTGTGACGGGAGTGCCCGTCTCTTGTGGAGCGCGCTCGCGAATGGCAGGATCAGGAATCCGCTCTTCACTGGCAATCAATTCGTCGCCTGCCCCGTATCCGGACTTGGTGGCGCACCCCGACACGCCGATGGTCAGCAACACCACAAGAAACCCGGGTATGAGTCGATGTAATGGTAGGTGCATAATATCGCCTCCTTCCGTTCTACCGAGAGATTACCCCAAGTCTTTGGGAAAGGCGATAGTCTTGGCGACCTCATAGGCCGCCCGCGCCGACTCCAGCACAGGCCAGTGGAGCACCCCCACTGAGTCTTCGACGTAAGCCGGCGTCCTCATGCCGTTCAGCACGCTCGTCACACCCGGTGTGCTGGTCAAGACCCAGAGCGCTTTTCGTGAGAGGGATTCCGATCGTCGAACTTGCGGGAGCACTGAATCAACCGCCGTCGCCACCGCCGCGGTCCGTCGACGACTTCGTTCCGTGGCTTCGCGCCGCAATCCCCGCAGCAGCGTCAGCAATTCAGGCACATACCGGTCACGCCAGGCCTCCCATTGCTCGGCCGCCGTACCGGACAGCGTCCGCGACAAGGCTTGCAACACCTGATTGACGTGAGGCGCAATCATCTGGTGTTCGATCTGCTCCCAATGTTCCAACCCCTGCAGCTGAGGCCTGACGCGGTCCAACTCGTGAGCCCAGTTGAAAAAGTCAGCCGGGGCTGTACCCTGACCGCTCTGCGGAACCGCCGGCGCGATCGTGCGGCGGTACTCATCCTCCAATGCGGCCACGCGCTCCCGTTGCCGGGCAAAATCCACAGGCTGATCCTCCAAGGGGAAGTCGGCAAGACGAAGAATCCCACCGCCTTGGCCGGGCATGGCGTTGAGCGGACGATTCACCAGGACCGCCACGCCTTCCTGCCGGGCCAGATCGAGCACCGTCTGGACGCCGCCGGCTCCGGTATTCGCCGTCAGCAGCGCACCGGACTCGAAGAGATTCATCGGACACTGCAACCAGCGGAAATGATGCGTCGATTGATTCACCTCGCGCGCCGCGGCCCGCGCCGCCTCGAGCATCCGACTGAGTGAGGTGGCTTCGGGATGATCGGCAGGCGAGGTGACGGTGTTCGACGAGACTCCGTAGTATTGCAGCCGGCCGGCCGCGACTTGCGTTTCAAAATATACAAACGCGCGTTGTAATCGGTCATAGAACGCCTCGCGCAAAGCAACCAGATCACGTTCCTTCCGATGCGCGGCTTCTGACAAAAAATATTCCGGATTGTGCAACAGACACACATCGAGCGTCGCAAGTCCCAATCGATCGAGAGACAGCGCGAGTTGATCGGCGAGAAATTCCGGGTGGAGGCAGTGCCAAATCCCGTCTCCATACTTGACCATGTCGGGGTAGGGTCGACCGGATTTCTCCCGGGCCTCGGCAAGCTTCAGATTCTGGCTCTGCACGTAACCGATCTTCGAGACGACCACGACCTGTTCCCGCGCCAGCTGCCCCGCTTTCACGAGCTCGGACAGCACCGCACCCACAAGACGTTCGCTATCCCCATCCATATAGTTGGTCGACGTGTCGATGAGATTGCAGCCTGCCGCCAACGCCTGCTTGAAGGCCTGCCGATGCTCCGGATCTTTTGTGTCGACCCGGTAGGTGCCAAACCCCAGCCGGGACACCGTGAGCCCGGTCGATCCGCCGGCAGTATATCCCTGGGCGAGAGAACCGGACGGGGACAGGCCCACCATGTTCGCCGCATAGGCCGCCGTGCCTTGCACCGTCGCATGACCGGACAACTGTGTCCCACTCAGCAACGTCTCTGTTCGACCGGCTGCTGTGCCGGCGCCCGACCGATGGACGCGAAGCGCCTCGGCAACGGCTTGCGGATCAGTGACGGGACGCTGACAGCTGAAGTTCCGACAGATATACAGAGCGGGCTGTCCCGCAACGACCGACTTCCCCTGCAGTAAGGGGAGGGTAGAGCCCGCTTTCGACCCGGTCGACGCGATGATCCGATTGGGAAGATATTCGTCCGCTACCGCCCGATACAGCGCCTGCGCAGCCGCTTGCTGACCGTCTCCGACAAAGGCTAATTCCACCGGACCTTCCGTCAGGAAATCGACCACCGCCAGGCTCTTGGCGAAGGCACGGGGATAGCGCGTGATCTGCCTCCCGTAGACCCGGATCGCGCCGACCGCCGCATCCCGCCAATCCTGCCGATCGAAATGGCACGCCAAACGTGCCAGCGCCGATGCCGCCACGGCATTGCCGCTGGGTGTGGCCCCGTCGGCTCCTTCACGGCCGCGAAGAATGAGCGCCTCGTGATGCCTAGCCGTGGTGAAAAATCCACCCTGCTCTCCGTCCATGAAATCGGACAGAATCCGGTCAGCCAATCCTGCAGCCGCCTGGAGATACCGTTCAGGGGCTCCGGCCTCATACAGATCAATGAGTCCTTCCGCCAGATAGGCGTAATCTTCCAGATAAGCCTCGAGATGGGCCCGGCCTGCGCGCGACGTACGCAGGAGCCGTCCATCGGATTGCACGTGCGTCTTCAAGAGGAAGTCAGCCGTTTGCATCGCCGCGTCGCGATAATGAGTGTAGCCGAACACCCGGGCCGCCTCAGCCATGGCGGACAACATCATGCCGTTCCACGCCGTGAGAATTTTGTCGTCGAGGCCGGGAGGCACACGCTGCTGCCGCGCGCGATAGAGCAGGGGCTTCACCCGCGCGGCCGTCTCCGACAACTCATCGCCGGTCAGATTGAGCTCCTTCGCAATATCGGACAAGGGCCGCAGGCGATTCGGAATACTAGTGTGCTCCCAATTACCTTTTTCCGTAATGTCGTAGAGCGCGCAATACCGCCGGGCATCTTCTGCATTCCCCGTCGCGGCTTGCACCTCAGCCGGTTGCCACACGAAGAATTTACCTTCGACGCCTTCGGAGTCCGCGTCGGTCGCTGAATAGAATCCACCGGTCGGCCCGGTCATTTCTTTCAATATATAGTCCAACACCTCACAGGCCACGCGCCGATAGTCCGGGTTCTTGGTGACTTGATAGGCCTCCACATACACACGGGCCAACAGCGCATTGTCGTAGAGCATCTTCTCAAAATGCGGCACGAGCCAGCGGGCATCGGTGGAATAGCGGGCGAATCCGCCGCCGATCTGGTCGTAGATGCCCCCGGCCGCCATCATGTCGAGTGTCTTGGTGACCATCGCCAGCGTGTGCGCATCCCCGGATCGCCGATAGCACCGCAATAACAACGAGAGTCCGGCCGCCGGAGGAAATTTCGGGGCTCCGCCGAACCCGCCATAGGTCTTGTCGAAATCTTCTTTGAATTGTGTGACGGCATCGTCCAGTACCGACTCGCTGACAGAGATCGGGGAGGGGATCCGGCCTTCGCCTTTTAACCGCTCGGTCATTTCTTTGGCTTGAGTCCGCACACCCGCCGCATCTTTCGCCCAATAGTCGGCAATCTTATTCAGCAACGTGCCGAACCCGGGCCGGCCCCACCGGTCTTCCGGAGGGAAATAGGTGCCGGCGAAAAACGGCTCCTGATCCGGCGTGAGAAACACCGTCATCGGCCAGCCCCCCTGACCATTGTTCATCGCCACCGTCGCCGCCATGTAAATTTCGTCGAGATCCGGGCGCTCCTCCCGATCCACCTTGATGCAGATGAAATGGCGATTCATGATGGCGGCAATCGCGTCGTTCTCAAACGACTCCCGCTCCATCACATGGCACCAGTGACAGGCCGAGTAGCCGATCGACAACAGGATCGGTTTGTTCGATGACCTGGCGGCAGTCAACGCCTCCGGGCCCCAGGGATACCAATCAACCGGGTTGAGGGCATGCTGGAGGAGATAGGGACTCGTCTCGGTATGCAGGCGATTCGGCTTGCGATCAGATGTTGATGACATGATCGCACCGTAGCATCGTCGATTAAGGAGGGTCAACGCCGCAGGAAAGAAAAAAGGCCTACGATCATGATGATCGTAGGCCTTTTGACAGATTCAGTCAGACGACACCTCAGCGGTGTCCGTCGATTAGTGACCCTTCTTCTCTTCCTTCTTGTCCTTCTTCTCTTCGCCGAACACCACGTGGCCGCCCTTCTTCTCGTCCTTCTTATCCTTCTTCTCGTCGCCGTACACGAGGACGTGGCCGCCCTTCTTCTCATCCTTCTTGTCCTTCTTCTCTTCGCCGGCGAAGGAAGGCGCGCTGAACGTCACTGCGATTGCGACTGCCATAATTGCCATCAACATGCTCTTCATAACTGTTCTCCCCCTGAAAGGTTTTGAAAGTTTGGAATGAGTGCCTGTCACGATCAGGCAAATTTCCGTGCACGGTATGCCAAAGATATGTATAAAGTCAACTCCTTCAGTCGCTATAGTGAGATGTTTATACCTCTTCCACCACCGGCCACATCCGCCTCCTTCTCAGGGACGTCGTGATTGTGTGATAGGCTTATTAGTGAGATTTCACCGGAGTCTCCACAATGGTCGATCTCGGCCCCTATTCCAATTATCGTCTCACCGTCAGACTTGAACTGGCCAACACGCCCGGCATCTTCGCCCGCGTGGCAGCCTTGCTGGCCGAGGAGGGAGCCAATCTCGGCGCGGTGGATATTGTCTCGGCGACAAAAGCCCAAATGGTTCGGGACGTTACCTTCGATGTCCACAATGAAGCCCATGGCGAGAAGGTGTTGGCCCGTCTGAGCGCCCTTCCTGATGTGACCGTGCTGTCGGCTTCCGACCGGATATTTCTCTTACACCTCGGCGGTAAGATTCGCGTCGAAGGCAAGATCCCGATCAATACCAGAAACGTCCTCTCGATGATCTACACCCCGGGGGTCGGGCGAGTCTCCCAGGCCATCGCACGGGATAAATCCAAAGTCTATGCGTTCACGAGCAAGAGTAATAGCGTCGCGGTTGTAACGGACGGGTCTGCCGTGTTGGGACTCGGTAACCTCGGTCCTGAAGCGGCCCTGCCTGTCATGGAAGGCAAGGTGATGCTGTTCAAGGAGCTCGCGGGGATCGACGCCTGGCCGTTGTGCCTGAATACGCAGGACCCGGACGAGATCGTCCGCATTGTCGAAGGCATCGCGCCGGGATTCGGGGCGATCAATCTGGAAGACATCAGTGCGCCCCGCTGTTTTGAGATCGAGCGACGGCTGAAGGCGTCGCTCGATATCCCGGTGATGCACGACGATCAGCACGGCACGGCTGTGGTGATTCTCGCCGCCCTGACCAACGCGCTGCTCGTCACAGGGAAACAGATCGGGGACATCCGCGTGGTCGTCAACGGTCTTGGCGCCGCCGGCACGGCCTGTTGCCGGATGTTGCTGGCAGCCGGCGTCTCGCATCTGCTGGGGTGCGATAAAGAAGGCATCATCCTGTCCGGCAACCCGGAACAACTACACGCCTGTCGAACCGACCTGACGGCCTGCTTGACCCGTGAGACTCCCGCAGGAACCTTGCGCGATGCGCTGAAGGGCGCCGACGTCTTTATCGGGCTCTCGATCGGAAATATTCTGACCGCCGAAGACCTTGAGCTGATGTCTCCCGAGCGCATTGTCTTTGCCATGGCAAATCCGGATCCGGAAGTATCGCCGGAACTCGCCGCCTCGCACTGTCGCATCTTTGCCACCGGGCGATCCGATTTCCCCAATCAGATCAATAACGCCCTCGCATTCCCCGGCATCTTCCGTGGCGCACTCGACGTGCAAGCCAGAGAGATCAATGAAGTCATGAAACTGGCTGCCGCCAAGGCCATTGCCGACGTCATTCCCAAAAGCGCGCTCAGCGAGGATTACATTATTCCGAGCCTCTTTGACAAAACCGTCGTCCCACAGGTCGCCCGGGCGGTGGCAGCCGCCGCGCGCGACAGCGGCGTGGCGCGCAGACGGATGCCGGGGACTTCTTCCTCATCCACAGAATAACCCGTGACATCGTGCTTCCCGTTCTGTGGGCCGAGACACGAGCCCACGCGCGGACATGAGCCCTCTACTGACCGGGAATCACACTGTGCTACAATGCCGCGGCCGGTAGACCGGCTGACCATGCCTTTTACACAAAGCAAATTCATCAAGTTTCAGCGGGGAATGCGCCAGCGGATCGATTCACTGCGTCTCAAGACCGAGACCAGCCTCGAACTCGCCGTCGATACAATGATGGAATCGCGCGTCGATAGCTTCTTCCGGGTCGAACAAGGGTTGGAGGAAGTGATTCGGTCGCTGATTGAGATCGACGATGAGCTGGGGGTCATCCGCGATCTCTCCGGCGCCATGCGCCTGGAATCGCGCCTGGAGTTTGTCGAAGACCGCTGGGATGAGTTCGACAGTGAAATTCGAGAACGGCCGCGGCGGCGGCGCAAGAAGGTCAGCCTTGCCGATATGCTCAAAGCCGCCAGCGGAGGCGGGGATCTTTCCCAGGGCGGCACCGGCATCAACAACGCGGTGGACGCCTATGCGATCATGGGCGTCGAGTTCGGCAGTTCGCTCGCGGATGTGACCGCGGCGTTCAGACAGAAAGCGAAACAGCTCCATCCCGATTCGAACCATGGCGACCGGAGTTCCGAGCCGGCATTACGGCGGATGCTGGAGGCCTATCAGTTTTTGAAGGAATATTTGAGCTTGAGCAACGTCGAACCGATGCCCCAGGCCGACCACCCTTATCGTCCAACCGAGTAGGAGACAGAACGTTCGTGGACTCCACACAATATATCACCACTGCAGACGGGCTTGAGCGTTTGTGCGATCACCTGGCCACCGCGTCACGCCTGGCCCTCGACACCGAGTTTGTCGGAGAAGAGAGTTTTGTCCCACGGCTTGAACTCATTCAGGTCGCCACCGAAACGCAGTCCGCCGTCATCGATTTTCCGGCGGTTCAGCAGTCATCCGCACTGCAACCATTCTGGGACATTGTCCGCAATCCGGACGTGGAAAAGATTGTCCATGCCGGCCGGCAAGACCTTGATCTCTTTGCCACCCACGCGGGAACGATTCCCAAGCCGTTTTTCGACACTCAAATAGCCGCCGCGATGGTGGGGTATGGCGCACAAGTCGCCTACTCCAATTTGGTCTTGCGCGTCCATGGGAGAAAGCTCGCGAAGGCCCACACCTTCACCAATTGGAGCGCGCGACCATTGTCGACCGATCAACTGGCCTATGCCCTGGAAGATGTCGAATTCCTGCTGGCCATTCATGACCATCTGCGCATGCGCCTCACCAAACTCGGGAGGAGTGAGTGGGCCCACGAAGAATTCTCCAGACTGGAAACGATCGTCGGCGACACGCGCCGCGAACCGCAGGAGCGCTACCAACGGATTCGCGGGTGGGATAGCTTGAAACCGAAGTCCGCCGCCGTCCTGCGAGAGCTGGCAGCCTGGCGCGAAAGCGAAGCCAAACGCCGCAATGTGCCCCGCGGTCGCGTGATGCGAGACGAAGTCCTCCTTCAACTCGCCCGCCATCCACCACGATCGGTCGATGAATTACGCGCCGTACGCGGGCTTCATGGATCGGAAGCCGACCGGCACGGCGAGACGATCCTGAAAACGATTCACGCCGCCAACGCGCTTCCCGCTTCCGCCTGGCCGGAGGTCCCCAAGGACCGTAAGCCTGAACCGGAATCGACCGGATTGGTGGAACTCCTCCAAGCCGTGATGAAGGCCCAATCCGCCGATCAGGAAATCGCCCCCACCTTGCTCGCGACGACTGCCGATATCCAGGCGCTGGTCGATGCGCGGGCTCAGGGCACCACGCCCGATCTTCCTCTGTTGCGAGGCTGGCGGAGAACCCTGCTCGGGAATCTGCTGCTTCAAGTGTTGAACGGGGAGGTCGCTGTGAAAATTGATGCGACTTCGGGAAGGCTCACCTGGTCTTAGACTGAACTATTCACGAATATCCGTTGCATCATCCAATTCCTCTCGCCCTGCACGCGCCGGCTTTTACGCCGCGAGACGGCATCTGTGGGGCCTGCGCCCTTCTCACTTAGGCACCCGCCAAGGCGTCCAATTCAGAACAGCCTGATGGCTATCCCCAACTGAGAAAGAGGATGACGGCGTTCAGCCAATCTTCGTGCTTGTAAAACCTCAGAAGTACTCACGTTTTTCAGAGTGCCTCCACCATATATCGGCCTCCGCTGGTACGATTCTCGCTCACTCCTGTTCGGGTTCATGCTGTGAGAATACCCGAATGGCCACCTCAACGCTCAAACGTGCCTGGGAATTGCTCGCTCCCGGGGGACTCATTCTACTCTTGGCAATCGGCTTTCTTCGGCCGCACGGCCTCCCGGCATGGGCTCAGGGACCGGTCTCTGCTCTTCCCGTCATCGTGCTGGGATTCGGCATCGTCTTCGGCTGGTATCTCTCCAGTAGCCGCCTGATTCTTTCGCTCTTGGTCCTCGTGTGTCTCGACCGTGGAATCTTCTGGTTTCCTCCAACCGATTCAAGCCCGGGAGCGCAAGGCCCGGTCCTATTTGCCATCGCCACATTCCTGGCTCCGGTGAATCTGCTCGCGCTCTCGCTGGTCAAAGAGGGTGGTGTCTCAAGCTGGAGAGGACTCGTGAGCCTGCTCCTCATTTTGTGTCAGCCCCTGCTTGTCTTGTGGCTCTGTCTATCCGGGCAAACCAATCTGACTAGCCTGCTGACTGCTCCGTTCCAACTTCCGCTCATACCACTTTCGACCTCTGAATGGACACCGCTATCACAACCGGCCGTGCTGGCATTCGGCAGTGCTCTGTTGTTATTGACTGCCAAGTTCCTGCTCTATCACGCCCCGCTCGACGGCGGGGCGGCCTGGGCGATCCTGACGACATTCCTCGCCGTTCACGGCATCCAATACGGGTGGAACCCGACACATTTCCTGTCTGCCGCAGGCCTCACGCTCTTCCTCTCCCTCGTGCATGCATCGCACCAACGCGCCTATCGCGATGAACAGACCGGCGCACTTGGTCGCCTGGCCTACGACGAAACTGTTGCGAGGTTGGGAGAGAACTACGTGGCGGCAATCGTCGGGGTGGATCAACTGAAGCAGTATCAGAACCAGTACGGGAAGACTGTCTCGGAACAAGTGCTGCGCCTTGTGGCGCCGAAGATCATGACGACGGCAGGGAGCGGGAAAGTCTTCCGGCTTACCGGCGACGAGTTTACCCTGGTTTTTTACTCCAGAACGGCGATAGACACCCTCGCCACGCTCGAACAGATTCGCAAGGCCGTTGAGCAGACCACGCTGCGACTTCGCAAACAGACCCGTGTCTGGGAAGGGAGCCGCTCGTCTATACCCGGATCGAAAGACATCGACCTTCCCGTCACACTCAGCATTGGAGTCGCAGAACCGACCGCGCCACACCTCTCGTTCACCCTTGTGACAAAAGCCGCCTATCGCGCGCTCTACGAGGCGAAAGGGGAGGGTGGCAACATCGTCAAACGCGGAGCCATTCACATCGCTTCGGCTAACACAGCTCCACGCCACACCGGCCGCATCGTCAACCACAGTGAATTCGAGACCTGACCCTCACAGCAGCGTCTTCACCGTCTCCGCCGGTCTGGCCAACAGCGCCTTGTCATCCTTGACCACAAGCGGACGCTGAATCAGATCCGGATGCTTCACCATCAGATCGAGCAACGTGTCATCTGACAGCTCCTTCTTAGCCAGCCCTAGTTCCTTGTAGATATCCTCCTTGGTCCTGAGCACATCCTTCGGAGCAAGCCCGGCCTTTTTCAAAATCTTCTTCAACTGATCTTTCGTAAACGTCTGCTCGTAGTAATTCACCGGTGTGAACGGCGCCCCGCTGTCCTTCAGCATCTGCACCGCTTGTCGGCACGTGGTACATGTCGGCTTATGATAAATCGTGATGTCGGCCATTTTTACTCCTTCTGAAGAAACCTGCCTTGACGCCATTTTTTCTGCTATGGTAGATCATTCCGAGTTGTTACACCTTCACCTCATCACACGATACTATGCCACTCGTTGGAACAAGTTCTTCTGGTCAGTTTTCCTGTACCGCGGCCACCCTGCACACACTCCGTGAGCTTCGCACCAAACGCAAGGGCCAGCCGGTCTTCGTCTTAGGCCACTTACTGGATCGAAAAGGCCAGGAAGCCACCTTCGAGGTCTTCAATGACCGGATCGCCCTGGTCAAATTCCCGGACGGCGCCGTTATCGGCTACGATCCGCTGGAACTTCTCCTGCCGACGGAAATTGACGACAAGGGTGTGGCCTACTTTGAAATTCGCCCCTGTGCCCAATGCGGCATTCTCTTTCCGCTGACCATCGCCGAGCGGGATGCGGAAACCGAACCCACCGAGTGCCTGGGCTGCCGGACATAAGTCAGGCTACCAGTTGCCCCCACAGCTGTTCAGAAAGGCCATCGCCTGCTAATCGACCAGCGGCGCAATCTCCAGCGCCTTCTTGAGCAAGCAATCACCGGCAAACCCCTGCAACGCCATCGGCAACATACTCCCGTCGACCACCCGAACCGTGGTCACTCGAAAGCCCTCGCCGGAGCGCTGGCCTTCAAGTCGCATCGCATGACAGATTTCAAGCTTCTTCCATATCAGATTGCCGACAATGGCTTCTGAGGCCAGAAGCTTGGTGTCGGTTACCGCCCCATCGATCGCGATTTTTGCCGAGATCCTCGTCTTGTCTTTTGGCGCTTCGCTCACCACCGCATACACCAGCTGATCCTCCTGAGCCTGCGCACTCCCGTAGCCCATCAAGACGACTCCCATGAGCATCACCCCCGCGATGGTCGCCGTGTGTGTCATTCAGGGCCTCCCATCCGACCGGTCGGGAGCCATATCCACCCCTTTTTCCGGACG
>JACOEJ010000006.1:16534-33395 GCA_024998645.1 Nitrospira sp.
GCCATGACCGCACGATCCCGCATGCGCCAAAACACAATCGCTGCGGGCACCAGGACCAACAAACCCAGAATCAGCATCACGCGAAACACAAAAGCACCTCATTCCGGCTGCGCATCGCACAACTCAAAGACAGTATGCCAATCGTCATTTCTCAATTCAAGAATGACCAACCTCGGACTGTCCGCTCATGATACGATATTTCCAGATCGCAATCGTGGCCACAATGGAGATCGCCTATGCCGCACGATTTCATGCCGGGCCTGGATGGCGTACCGGCCGCCACCTCCTCGATCAGCGATGTGGACGGCCAACACGGTGTGCTCGAATACCGCGGCATCAGAATCGAGACGCTCTGTGCCCAGTCATCTTTCCTCGAAACATCGTATCTGCTCCTCTTCGGCCGCCTCCCCACGCGTCCGGAGCTTGATCGCTGGACCAGCGACATCACCCATCATCGCCGCATCAAGTTTCGCATCAACGACCTCTTGAAGTGCCTGCCTGAAACCGGGCATCCGATGGATGCGCTGCAAGCCGCGGTCGCCGCACTCGGCATGTTCTATCCAGGGCGGCAGGTCAAAGACGCGGAGAACAATTACTGGTCGGCAATACGGCTCATCGCCAAACTCCCGACGATCGTCGCGGCCTGGGCCAGACTCCGGCACGGCAACGACCCCATCCCGCCGCAAGATGACCTCGAATTCTCCGAAAACTTTCTGTACATGCTGACGGAACACGCGCCGCATCCGCTCTGGAAAGACATCTTTGATGACTGTCTCATCCTCCACGCCGAACATACGATGAACGCCTCGACCTTTACGGGACTCGTGACGGCCTCGACGCTCGCCGATCCTTATACGGTCGTCGCCTCCTCGATCGGCGCCCTGAAGGGACCGCTCCATGGCGGAGCGAATGAAGAAGTGATCCACATGCTCCGCGAGATCGGCAGCCCTGAACAAGCTCGGGCCTACGTGGAACAGAAACTGGCCGGCAAGCAGAAGCTCATGGGATTCGGCCATCGCGTCTATAAAGTGAAAGATCCTCGTGCCACGATTCTTCAAGGGCTTTGCGAGCGGCTCTTTAAAGAATGCGGGCCGTCGCCCCTCTATGCCGTCGCACTGGAAGTCGAACGAGCCGCAGGGGAGTTGCTGCAGGGGAAGGGCATTTACCCGAACGTCGATTTCTATTCCGGCATCATCTACGATCAGATGAGCATCGATACGGACCTGTTCACGCCGCTCTTCGCCATGGCCCGCGTGTCAGGCTGGCTCGCCCATTGGCTGGAACAGCTGCAGGAGAACAAGCTCTTCCGACCGGACCAGATTTACTCAGGAGAACACAATCGCCCCTATACCCCCTTGACGCAACGCTAGCCGAGCCTCTTCGCGCTTTCCCCCCTTGACTCTCTACACATCGCAATTATCTCTGTTGTTGTAAGCACAACAGACGCGGCGCCGGCGTCAGGCACGACGAACACGACACATAATTCGTATGGAGGTATGCCATGACCGCTCTGATGCGTTGGGATCCGTTTCGCGAACTCGAAGAGATGTCAGATCGACTGAATCGAATGGTGGTCCGTCCTGCAACCAAAACCAACGGGAAGGAAGCGTTGACCGTGGCTGACTGGATGCCGACCGTCGATATCAGCGAAACCGCGGGTGAGTACGTGATCCAGGCAGAATTGCCTGAGGTGAAGAAAGACGACGTGAAGGTGACACTGGAAGAGGGTGTTCTCACGATTCAAGGACAACGCCGTCAGGAAAAGGATGAGAAGACAACGAAATATCATCGGATCGAACGATCCTATGGGACATTCGTCCGAAGCTTTTCTCTGCCGGACCAAGTGAACGAGAGCGGGGTGAAAGCCGAATTCAAAGACGGGGTGTTGAACCTGCATATCCCGAAATCGGAAAAGGCCAAACCGCGCGCCATTGAGGTTAAGGTCGCATAAGATTATGGCCGTTCAGTATCGTATGAAAGGCCCGCTCCGGCGGGCCTTTCTTTTTCTTCCTGCCCGCATCATTCTCTTCCTCCCATACTCTTGAGCTTCTCAGCCGCAAACGTTTAAGATGCGCGCTCCTTTACCCACACGATTGCCTACTGAGGAGATACGGTGATGAAGAAATCGTCAGGATCAAAGACCTCGTCTACGACCAACACCCGCATTGAACGCGACACCATGGGGGAATTGGCCGTTCCGTCAGACGCCTACTACGGCGTGCAAACCGCACGTGCCATCGAGAACTTCCCGATCAGCCCCCTCCGCATGCCGCGATCCGTTATTCGGGCTATGGGCCTGATCAAGCGCGCCGCCGCCAGCGTGAATCAATCGCTGGGTCTCTTGGACAAGAAACCCGCTGACGCGATCAAGGTGGCTGCCACGGAAGTGGTCGAGGGTAAGCTCGACGCCGAATTCCCGGTCGACATTTTCCAGACCGGATCCGGCACCTCAACCAACATGAATACCAACGAAGTGATTTCTAACCGGGCCACCGAACTCCTCGGCGGCTTACGCGGCAGCAAGTTGGTTCATCCCAATGATCATGTGAACCTCGGGCAGTCCAGCAACGATGTCATTCCTACCGCCATCCATATCGCCGCCGGCGAATTGATGCAGCGGGAGCTCATCCCGGCATTGACTCGATTGCACAAGGCGCTCGACCGCAAAGCCAAAGAATTCGACAAGATCGTCAAAATCGGCCGCACCCATTTACAGGATGCCACGCCCGTACGGCTGGGGCAGGAGTTCGGCGGCTATGCGCGCCAAATCGAGCTCGGCATCCAGCGGGTGAAGCGCGCACAGGAGGCCTTGAGTGAAGTAGCCCTCGGCGGCACCGCGGTCGGCACAGGGCTGAACTGTCATCCAAAATTTTCATCGAAAGTGATGGCGATTATTTCCAAAGAAACCGGCTGCACCTTCAAAGAAGCCAAGAATCATTTCGAGGCCCAGTCGGCTCAGGATTCCTTGGTTGAAGCCAGCGGGGAGTTGCGGACGATTGCCGTGAGCCTCATGAAGATCGCCAATGATGTGCGCTGGCTCGGCTCAGGCCCGCGCTGCGGGTTGGGAGAAATCAATCTGCCGGAAACACAACCGGGCTCGTCGATCATGCCGGGGAAAGTGAATCCTGTGATCGCCGAATCCGTCACGATGGTCTGTGCCCAGGTCATCGGCAACGATGTCACCGTGACGATCGGCGGACAGGCAGCCAACTTTGAATTGATCGTCATGCTGCCGGTCATGGCCTACAATCTCCTGCAATCGATTGAGTTGCTCGCATCAGTCTCCAATAACTTCGCAGTCAAATGCATTGAAGGCATCAAGGCCAATGAAGAACGCTGCAAGAGCCTGATCGAGGAGAGCCTCGCGATGTGTACCGCACTCGCGCCGGAAATCGGCTATGAAGCGGCCGCCAAACTGGCGAAGGATGCCTACAAATCCGGCAAGACCGTCCGTGAAGTCGCGAAGGAGCAGAAAGTGCTCTCCGACAAACGCCTCACCGAATTGCTTGATCCCTGGCGCATGACCATGCCCGGCGGACCAGTGGGGAGCGCAGGAGGCTAAGGGGTCAGACCGTCAGCCATCCTATCGGTGACTTGGCATCCAGAAGAGAACGATCTTCCCCAACTCGGGGAATTATTGTGACCACGAAACGGAGGATGACTTGGCGATAGTGTGGGCGGGGACGATCTTCCTCAGCGCCTTTTTACTGTTTCTTGTTCAGCCCATGATGGCAAAGATGATCCTCCCGATGTTAGGGGGGACCCCGGCGGTCTGGAATGCGTGCATGTTGTTCTTTCAAACCACGCTCCTGGCCGGGTATGGCTATGTCCATCTGCTCAATTCGTGGGTAGCTCCTCGCCGCCAGGTAGTTGTGCATCTGGTTTTACTGGCTGTCCCGTTGCTGTTACTGCCCATCGGCATGCCTTCAGGGTGGACCTCTCCCAATCAGACCAACCCGGTACTCTGGGTGCTGCTACTCCTGACCGTGGCGATCGGCCTTCCCTTCTTCATGCTCTCGACAACGGCCCCGCTCTTACAGAGGTGGTTTTCCTGGACCGATCATCCGTCTGCTCGAGATCCCTATTTCTTGTATGCCGCGAGTAATGCCGGCAGCATGGTGGCGTTACTGGGCTATCCGTTCGTCATCGAACCCTGGTTTCCCCTCAGGGGCACACACCGACTGTCGCAGACGATGCTCTGGAGCATCGGGTATGGAGTTCTCGTCGCTCTCCTTGGAACATGTGCCTGGTTCCTCAGGCACACGCACGTGAACGAAGCCGCAACATCGACGTCCGGATCGGATACTCAAGCAGGCGCGCCTCTTTCGCCTCTGCCCGTATTGACTCGCCTGCGTTGGATTCTCCTGGCCTTCATTCCCTCGAGCCTTCTGCTGGGAGCCACGACTCACATCACGCTTAATGTGGCTGCCATTCCACTGCTGTGGGTTGTCCCGCTCGCGCTGTATCTGTTGAGCTTTATTCTGGTGTTCGCGAAATGGTCGCCTGCCAATCACCGAGCCATGGTCATGACCTTGCCGGTGGTGCTGTTGCTCCTGATATTCGATGCCCTGCCATATGCGCCATCGCTTCCGTATCTCGTGCAACTCCTCCTCCCTCTCGTGGGGCTGAGTCTGGTCGCCATGGTCTGCCACGGCGAGCTGGCCAGAACCAGGCCACCGACAGACCGGCTGACACTATTCTATTTACTCATGTCCATTGGAGGAGCGCTCGGCGGGCTATTCAATGCCCTGATTGCACCGGTCGTATTCAGCGACATTTTTGAGTACGACATCATCCTGGTACTCGCCGCCTGTGTGCTGCCACGTTTAGAGGGTGTAGATCCACGCTGGATTGCTCGATGGTCTTCCTCTCAATGGGGAGCACGATTGCGGAACGCGGGAGACCTTGCCTGGGTTGCAGGAGTGGCGATCGTTACCGGTCTCTGTGTCGTGCTCAGTTACTCGGTGACTGACCTACCGATTCTTCTGGATATCACCCTTGCAAGCGTGCCGTTGCTCTTGTGTTATGCCTGCGTAGAACGCCCGCTTCGTATGGGACTGGCGCTTGGCGCCGTGCTCGTCACCGCAAACGTCATGAGCGCCTCGTATGATGATCCGGTCTTGTATCAGACACGCTCATTCTTCGGCGTCCTCAAGGTCAAAGTGGATGGCGATATACATCGGCTGAGGCATGGCACCATCAACCACGGCATGCAACGCATGGCCCCGGAACACAGAAGAGAGTCGGTGAGTTACTTTCATCCTGCCGGACCATACGGCCAGGTGTTTGCGGCATTCAGCGGGCCGAATATCAAGAAACGAATCGCCATCACCGGTTTGGGCATTGCGGCATTGGCCAATTATGCCGAGCAAGGGCAGTCGCTGACATTCTACGAAATAGATCCGGCTGTGGTGGAGATCGCCAAGAATCCCAGGCTCTTCACGTACTACAACGACGCGATAGCCCGCGGGGTCGATCTGCGGGTGGTTGAAGGTGACGCCCGATTGAAAATGCTGGAGGCTCCGGACGGCGCGTATGACATGGTCATTCTGGACGCATTTACCTCGGATGCGATCCCTGTTCATCTACTCACTCGCGAAGCCATGGAGATGTATCTGCGAAAGCTGGCTCCCGAAGGTCTTTTAGTCATTCATATCTCGAATCGGTATCTGGCACTTGAGCCGGTATTAGCTAATCTTGGAGAGTCGCTCCATCTAACCGGGCTGAAACAATTCGGCGAGTCGGATCGTGCGGCACTGAAATATGCAGCGGACATCGTGATCATGGCGCGGGAGAAAGAAGCCTTCGGTGCCCTGGGCAAGGATCCACGGTGGACGCCACTGCAACAATCTCCAACGGTTGGCCTCTGGTCCGATGATTTCTCTAATGTCGTAAGCGCCATTAAATGGAGTAAATAGAGCGCAGCGACTGGGTGCCGGGGCGCCTTTTGGTCTACTCTCATTGCCAGGCTGGGTGATCGAGGAGATCAATGGGTGTTTCTCATGAATACATCTGACGGAGTCATCTCGAACGACAGATATCTCGAACATTCGCCGACACAAGGGCGCCACCTCGCTCACTTCCATCTTCGATGACTTCATCCTCCCGCTCCTCACTCAATCTGACAAGGGGGCGGCGATGAACCCCGCGAGAAGTCCCGAAGAGTGAAATGCTCCAAAACTTTGACACCCCAAAAGTCTCTATGCTAATGTCCGCGAAACTGTTGGGGTTCTAGTCACTGTCCATCAACTTTTTCCAGGGAACATCGCATGAGCGCACAGGGTAAGCATGTGATCATTGTGGCCGGAGCCGGACCAGCCGGAATGGCCGCTGCAAATATGCTGGCGAAGGCCGGCCATGACGTCATCATACTCAACCGCGACATCAAGTTCGGCGGGCTGGCTGAGTACGGGATTTTCCCGGCCAAGCTGAAATTGCGCGGCGGCCTCAAGAAGCAATATTGGGAGATGCTGGAGCAGCCGAATGTGCACTACTTCGGCAACGTGTCTATCGGCAAAGGCAAAGACCTGACCGTGGAAGACGTTCGTGCTCTCGGCGCCAGTGCGGTCGTCTTTGCGATCGGCGCACAAGGCACCAAGGCCATCGGCGTGGACGGGGATTCGGCTCAAGGCGTGTTCCATGCCAAAGACGTGGTCTATCACTTCAACCGCTTGCCGGGATTTGGCGACCGACCATTTGAAGTCGGAAAGCATGTGGCCGTCATCGGGGCAGGCGACGTCATGGTAGACATTGCTCACTGGCTGATTCGCTATAAAAAAGTGGAACGCGTCACCGCCATCGTGCGACGCGGCCCGCTGGAGCGAAAGTACAATCCGAAGGAAATCCGGTCGGTCTGCGCGAATATGGATGTCGAGGGCATTACCAAGGAAGTAGCGCGCATCAAGGATCGCCTCGCCGCCGTCGGTCAGAATGCCGACGAAGTCCTGAAAGGTCTGACGGACGAATTCACCAAATGCGAACCGGCAGTCAGCCCCACGAAAATGGGGTTCAAGTTTTTAGCGTCACCGAAGCGCATCCTAGTCGACGGGAACAATCGAGTGCGCGGCCTGGAAATGGAAGACAATAAGCTGGAGCCAAAAGGCACCGACACAGCTGCCGTCGGGCTGAAGCAGTATTACGAATTTCCCTGCGATGCCGTCGTCTTTGCAGTCGGCGACAAGGTGGATGAGACTGTGGGGCTCCCCTATAAAAACGGACTTTTTGTCACCAATCCCAATAAGACGAACAACGATCCGGACGATGCACTCTTCCAAGCCTATGACGAGACCACCGGCAAGGCAGTGGATGGAGTATTCCTCACCGGATGGGCGCGCAAAGCCAGCGAAGGTCTGGTCGGTGTCGCCAAGCGGGACGGGGAGTGGTGCGCGGAAGTGGTAACTCGCTACCTTGAATCCAAAACCTCAAGCCAGCCTGCTTCAGCCCAGACCGTGAAGGAAAAGCTTACCGCGTTATTGAAGGACCGGAAGAGCCACCCGGTGACTCTGGCAGGACTCAAAGCACTCGATACCGCGGAGAAAGCCCACAGCAACGCGACAGACTGTATCGGGGAATTCAAATACGCCACTAATCAGGAAATGCTCAACTTAATCGAGCGGCACTCGCACTAGACAGCCCCATGGGGAGACGGTTCAGCCGTCTCCCCATTTCAGCTTCTCCCGCAATACTTCATAATATCGGGTCTCAGGAAACCGGATCAGTCTGGTGCGATGTTCCGAGACCTTGATCTCGATCGTATCCCCCTGAGAAATGGCGACACCCACCTGGCCGTCCATGGTGGCCATCGCTCCGTCATCCTTACTGGTCAATGTCACTTCGATTTCCGCTTCAGCCGGGACAATCAGCGGACGATGGGTGAGTGTGTGGGGACAGATCGGTGTCAACACCAGCGACTGCACTGCCGGAGCCAAGATCGGGCCGCCGGCCGAAAGAGAGTAGGCCGTCGATCCCGTAGGGGTGCTGACGATCAATCCGTCGCCGCGCAGATTCGTCACGAACTCGCCCTGGATTGCGATTTTCAGTTCAATCATTCTCGCCAAGGTGCCCTTGCTGATCACGACATCATTGAGGACAGCCCCTTGCGTGACCGTCTCTCCATGCCGGTGCACATGGGTCTTGAGCATGAGTCGTTCATCTAACACAAAGTCGTTGGCGAATACTCGATCGAGGGAAGGATAGAGATTCTCCAAACGAACTTCGGTGAGAAATCCCAGCCCTCCCATGTTGACCCCGAGTATGGGAATGCCTCGCTCTCCGGCGAGACGCGCCGCATTCAACATCGTCCCGTCACCACCCAATACCAGCAATACATCGGCTTGACTGGCCAGCTGCGTCTTCTGAATGCCCCCGGTCTCGCCAAGCAATGCAGCAGAAGTCGTATCCAATAACGCAACGATGTTCTTCGCCCGTAACCAGGAGACAACGCTCTGCAGCGTTTCCTTCACCTCTGGAAATTTCGGCTTCGTGAGAATGCCAATGCTCTTACGTTGCATAACGGTGCCGGTGTGCCTTTAAAGTGGAGTGGTGAAAGGTGCGGGATTGTATCGGGACGGTTCTCAGACTGTCAACGAAACGATGCCGCGCACGCGATGAGTCAGAGACGAGCGCCTCACACGTATCCATACAGTTGACTTTCATCGTTGTGGGATTTGCATGCAACCTTGACACTCGAAAAGGCGGTAGTTAGAATTAGACCAAGATTTTCCATAGGTTCGCGCGACCGGAACCACTACGAGTCTATACCAGACCAGAAGGAGGCAGGATGTTCGAACGATTCACGGACAAGGGTCGGAAGATCATCATCCTGGCACGGGAAGAGGCCGAGCGGCACCAGAACGATTATCTCGGGACGGAGCACTTGGTTCTCGCGATTCTCCGTGAATCCGACGGTATCGCCCTGATGATCCTGAAAAAAATGGGTCTCTCGACTGAACAGATCCGTCTCGAAATTGAGCGGAATCTTCCCGGCGGGGGCACCACGATGACGTTCGGGGAAATTCCCTTTAGCCCGCGCGTCAAGAAAGTAATTGAGTACGGTGTGGAAGAGGCCAGACTGTTGGGCCATAACCATATCGGCAGCGAACATCTCCTGCTCGGCCTCTTGCGGGAAGAGGAGGGGATCGGCGGGAAAATTCTCCGTAGCCTTGGAGCCAATCTACTGACGGCCAGACAGTTAACGGTCACCTTCCTGAGAAAGTCTGCGCCGCGCGAGCGAGACCGGAAGAGTAATACACCGGCACTTGATGAATTCGGACGGGATCTGACCCAGATGGCCCAAGAAGGTCAGTTGGATCCGGTCATCGGTCGCGCCGATGAAATCGAACGCGTCCTTCAGATCCTCAGCCGCCGAACCAAGAATAATCCGGTCCTCATCGGAGAGTCGGGAGTCGGCAAGACGGCCATCGTCGAAGGTTTGGCTCAACGAATCATACAGTCTGAAGTTCCGGATAATCTCTTATCGCGCCGAGTCATCGCACTCGACCTTGGTTCGCTGGTTGCCGGCACCAAGTATCGCGGCCAGTTTGAAGAGCGACTCAAGGTCGTGATGAAAGAAATTGTGCAGGCCGGCAATATCATCATCTTCATCGATGAGTTGCACACACTCGTCGGAGCCGGGGCAGCGGAGGGATCGATCGATGCCTCCAACATGCTGAAGCCCGCGCTGTCTCGCGGCGAGATCCAATGCATCGGCGCCACCACACTGGATGAATATCGCAAGCACATTGAAAAGGACGGCGCCCTCAAGCGACGGTTCCAGCCGATTCATGTCCAGCCTCCGAGCATGGATGAGGCGGTGCTCATTATCCAGGGACTCAGAGATCGCTATGAAGAACACCATGGGGTCGAGATTTCTGAAGACGCCATCATTGAAGCGGTGAAACTGTCCGACCGGTACATCACCGATCGGTTCCTTCCGGATAAAGCGATCGACTTGATCGACGAAACCGGCTCACGCGCCAAACTCCAGACCTATGCCTTGCCGTCTGAGTTGAAAGCAATGGAGCAGGAGCTCAAGAAAGTCTCGCGGGATAAAGAGCTCGCGATCTCGATGCAGAACTTCGAAGAAGCCGTGCGCCACCGTGAAGAAGAAGAGCGGTTGCGGAAGTTGCTCGACGAATCCAAGCGCGAATGGAAAAAGAGCCAGGAAAAGAATAAGCCGACCATCGGAAAAGAAGACGTAGCCTACGTCGTCTCAAAAATGACCGGCATCCCGCTCTTTAAATTGGAAGAAGAAGAGTCGAACAAGTTGCTGCACATGGAGGATTTCCTCCACAAGCGGGTCATCGGTCAAAACGAAGCGATTTCGGCCGTGTCGCGTGCCATCCGCCGCTCACGAGCCGGCTTGAAGGATGCGAAGAAGCCGATCGGCTCTTTCATTTTCATGGGTCCCACCGGCGTCGGCAAAACCGAGTTGGCCAGGACCGTTGCAGAATTCCTATTCAACAGCGAAGATGCGTTGATTCGCGTCGATATGTCCGAATACCAGGAGAAGTTCACCAGCTCACGACTCTTTGGAGCCCCTCCGGGCTATGTCGGCTATGAAGAGGGCGGACAGCTGACCGAGAAGGTCCGCCGCCGTCCGTATTCCGTGGTACTCTTCGATGAAATCGAGAAGGCCCACCCGGACGTGTTTAACGTGTTACTCCAAGTTCTGGACGACGGCGTCTTAACCGACAGCCTCGGCCGTAAAGTGGACTTCAAGAACACCGTCATCATCATGACCTCGAATATCGGGACAAAGATGATTCAAAAGGGTGTATCGCTCGGCTTCCAGAGCACGGAAGGGGAGCAGGCGAGGAGAAAGAAGGAAGAAGTGATGGGCGAATTACGCCGCTCCTTCAGTCCTGAGTTCCTGAACCGGATCGACGAAGTCGTGATCTTCCATCAGCTGGAGAAGGAACAGCTCTACACCATTCTTGATATCCTGGTTCGTGAGCTGAACGCACGTCTTGTGGAAAAGGGCGTCGAGATCGAGCTGGATGACGAAGTCAAACAATGGCTGATCAAAGAAGGATATGAGCCGTTGTATGGGGCCCGCCCGATGCGTCGGACCATTCAACGCGCCATCGGTGATCCGCTCTCCGATGATCTCATCAGAGGACGGTTCAAAGACAGCCGCAAGATCAAGGTTGTGCTTCGCGACGGAGCCCCAACCTTCATCGAGCAGGAGACGATGGCCAGCGTGTAACCCGTCCAGCGGGATACGCTCGTACGACAGATTGTGATTGATTCAGCTGCACCCCCTGCGGTCATTGACTGCAGGGGGTGCATGCTTTTCAGCGACAGAGTGTGGTAACTCTACAGAGTCATGACGACGAGTCCATCCGCTGCAACCGAACACACCACTTCCTGGACCCCTTGCCCGATACTGGGGATTGAATCCTCCTGCGATGAAACGTCGGCTGCAATCCTGAATCGCGACGGGACGGTCCTCTCGAACATCGTGTCGTCACAGGACTCAGTTCATCGCCAGTTCGGTGGCGTGGTTCCTGAACTGGCCGCACGCGCCCATCTCAGCACCATCGACCGGGTCGTTCAGTCTGCGCTGACTGAGGCAGGTCTCTCCAGACAGGATCTTGGCGCCATCGCCGTCACACAAGGACCTGGTCTGGCCGGTGCACTCCTGGTCGGACTCAATTATGCCAAAGGATTGGCCTATGGCTTATCGCTCCCGCTGATCGGCGTCAATCATCTTGAAGGTCATATCGCCTCTGCCTGGTTGGCAGATCCCACATTCCCGTTCCCATGCATTGTCCTTGTCGTATCCGGGGGACATACCCACCTGTTCAGGAGAGAAGCCGACGGTCAAACCATACTCTTGGGCTGTACAAGGGACGATGCCGCCGGTGAAGCGTTTGATAAAGGTGCACAGATGCTCGGCCTGGGCTATCCGGGCGGGCCTGCGATCGATCGACTGGCGCGCCAGGGCAATCCCAAGACCATTCGCTTCCCCTTGTCTCGCTTGCAAAAAAGCAGTTTAGAATTCAGCTTCAGCGGACTGAAGACGTCGTTGCTCTATCGGCTTCGCGGGATGGATGCCGCGGCACGTACCGCCCAGGCCGCCGACCTGGCAGCAGGCTACCAAGAAGCGATCGTGCGCGTCCTCGTCGATCGGGCCTTTGTGGCAGTGCGGTCGTCCGGTGTGACGGCGCTGGCGGTAGTCGGAGGGGTCTCTGCCAACTCACGCCTCCGCGCACTGCTCACCGCGAGAGCTCAGGAAGAGGGAGTCAGGCTCGCGTTGCCTCCGATGGCCTACTGCACCGACAACGCCGCCATGATTGCATCTGCCGGAAGACGATTGCTCCTAAGCGGGCAACTGCCCGTCGCCGATCTTGAGATTCTTCCATCATTGCGACCGGGTACCTACGCCGGTCGTACAGCCGTCCACGCCCGTTAACCAAGAGGCTGCTTATTCCTGACATACAGGGAAAAACCCTCGGACTTCGTGCCAGCCAACTCGCCGCGATCGAGCATCTCTATCGACGACGGAATGCGGTCGATGATGTCCTTTCACTTGAGCTGGCAACAGAACTCTCAACGCTCTCGGCTGAGTATCGGAGACCGATCTCGCTGCTACTCACCAGGCGCGGTGTCGTGCAGGAAATCATCGTGGGGACCGACATGGTGCTGTCGCCCACCACACTGTCCAAATTTCGTGCAGGCCCCCGTTCACTGCGAGGCCTTCGCCTGATTCGAACGCAACTGCAAGACCGGCCCTTGAGCCAGGAAGATCTGACCGATCTCGGCTACCTGCGCCTCGACCTTATCGGCCTCCTCTCGGTGTCACAAAACGGCACCCCTGGCACGCTCTATCTGGCGCATCTCCTGCCACCGAATGAAACCGGGCGGCTCTGCGAAATTCTCAAACCGACGCCGTTACAGGAATGCCCCATCGTCTTCGACCAATTCATCAAAGACCTCGAAACGGACCTGCAGGAAGCACTCAAGCATCACGCCGTAACCAGCGGGAGTGAGTCCGCCATGCTGGTCAGTGCATCGTCGCATGGCCGTGCCGAGCAGGAAGAACGGCTTGCCGAGCTCGCCGACCTTGCCGCCTCTGTCGGCGTCACCGTGATTGACAAGATTGCGCAGCGAATTGGAGACGGCCACCAGCGATACCTGCTGGGAAGCGGAAAACTGAAAGAAGTACTGATACAAACCCTGCATAAGGGCGCGGATATGGTCATCTTTGACCAAACCCTCACGCCGGCCCAGGCACGGGCGATTGCCGAGATGACAGACATCAAAATCATCGACCGGACTCAGTTGATCCTCGACATTTTTGCGCGCCGGGCCCATAGCCGGGAAGGCAAGGTCCAGGTGGAACTGGCGCAATTACGCTACCTGCTCCCACGCCTCTCCGGACAAGGCACACAGCTGTCACGCCTCGGCGGAGGGATCGGAACCAGAGGCCCGGGAGAAACAAAACTGGAAACCGATCGTCGGAAGATTCGCGATCGGATTACCCACCTGGAGCGCGAGATCGAACAATTCTCTAAACATCAGGATCAACGCCGCGCGCGCCGGGAACGTCAGGGACTTCCGGTCCTCTCCTTCGTCGGCTACACCAACGCCGGAAAGTCGACATTACTGAACATCCTCACCGAGAGTCACGTCTCAGCGGAAAACCGGCTCTTTGAGACGTTGGACACCACCAGCCGCCGCCTGCGCTTCCCGCAGGATCGGGAAGTCATTGTGACCGACACCGTCGGGTTTATCAGAGATCTCCCCAAAGAATTGGTCGGAGCGTTCCGGACGACGCTGGAAGAATTGCGCGAAGCCGATTTACTCCTGCATGTCGTCGATGCAAGCGCGCCCGACATCGATGTTCAAATAAAAGCCGTCCTGGATATTCTCGAGGAATTGAGTCTCGACAAGATCCCGCAAGTCCTCATCTTCAATAAGTGCGATCGGCTTCCTGCCGCTCAAGCCGAAGCCCTGTGCCGCCGCTATAACGCAATCGGCATCTGTGCCTTGAACGCGTCGACACTACACCCGCTGATTGACCACCTGGCGACCCGGGTCCATGCGATGACCAGCACGCAGGAACCGGATATTCCTCCCCAGCCTGCCTTGGATCCTGCACTTGCATCTCCCAATTAACCGCGGCAGAATTGCGCCACTTTCAATGAACGCTCATTCGCGCCGCCATCCATCAGTCACACCAAATCCAGCCACGCTGGCACGGCTGCTGCTCAAGCACCAGCCGAAGGCCGAGATGGAATTGGCCCACCAGTCCCCGTGGGAATTGCTCGTCGCCACGATCCTCTCTGCACAGTGCACCGACCAGCGGGTCAATCAAGTCACGCCGGCACTGTTCAAACGGTTTCGTCGTCCGCAGGACTTTGCATCAGCCGCTCCGCTCGAACTTGAAGCTCTGATCAGATCGACCGGGTTCTATAAGAATAAAGCCAAGCACTTGATCGGATGTGGCAAAGCCGTCACGGAACGATTCGACGGGACTGTGCCTCAGCACATGGAAGAATTGACGACCATCCCGGGAGTCGGCCGCAAGACTGCGAACGTGATCCTGGGAACCGCCTTCGGGCAACCGTCGATTGTCGTCGACACCCATGTCAAACGAGTCGCCAATCGATTGGGCCTGACCACCTCGGACAATCCCGAGCGAATCGAACAGGATTTGCAACGACAATTCCCCGAAGCTCAATGGACCGCCATTTCACAGCGCATCCTCCTGCATGGACGCTATACCTGTCTGGCGCGCAAACCCCTCTGCAATTCATGCCCGCTCTACGCGGAATGTCACTGGAAAGGAAAGCTCCCGCAATGATCACCAGCATGACCGGATTCGGACGACGACAAGGGGCCTGGCAGGACGGGCAGGTGACTGTGGAGATTCGATCGGTCAATCACCGGTTTCTGGAAACCGGCCTCCGACTGCCGAAGACCATGAGTGCGCGTGAAGAGCACATCAAGAAGGCCATCCAGGAGCATTGCCGCCGCGGTCGTGTAGACTTGACGGTCCTCGTCCAGGGTGGGCGGGGAGGGACGCGTTCGCTGCAACTTGACGCTGATCTGGCGAAACAGTACCATCAGGCCCTCCGAAATCTCCAAAAAACGCTTAAGCTCAAAGGATCGATCGATGTCGGGCTCCTGGCAGGATTCCGTGATGTCATTACGATTTCCGACCAGCCGGCCGATGACCCGAAACTCGCTACGCTCATTGAAAAACTGGTAGGCCAGGCGATTCAAGACCTGGTAAAAATGAGAAAGAAGGAAGGGGCGCTCCTCGCGACAGATATTCGTGCTCGCATCGAGACCCTGCGTGGACTGAAGGCTCAAGTAGCGGTCAAAGCCCCGTCAGTGGCCCAGGATGCTTTTGACCGCATGAAAATCCGGCTTGAAAAGCTGCTGTCATCTGAGATTCCGGATGTGCCGAAATTGCATCAAGAACTGGCCCTCTTTGCCGATCGCAGCGACATCACAGAAGAATTGGTCAGACTCGATGCACATATGATACAGTTCGACCATACGCTTCAGAGTTCAGAGTCCGTGGGCAAAACGTTGGACTTCCTCCTGCAGGAGATGGGGCGAGAGGTCAACACCATCGGCTCTAAAGCCAATGATGCCACCATCACGGCATCGGTCGTACAAATGAAGGCAGAGTTAGAGCGAATCAGAGAACAAATTCAGAACGTGGAATGACCAGCATCATGAGCACTAGCCCTGCGCCAACCGCATCAGACCCGCGCCCCTATGTCCCCGAGAGACGGGGAATTTTGTTTATTATTTCGGCGCCGTCCGGAACGGGCAAGACGACGCTCTGTAAGCAAATTACCGCTTCGGTGCCGGGGATTTGGCATTCCGTCTCCTACACCACCAGGCAGCCGAGGCCCGGTGAAGAGCACGGACGGGAATATTTCTTCATCGAAGAAAAAATCTTTCAGGACATGGTGGCAAAAAACGAGTTCATGGAATATGCCCATGTCTACGGCAACTGGTACGGCACCCCGCGCAAAGCCCTGATGGATAAGATGGAGCAGGGGATCGACGTCCTGCTGGAAATTGACGTTCAGGGCGCCTTGCAGATTAAGAAGAAGGTGCAGGACGCGGTCTATATTTTCATTCTGCCGCCCTCGATGGAAACGCTGCGCACCAGGCTCCAAAGCCGGGCCTCTGATACCCCGGAGGAAATTCAACGCCGGCTGCAGAAAGTAAAGGAAGAGGTGTGGAGTTACCGCGAGTACTACTACATCGTGCGTAACGACAACCTGGAACAGTCTCTCAAAGAACTCCAGAGCGTGTTCCTGGCGGAACGCCTCAAGACAAAGCGACTCGATATGCATTGGCTCGAACAGAACTTTATTCTCGAGAAAGAATCCAAACCGGGAGATCGTGACCAATCTTCCATTGCTAAAGGGAGTACCGCGCACCATGATTGACATGCTCAACCTCTTGCCCCAGTACAAACTCGGCCAATTCGACTCACGCCACCGGCTCGTCATCGTCGCCGCTCAGCGGGCCAAGCACCTGATCCAGGGAGCGAAGCGTTCCGGCCTCGTCCGGTTCACCAAGGAAACTACCTGCGCACTCGACGAAGTGCTGCGCGGAGAGGTCAAGTATCTCGTCGGCGAGGAAGCCCGTGAGGCCATGAAGGAAGCCAAGCGCGGAAAAGAAGGCGAGACCGAGCGGTTGGCCATGATGACCGGTGAAGACGCCAAAGAAATTAAGAAAGAGCTCAGCGTCTATGTGGATGACGCCGCCAAGCCTGCCCCCGCGGAGGAGTAACGTTGGATTCAGAGACGACGCCAGGGACGTTGACCGGTAAACGGGTGGCGCTCGGCGTCACAGGAAGTATCGCGGCCTATAAGGCCGTGAGCCT
>JACOEJ010000006.1:33495-61128 GCA_024998645.1 Nitrospira sp.
AACGGGTGGCGCTCGGCGTCACAGGAAGTATCGCGGCCTATAAGGCCGTGAGCCTCCTTCGTGCTCTCACACGACAAGGAGCCGGCGTCTCCGTCGTGATGACCAAGGCTGCGACGAAGTTCGTCACACCGATGACGTTTGAAGTGTTGTCAGGCCAGCCGGTGACGACCGACCTCTTCGAAGCCCACCAAGAAATGAAGCATCTGTCTATCCCTGAAGGGGCCGATGCCATCGTGGTCGCGCCGGCAACGGCCAACTTCCTGGCCAAAGCCGCTGTCGGGCTGGCCGATGACGTGCTGTCGACCATGCTCCTCACAAGCCGCTGTCCCTTGATTGTGGCACCGGCCATGGACGGCGACATGTGGACTCATCCCACCGTCCAAAACCATGTCAGGATCCTCCGCTCTCGGGGCACGATAGTCCTGGACCCGGAGGAAGGTCCCCTCGCCTCTGGGCAAGTGGCCCAAGGGCGACTTGCCGCCGAGACTCGAATCCTGGAAGCCATCGAACACGTCCTCCTCCCGCTCGCCGATTTGAAAGGGCAGCGGATCCTCGTCTCAGCCGGCCCCACCCAGGAAGCCATCGATCCGGTTCGCTACATTTCCAATCGCTCATCGGGAAAGATGGGCTACGCCATCGCGGACGCGGCCAGAAACAGAGGCGCCGAGGTCATTCTCGTCAGCGGCCCCACCGCACTTACACCCCCGGCCGGTATTCGTGTCGTCCCGATTACCACCGCCAAAGAAATGGCAGAAGCCATGTCGGCTCAATTCGGCTGGTCCTCCATCGTGATCATGGCTGCAGCCGTGGCGGACTTTCGCCCCAAGGCCCCGGCAACTCAGAAGCTAAAAAAAGGAACGGCCGCCGTGCCTCCGCTTGAGCTGGAACGGGCCCCCGATATCCTCGCGATGCTCTCGGCCAAGCGGACCTCCCAAATCCTGGTCGGCTTTGCCGCCGAAACGCAGCACCTCGTCCAGCACGCGACCGACAAACTCGCGGCGAAAGGTCTTGACCTGATCGTTGCAAATGATGTGACGCAAGCAGGGGCGGGGTTCGGCAGTGAACACAATGCGGCCATCATCCTCTCCCGCACCGGAATTCAGCACACCTTCGACCTCCGTCCAAAATCACAATTGGCTCACGATATCCTCTCAACCATTGTAGAATTTGCGAAGAATGACCCTCGCAAACAGACTCCGGCTTCCGTGCGATAGGAGCCTCAATGGCATCAGGATCCCGGGCCAACGCCGCTGAAATCGATCGCCTGGCCACTACCCTGGCAAAAGACCCTGCCTCCAAGGTCTTTATTCCGTTAGCTGAGGAATATGGCAAAGCCGGCATGTGGTCCGAAGCGGCAGGAGTCCTCGAAGACGGGCTGAAATACTACCCCGGATTTATCACGGCGATGGTTGCGCTCGGCCGCGCGTATGACCAGCTGAGCCAACCGACGAAGGCCAAAGCCATTCTGGAAGAAGCCATCAAGATCAGTCCGGAAAACCTCCGGGCGCATCGAACCTTGGCAAAGATCTACACAGCCGAAGGCTCCACCGTCCAGGCGCTCCGCTCATGCGACGTCATCCTCGCTCTTAATCCATTAGATCAAGAATCGCTCTCGCTGCGCGCCTCCCTGGGTGCCGCCCGCCCAGGCGTATCCGAAACATCTAAGACACCATCTGCAAAAACAACCGTAGCATTGCCCCAAACTGCTGTTGTCGTACCTCCGCCACACACCCCGGCAGTTGCAGAGTCTGCCACTCCGGTCCAAGAAGCAGCGACCACTGCTGCAGTGGTGATATCAGCCCTACCAGATGTCCTGGCTGATGCCACCACCACCATGGCCTCCGCCCTTGAAAGAGACCAGCCCCAGGCACAAGAGCCGTCGCCCGTTGACGCTGTATTAACGACGGATCTCGCCACCGAACAGACTCCAGGGCCTTCGCCATCACAAAACCAGACTGCCACCAGTCGACTGGAGCATATGCTGCAGTCCATCCACGCTCGACGCCGTGATCGCCCCTCTCCAGAAGCGGCTACAGCACCATCTCAACCCTGACCAAAGGTTTGACCCTCTCCGACGGGGCTGCTAGAATGCCGCCGCTGAACACCTTGTTCGTGCACTCAATCTTTTTCGTGACTTCGGAGGCAGTGCGTACCTGAGATGGTTCGGATCCTTGTGCTACATGGGCCCAATCTCAACCTGCTCGGGACCAGGGAACAATCGATTTACGGCACGACCACGCTCGATGAAATTGATGGCGCCATTGCCCAGACAGCCGAGAGCTTGAACATTGAAGTCGATACCCGCCAATCGAACATGGAAGGGGAGTTGGTCACCTGGATCCAGGAAGCGCGGACGGGTTATCACGGCATCATCATCAATCCGGCGGCCTACACCCATACCAGCGTGGCCATTCGGGATGCCCTGGCCGCTGTCGCCCTGCCGACCGTGGAAGTGCACCTCTCGAACATTTACCAGCGGGAAGCATTTCGTCATCATTCATACATCGCAGGAGTGGCGATGGCACAACTCTCCGGCTTCGGACCGGCCGGCTATCTCCTCGCCCTCCAAGGGCTCCTCGAACATCTCCTGGAGCAGGGCACCAAAACAGGCGGGGCCGCGTCAAAACCCGTCCGCCGAACCCGCCGACGAAAAGCATGAGCACCACGCATTGAATCACCGTGTGAGGATGAAGGGAGTCTGCAGTGATTTCGACAGTTGATTTTCGCAATGGCGTTCGCCTCATGGTCGAAGGCGACCCTTTTTATATCGTCGAGTTTCAGCATGTGAAACCAGGCAAAGGCGGCGCCTTCGTCCGGACCAAGCTGAAGAGCTATCTTACCGGCAACTTGCTCGACCGCACGTTCCGATCCGGCGAGCGCTTTGAAGAGCCGAAACTCGATGAACGGGAAATGCAATTTCTCTACGCCACCGACGACGACTACACCTTCATGGATAACGAAAGCTACGAACAGCTGACGTTTGCCAAGAAGACGTTGGGGGAGAATGCGGATCTGATCAAGGAAAATATGATCGTGAAGATTCTCGTCTACGAGCATCGACCGATCGATGTCGAACTCCCCAATTTTATCGAGCTCAAAGTCGTGGACGCCGACCCGGGCGTGCGCGGGGACACCGCCTCCGGCGGCACCAAACCCGCTACGGTCGAAACCGGCGCGATCATCAAAGTTCCCCTCTATCTGGAGGTAGGTACTGTGATCAAGATAGACACCCGCACCAGATCCTACGTGGAGCGCGTCAGGTGAATAAGCGGAAACCGGCTCGTCCGAAGAAAAAGCAGCCTCGACCGATTGTGCTCCCTCAGGCCTTTCCCGGAGCACAGGGACATGCCGACACCATCTTGACCGGCACGCAGACCAAGCAGATCCAGGACCTGATCGATTTGCTCCGCCGGAATAATCTGACCGAGTTGGAACTCGAACGGCAGGGCGTCCGTATTCGCGTGCGGCATGAAGTCGGCATGAAGACCGTCACCACATCGGTGCAGGAAGCGGCGCCGGCATCGACACAGTCCGGCAACCAGCCTACGGCATCCTCCGGCCCCTCGGCTGAAGAAACTGCCGGAATGGTCACTATTACCTCGCCGATCGTCGGCACCTTCTACCGGTCGCCATCGCCCGATGCCGATCCCTACGTCGAAGACGGAGATTACGTCAAGAAGGGCCAGGTGCTGTGCATCGTCGAAGCCATGAAGCTCATGAACGAAATCGAATCTGAAACCGACGGGCGTATCGTGAAGATCCTGGCGGAGAGCACGAAGTCCGTCGAATACGGACAGGCGCTGTTCCTGATCGATCCCAAAGCGACTCAATAGTCCGCCCCAACGATACACCTCGGAGTGACTGCGTGTTCAAGAAAGTCCTGATTGCGAATCGTGGAGAGATCGCCCTTCGGGTCATCCGCGCCTGTAAAGAGCTCGGCATCAAGACCGTCGCCATCCACTCGGAAGCCGATGCCGCCAGCCTGCACGTCCGCGCCGCCGACGAAAAGGTCTGCGTGGGTCCGGCCGAGGCGGCGCTGAGCTATCGCAATATTCCCAACGTCCTGAGCGCCGCGGAAATTTCCGGCGCCGACGCCATTCATCCCGGCTACGGCTTCCTGTCGGAGAACGCCCACTTCGCCGAAGTCTGCGAATCCATCGGCATCAAATTTATCGGCCCGTCGTCCGAAAACATCGCCATGCTGGGCGACAAAGCCAAAGCGCGCGAAATTGTGATGAAGCGCGGCCTTCCGGTCACCCCCGGCAGCCCCGGAGAACTCCGGAGCGAAGAAGAGGCCCTGCAGGCCGCACAGAAAATCGGCTTCCCCGTCATCATCAAGGCCACCGCCGGCGGCGGCGGACGCGGCATGCGCGTTGTGAACAAAGCCGAAGACCTGGCCCGCGCGTTCCAAGCCGCCCAGGCCGAAGCTAAATCGACGTTCGGCAACGAAAGCGTCTATCTCGAACGATACTTCCTCGAACCGCGCCATATCGAAGTGCAGGTCATGGCCGACAACCGCGGCCATGTCATCCACCTGGGCGAACGGGATTGTTCGATCCAGCGGCGGCACCAGAAGCTCCTGGAGGAAACCCCGTCACCGGCGGTCGACGAGAAGCTGAGAAAAGAAATCGGACGCGTCGCGGTCGAAGCCGTGAAAGCCGCCCATTACCGGAACGTCGGCACTGTTGAATTTCTCCTCGACAAAGATCGCAACTTCTTTTTCATGGAAGTGAATACCCGCATTCAGGTCGAACATCCGATCACCGAAATGGTGACCGGCGTCGATTTGATCAAGGAGCAGATCCGCCTGGCCGCCGGGCTTCCCCTGACGCTCCGGCAGCAGGACGTCGTCATGAACGGCCACAGTATGGAATGCCGGATCAACGCCGAAGACCCGGAGAAATTCACCCCGTCACCGGGCACCATCACCAAGTACAGCCCGCCAGGCGGATTCGGCGTGCGCGTCGACTCCGTCATGGAATCAGGCGCGGTCGTCTCACCGCACTACGATTCGATGATCGCGAAGCTGATCACCCACGGCCGCGACCGGCAGGAATGCATGGCCCGTATGCGCCGCGCCCTCGACGAATTCGTCATCGAAGGCATCAAGACCACCATCCCGCTCCACCGCCGCATCCTCGACGACCCCGACTTCCAAAAAGGCCACGTCTCCACAACCTTCCTGGAGCGGTTCCTCGCCAGTTAAGCCTTGATCCACTCATCCAGCCATCTATCTGGATCAGTCTCCTGGAATCCTTCATACGGTTCCGCCTAAAATACCATCCAATGACAATCTCATATAGCCGTCATCCGCTATCAGATCTTTATCTCATCCTCGATCCGTCAGTCTCACCGGATAGGCCGTTGGGTGACTCTCTGACTCAATCTGCTAGAGCCGGAGTACGGATCGTTCAGTACCGCAACAAGACCGCGTCGATGAAGGAGGCCTACTCAGAGGCGTTGCTTCTGAGAAAGCTTGCGGCAGAATTGGACGTCTTATTCATTGTGAATGACCGGTGCGACCTGGCGCTGGCGGTGGATGCAGACGGGGTGCATCTGGGGCAGGGGGATTTGCCGCTCGATCTCGCACGGAAGGTGATGGGACCGGACAAGCTGATCGGCATCTCGACACACAATCCCGATCAGGTGCGGGCCGCTAGTGCTGGCAAGCCGGACTATCTCGGGTTCGGTCCGATCTTCAAACCGGGCTCAAAGCAGGATCACGATCCGGTCGTAGGGATTGAAGGCCTGCGGGCGATTCGTGCGATCACGTCGTTGCCGGTCTTTGCCATCGGCGGGATTACGGTGGAGAACGTCGGTGAAGTGATGAAGGCAGGCGCGAACGGAGTCGCCGTCATCTCGGCCATTCTGAAAGCACCGGACATCAAGCAAACAGTCAGCGAGTTCCTCTCACAGATGCCAGCACCAGCTTCGTAAGTTTTTTCATCTCGCTATTCGCGGCCAGTTTTCCTACAGCCCAATCATACCGCGCAAACCGCGCATCAACGCCAGCCATATAGGGGAGTGGTCCTATCACCGGCACTCCGGCAGACTCCCGCAGCAACTCTAGAGTCGAACGTTCCTGTCGTCGTGCCACAGCGGTCTTCGCCGGAACTGTCTGGTTGAGCACCAGTGCAAGGATCGGAATCTTGCGCTCGCGTAACGCATTGAGTGTGAGCATTGCGTGATTCACTCCGCCAAGTCCGGCTCGCCCGACAACCAACACAGGAACCTTCAGCTTCTCGATCAGATCCAGCACATCGATCGTTGGAGTGATCGGCACATACACACCACCCGCGCCCTCAACCAACAGTAGATCATGCTGCGCTTGTAGCTGGCGATAGGCTCGCATGAGGGTCGGAATCTTGATGGTTTGTCGTTCAGTCTTCGCTGCATCCAACGGTGCGACAGGAAGGCGGAAGGCATAGGGACGGACAAAATCGAGGGAGTCGGACACCTGCGCCGCGCGTGCGAGCCGAACGGCATCGGATGGTCGGCCCTTCACCACGCCGGTTTCGACCGGCTTCATCACTCCGACATCGAGACCTAGTTCTTTCAAGCTTCGAGCAAGAATCGCAGTCACCAGCGTCTTACCGACCGCTGTATCAGTCCCAGTGATGAACATCCCGAGCTTCACGCTATTTGCCATAAGCCATTTGCGATCTACTTTTTTCTCACAAGTCGCGGCTGTCGCAATTCCAAACCTGCCCAGACATATCGTTGAGCTGCGCCATATGCACGACCGTCCTCGCAATTTCCTCAATGGCCGGGGGACGGCGGAGTGCATGGTCAGGCCAGCTATGATCATCGGGCATCGCAGCCTCGGAGAGGCCGGTCCGATGCCACCCCGGCAAGACCAGATTCACCCGCACGTTCTGCGGCCCCCATTCCTGTGCGGCCGTCTTCACTAATCCAATCAAGCCGGCCTTCGACGCAGCGTACGCAGCTTGTCCGGTTGATCCATGACATCCCGCATGCGAGCCGACCACAACAATCGACCCGCTCCCTTGGGTCATGAGGGGAGGGGCCATCGCCTGGAGACAGTGAAAGGTGCCGGTCAGATTCGTTTGAATGACACTCCTCCATTCATCGTCCCGTTGCCGTAGCACCAGACTACTTGCCGCAATCCCGGCACTACAGATAAAGGCAGCCGGCGGTGGCGCCTGATTGCTGAATACCTCGACCATGTGTCGAACGGACTCAGCCTCACGCACATCAGCTTGATAAAGACCGCCGGTTCCACCGGTGCCACGGACTGCGCGCAAGGTCTTCGCAGCTTCCACTTTGTGTCGATAATAGTGCACGCCGACGTACCAACCGGCTGCCGCAAAGGCGCGACAGATCGCGCGTCCGATGCCGCCGGACGCTCCAGTCACCAAGACCGAACGCCCGCCAGGTTTTCGCGTCAATGACTGTTTCGATGATCCGGTTCGCCTTGGAGAAGCCATTGCGGGGGGATTATGTCGACAGCCATTCGACAACGCAAGCCTGCGGAATCCGCCTCAGCCCATGCCTTGCTGCCTCCTCAACGCCTATGGTACGGTCATTCCAACAGAGGAGGATTCTGATGCCGCACGCTCCCCAAGCCTTGCCCCACGTTTTGTCGTCACTCGCGCTGACCGTCGCGCTTGTCGCCGTTGGATCATTCGCGACCACGCCGCTGGCGGCAGAAGAGCCCTCGCACATCGACCAATCCGCCGACTACTTTCCTGACCAAGTCGGTACCCGCTGGCAATACCGCGGGCAGATCTCCGAAGGCCCGGTACAGGTGATCGACAATAAGTTCTTCGTCAACACGTCGTCAGTCACCGGAACCAAGAAGCTCAACGGGGTGACGGTCACCGTATTCCATGATACGAATCCGGGCAACCACGGTGAATCCGACAGCTACTACCGCCGCGATACCGTCGGCATGGTGTATTATGGATCCGATCCAGGCACGCCGCTTGAAAAACAGATCGTCCCCTATCAAATCGTCCGCTTTCCCATAACCATTCCATCGTCGTTCCAGCAATTCAACCGGAATGGCCTCGACTTCGGCAGCGATATGGATCGCGACGGCGTCAATGAGAAAGTCGATATGGTCGGCACGACCAGTGTGATCGGCCGCGAAACGATCACCGTCCCGGCCGGGACCTATTCGAATGCGGTCAAGGTGGAAGCCCGCATGACCATGCAGATCCATCTGTCCGGTGGAGACAAGCCGGCCCGTGGCACCGATGTCATGACCGCCTGGTTTGCAAAAGGGGTCGGGCTGGTCAAATATGTGGAGCGGCAGGAATTGTCCGCTTCGAAGGAAGATCGCGGCATGGTGACCGAGATCACCGAAGAGCTGGAAGAATTTACTCCGGCTCGCTGATTAGTCCGTCGCTTCAAATCCGCGGCGCAGCGTATTCTCGCTGATGACTCGGGCAATCATAAACTGCGCGAGATACTCGTCGCCGCCCGCCTTTGCGCCGACTCCGGAAAGCCGGTGGCCGCCGAACGGTTGACGACCGACTAACGCCCCGGTGATCGGGCGATTCACATAAAGATTCCCGACATCGAACCGTTCGCGCGCCAGCGCCAGATTCACCGGACTGCGCGAGTAGATGCCGCCGGTCAGGGCATAGCTTGTGGAGTTGGCAATCTCCAATGCTTCTGTCACCGTCACCGCTTTCATTACCGCCAGCACGGGACCGAAGATTTCCTCTTGCGCAAGACGATGGCGGGCCGTCACATCGGCAAATACGGTCGGCCCGACGAAATGCCCAGGGCCTTCGGTCGATCGACGAACCACAAGCCGGCCTTCTTGCTGCCCCATCGCGATAAACTCCTCGATTCGTTCCTTCGCTCGAGCGTCAATCACCGGCCCCACTTGTGTCCCGGGGTCGAGCGGATCGCCAATAGCGAGGCTCATCACCGCATCATGCAATCGCGAGAGAAATTGGTCATACACAGTCTCAAGCACGATCGCTCTCGAACAAGCCGAGCATTTCTGCCCGGCATATCCGGTAAAGGACGTCACGACGCCCGCTATAGCCTCATCGAGATCCGCCGTATCATCGATAATGATCGCATTCTTGCCACCCATCTCGGCGATCACCCGCTTCACCATAGACTGGCCAGGCTGCATGGCCGCTGCGCCGGCGATCAACTGCAGGCCGACGTCCTTTGAGCCGGTGAACGCAATGGTCGCTATCTTTGGACTCGCGGCCAGCGCCCGACCGATTTCCGGCCCTCCGGGCAAACAGATCAACGCACCGGACGGGACGCCGGCATCACGCAGGATGTCGGTCAGTAATCGGCCGATGAGGAGGGCACGTTCCGATGGCTTGAATAGGACTGTGTTGCCGGTGACGAGAGCTGCGCTCACCATGCCGGCCGGAATCGCGAGAGGAAAATTCCACGGCGCAATCACCGCCGCCACGCCGCGCGGCGCATAGACCCGATGATTGCGCTCCCCCGGGTAATGGCCCAGCTGAAGCGGGGAGGCCAACCGGTCCATGTGCCTGGCGTAGAACTCGAGGAAATCGATGGCCTCCGCCACATCCGCGTCCGCTTCCCGCCAGGACTTGCCGACTTCGAGGATTTCCCACGCGGCCAGCTCGTTCCGGCGCTCACGCATGAGCACCGCTGCGCGCCGCATGATGGCACTACGCTCCGCTGCAGGCCGAGACCGCCATTCTTCCGCTGAAGCCACAGCCAGGTCCACCGCCGCTGCCACATCTGGAAAGGCGGCGGATGTCACCAGCGCCACAACCTCATCGGGGTGAGCAGGATTGCGTGACTCCGTGAGTGGTCCGGTCAACCGAAGCTCCCGCTGCGGCAATTCCCACCTGTGCCCCGTCTGCGAGCGAACCTTGCCGATTGCCTCTTGCATCGCCGCCCGACTGGCGGCCTTCGAAAAATCTCGATGCGGCTCATTCATAAAGTCATCAGAAGCGAGGGACGCCGCCATCGATGATGAAAGCGACGGTGCCGGAGGGGCCAGGAGCGTGCTCAATGATTGCGACTCGACATATTCTTTGCGCAGGAAGGATTCGTTCGACGTGTTCTCCAGCAGGCGCCTGACGAGATAGGCCATGCCAGGCAGAAGCCGTCCGACCGGCGTATAGAGCCGCACTCGCCGGCCATAAGCCGCCATCGCATGCTGGAAAGGTTCGGCCATGCCGAAAATCATCTGGTATTCAAGTACCTCCGGCGGAACAGCGAGAGATTCTGCCATGGCCTCAATCACGGCTAAAGTTCGAAGATTGTGGGTGCCGAAGGCCGGACGAATCAGGTCACGATGCCGGAGTAACAGAGGAATCAGCGCTTCATAGCTCGCATCCGTCTCGGCTTTCTGCTCAAACAACGGTACCGGCCATCCGGCCTGATGATAGCGAACGGTGTCGGAATCCCAATAGGCTCCCTTCACCAAGCGGATGGTGATCGGCGTGCCACGCCGTTCTACCCATGCGATCAAGTCATGGATATCGCCTTCCGTCTCCCGATGGTAGGCCTGCATCGCGACACCGGCGTGCGCGAAGGAGCGGTAGGTCTCTTCCACGAACAGCCGTCGAAAGATGTCCAACAGCAGGTCTTTGCTGTCGGCCTGCTCCATGTCGAAAATCAGTCCGCACGCCGTCGCCTCCGCCAGATCTACGATCGGCCGTAAGCGCGCCGCCACCGCCCTATAGGTACCGTCGGGATCGATGGGGTCCAACCGTGAGGTAAGTGCGGAGACCTTCAGCGAGAGTTGGACGCGTGGAAGAAATCCGAGATGGTCCTGTTCCAAGCGAGGAACTGCCGGCCAACGAGGGGCCTCTTGCGCGAGTTCGGATAACGCCGCGAGGCAGCGATCGCGATACTGGTCGGCTTCCAGGTTGCTGATCGTCGCCTCGCCCAACAGATCAACGGACCAGGCCCGTTCCTCCTTCCACAATCCCGCAAGGACGGGGAGGGCGTCGGCCACCGATCCTCCGGCAATGAACGTCCGTGCCATCTGCTCGACTTGATGACGAATCGATTTCCCCGTGATCGCGGTCCCAAGACTCGTCGCGGCAAGGGCCTTCATCCCCCAGTGCAGTCCAAAGACATGGCCATGCCTCGCGCCCAAATACTCTTCCGCCAGTTTCACGACCGCCTGGTCCGACGCTAGGGCTGGGAGCACATCAATGAACCGGAATAACTGCACCTTGAACGCCGGATCTTTCATTGCGAGATTGATCACACCTTGCGACCACCAGCGCGCTTCGAAGACGGTCGGCGCGCGTCCGGCAGACAGCTGCGAGAGGCGGGTTCCAATACGGGTAATGGCGGGTTCAAGCGATGCGGCAAGCGGCGCCATGCGGCCTCCTGAACGATGACCACTCTTGACTCAATCAGTATACGCTGATCATTCGCCGACTGCGTCATTTGGAATGCAAAACCACTTCGCAAACTGTCGCGGGCGGAATGAAGAAGCAGTTGTAAAGGATGAGTCATTTCGCTAACATAAGACGATAAGGGATGTTCACCGAAACCATGATGGTGGACCGTATGATTCCCAGATTCAGGAGGATGAATGACCGCACCTGATCAAACCGTCTCGACCGATCACTCCGCATTTTCCTATATGAATTTCCTGCTGTTTTGTGCCGTTGTGGCCGCTACAGTCGTGGGAATTCCTCTGTACGGGTACTTTGTCGGCTTCACCACCTTCGATTGGATTCTCTCCTTCGTCATGTATGTCGTGACCGGCATGGGGATTACCGTCGGGTACCATCGCCTCGTCTCCCATCAAAGCTTCGAATGCCCTGACTGGGTCAAGCGTTGTGCACTGGTTGCCGGGGGATGGGCGCTGCAAAACTCGGCACTCATCTGGTGTGCCGACCACATTCGCCATCATGCCCGCACGGATACAGATGAAGATCCCTACAATGCCAGCAGAGGTTTTTGGCACAGCCACTGCGGCTGGCTTTTTTACGAAACCCCGCATCGCACCGACAAGTACGAAATCCGGCTGCGCCGCGACCCCGTGGTCCTCTGGCAACATCGCTACTATTGGGTGATCGTGGTATCCGGATTGGCCATCCCCTTTGCCCTCGGCGTGTGGTGGCATCAAGGCTGGATGGGCGGCATCAGCGCACTGCTGCTCGGCGGGCTCTTCCGCATGTTTATGGTGCTGAACTCCACATTTACGATCAATTCCCTCTGCCACATGATCGGTAGTCAGCCGCATGGGACGCAGGACAGCAGCCGCGACAGTTGGCTGATCTCCTTCGTGAGCTTCGGCGAGGGCTATCACAACTACCATCACACCTATGCTCGCGACTACCGCAACGGACCCAAGTGGTATAATTTCGATCCCTCGAAGTGGATCATCTACACGCTGTCGCTGTTCGGATTAGCGACCAATCTGCGCCGGCTCGATCCCTCGGTATTCTAGACTCTTCTTCAGTTTCCCCGGTCGGGCCATAGCTGTCTATGGTCCGACTGGCCCATTTCCTTTCCCCCAGCGCATCGCTTATGATGGCCGCAGAACAGTGAACCTGTGTTTCTCGGCCGCAACGGCAGTCTTGCAAGCCGAACCATCGATACAGCGGAGGACCGACCCATGGCAGACGATCATTCCCACGAAGCACCGCCAACCCCGGCGAAAGAGAATTTTATTCCCGGCGTGAAGCATGTCATTGCCGTCAGCAGCGGCAAAGGCGGTGTCGGCAAATCGACGGTCGCCTCAAACCTGGCCTGCGCACTGGCTCTGACCGGGGCAAAAGTCGGCCTGATGGATGCAGACCTGTATGGCCCCAACATCCCCATGATGATGGGCAGTTCAAAAGGGCCTGAGCAAAAAGACGGTAAGATCGTCCCCGTTGAAAACTACGGCGTCAAGCTGATCTCAATGGCCTACCTGGTGCCGGAAGAAGCGCCGCTCGTGTGGCGGGGCCCGATGGTCCATCAATATCTGCAGGCTTTTTTCCGCGACGTGTTATGGGGCGAACTGGATTACTTACTGCTCGACCTGCCTCCCGGCACCGGAGATGTCCAACTCTCGATCTCGCAAATGGTGCCGTTGGCCGGCGCCATTACAGTGACCACTCCGCAGGAAGTGGCGCTCTACGATGTCCGCAAGGGCATGGCCATGTTTCAGAAAGTGAACGTCCCTCTGCTCGGCATCGTCGAAAACATGAGCTCGTTCGTCTGCGGCCATTGCGGCGAACGCACCGACATTTTCTCGCATGGCGGCGGTGAACGGGCCGCAGAGAAACTGGGTATTCCCTTCCTCGGGCGCATTCCCATCGATCCGGCCATTCGCGATGGAGGCGATTCAGGCCATCCCATCGTGGTGGGCAATCCCGCCTCTCCCCAGGCGGCCGCTTTTCGTGACATTGCACAAAAGATCATCGCCGCGTTGGGCGGGACGGAAAAGAGCGGCTCGTCCATCGACAGCCTGCTGAAGAAAATCAAGCAACCATTTACCAATAGCTAACAGGACGGCTTACAGCGGAGGAACGGCAATGGGAGATTTCGTACGGGTCGCGGGCACGGCAGATGTGAAACCGGGGCATGCCATCGTCGCGGAAGTCAACGGCAAGACCCTGGCGGTCTTCAATGTCGACGGCACCTTTCACGCGATCGACAATACCTGCGTGCATCGCGGCGGGCCGTTGGGTGAAGGGGACGTCGAGGGCAGCGTCGTGACCTGCCCCTGGCACGGCTGGCAGTTCAATGTCACAACGGGAGAATGCGTCAAAAATCCTGCGGCAAAAGTCGAAGTGTATCAAGTCAAAGTCGAGGGCGACGACATCAAGGTCCTCGCGTAATTTTCGCACACAGAAAGAGGCACGATGGCGACCACCACAAAAGATCAGATCGAGATCGCCGCGGCCCTGGTGCGGCTCTATGTGTTTCTGGCCCAATATCTCGACCGCTGCTTCGACGAAGCCGCCCGCAAGAGCTATCCGGACTCGGAGTTGCAGGCCCACCTGACAGAGACACGCCGTCAGCTCATGGACATTCTCTCGGTGAATCCCGTGGTGAAGAAGAAGCTCGGAGAAGAGTGCGACCGCATCCTGGCACTCGGCGCGAGCTGTTTGAAATCCGGCTCGGCTGATCTCAAGACCCGCGAAGCCATACAGGCTGAACGGACCGTCCTCAAGAGCAAAACCCTTGCGCTGAGCGACCTCGTCGCCGTGTTTCGCGCGCTAGAGTAAAGTACGGCACGCTATGGGAGAGGGCGGCCTCGATAAACATCAACTCGCAGGGCTGGACCATCGGGAACGGGGGTTCAGCCGTCCCGTCGAATTCGAGCAAGCAGGGGAATGCTTTTGCGCCATCTTGCGGTATGAAACCGTTCGCATCCGCACCGAACCACATCCTGCACAAGATGCGGCGCTCCTCGCACTGATTCAAAACCTACAGACGCAGGGATATCGGCAACTCAGAACCCAGGTCAGTTTTCGCAGTGGCATCTATCTCGGTTCACAAGAAATGTGGGTCGAGTATCCAGACCCGGCGCCACCTGTGAAACCGAAGGGGTTGTTGTCCAAGATCGCCGGATGGTTTCGGCCCCGTACACAGAGCGATACTCCCTCATGAGCTTGATTTCCATCGACAAACTCCGACCGTCTGAACGTCCACGCTTGCCCTCCTGGTTCAAAGTCAACGCGCAGACCGGTCCGGACTATCTCGACATCAAGCAAACGATGGACCGCCTCAAGCTCCACACCATCTGCGAAGAAGCCCGCTGCCCCAATCGATGGGAATGTTGGAACGCGCGCACGGCCACCTTCCTGATCCTGGGTGACATCTGCACCAGGCGCTGCCACTACTGCTCAGTCGAAACGGGAAGACCGGTCGCAATCGATCACGGAGAACCGATGCGGGTCGCTGAGGCAGTTCAGGCGCTCGGCCTCCGGCATGCCGTCATCACCTCGGTGAATCGTGACGAGTTGCCGGATGGCGGCGCCGCTATCTTCGCGGAAACGATCCGGCAAACGAGACAACTGAGCCCTACCTGTACGATTGAAATCTTGATCCCTGATTTCGAAGGGAACGACGCCGCACTCGCAACAGTCTGTAATGAGAGGCCGGAGATCCTGAACCATAACATTGAAACCGTCCGACGGTTGTTTCCTTCGCTCAGACCGCAAGGCAAGTATCAGCGGTCGATTGAATTACTCGGTACCGCCAAACAGCAGGGGATGACGACCAAGTCCGGCTTGATCCTGGGAATGGGGGAGACCCTCGAAGAAGCCCGTCAAGTCATGCGCGACCTGCGAGCCGTCAATTGTGACATCATGACGATCGGACAATATCTCCAACCGACGAGAGACCACCTGCCGGTCGCCCGCTATTACGATCCCGCCGACTTCGCGCTCTTAAAAGAGGAGGGGATCGCCATGGGTTTCACCCACATCGAATCAGGCCCCCTGGTGAGAAGCTCTTATCACGCCGAACAACAGACCGTTCACACGACACCCTCCTAGCTTTGCTGTTCCTCCACACCATCTTCTTCTTTCTCCTTCACCTCGGTCGTTTTCCTGACCACCACATAAAAACATCGAGACATTTCCCGGCACCAGTGTCTAAGCTCCTAGACAGGTCAACTACTTAAGTTCAGAACAAATATTCCGATAGATGTTTAAGCGGATGGCCGGTCCTGCTTGAGCGTTGGGACGTGCTCCCCCCATGCCAGGCCCATATCAAGTTGAGCACTGCCGGAGGCCGAGAACGTCTCTTGCGAGGAGTGGATATGTCTCTAGCTGAAGTCAAAGAAAGCTACAGCCGTTGTTGTGTGAACCCTAAGTTCTTCGATGTATTCTACGGCAACTTCCTGGCCAGCCATCCCACGATTGCTCCGATGTTTGCCAAGACCGAAATGTCCAAACAGAAGTCGCTCCTCAGGCAGGGGATCTCGATGATGTTTATGCATTTAGGCGGCAATGGCGTGGGCACAACCGGCATCGATCGAATCGGGGAGAGTCACAGCAAGAAGAAGATGAATATCGATCCGAATCTGTATGATTTTTGGATCAACTCTCTCGTGAAAAGTGTAAAGGAGTGCGATGAGAAGTTGACCCCTGCGCTTGAAACGGAGTGGCGGAAAACACTTCGAACCGGAGTGGATCGTATTGTGTCATTCTACAATAAGTAAGAGCGCCCTCTTGAGCGGGAGCCCTGGGAACCGGGCAGCCATTGACTCATAATGGCTGCCCAAACAATCCCGATACTCATACCCGCACAAAATACGGAATCGCCATGAGCACCGCACCGACTAAGACCAGCACACAGACGTTGGCAATAAAGTAGGGGAAGACACAGAGGGCAATTCCCACGCAGAGTGGGACCACGGCTTTTTGCTTTCTGCCATAGATAAAGAAACCAACGCCGATCGATCCGAAGAGCATGCCCCACATCAGTACAGCCGTACTGCCCAATTCAAACATGGTTCAGGATCTCATTTAGCTGAGGCAAAGGCCTTGGCGATCAGTTCCTGGGCCTCACCCTGAATCCGCTTCAAATGTTCCTTGCCGCGAAAACTCTCCGCATAAAGCTTGTAGACATCCTCCGTCCCGGACGGACGGGCGGCGAACCAGCCTTGATCGGTCACGACTTTCAATCCGCCGATTGCCGCTCCGTTGCCCGGGGCTGTCGTCATCATGGCGACGATCTTGTCACCCGCCAATTCCGTGGCTTGAACCTGGGCAGGGGAAAGCTTGGAGAGAATCGCCTTCTGTTCGGGCGTCGCCGCTGCATCGATTCGCTCATAGACCGGTTCACCCATCTCCTTCGTCAAATCCCGGTACAATTGCGCCGGATCCTTCCCGGTCTTGGCCATCATCTCAGCCGCCAGTAGGTCCATGATGATGCCGTCCTTGTCGGTGGACCAGACGGTCCCGTCTCGCCGTAAGAAAGACGCCCCCGCGCTTTCTTCTCCGCCGAAGCCGAGTGAGCCATCCAGCAATCCACTCACAAACCACTTGAAGCCGACCGGCACCTCAATCAACTTCCGTTTGAGCCTGGCGGCGACTCGATCGATGAGACTGCTGCTGACCAACGTCTTGCCAATACCCGCATCGGATTTCCAGCCGGGACGATTGGCAAACAAGTAGGCGATCGATACGGCGAGGTAATGGTTCGGATTCATCAAGCCGGCTGTCTTGGTCACGATGCCATGACGATCATTGTCGGCATCGTTGCCGAAGGCGACGTCGAAGCGATCTTTCAGCGCGATCAGATTCGCCATGGCATAGGGCGAGGAACAATCCATCCTGATTTTTCCGTCCCAATCCAAGGGCATGAACCGAAACGTTGGATCGACGGTGGGGTTTACATTTTCAATATTTAACCCGTAGCGCTCGGCGATCGGCTGCCAATAGGCCACACCGGAACCGCCCAGCGGATCGATGCCGAGCCTGAGGTGAGCCGACTTGATCACATCTAGATCGATGACCTTGTGCAGATCGTTCACGTAGGCGTTGCGGTAGTCATGTAAATGGGTCGTCGCCGTGTTCCGAGCCCGGTCATAGGGAAGTCGCTTCACCCCTTGAAGTTTGGCTGAGAGAAGGGCATTGGCACGGTCTTCAATCCATTTAGTGACCTGGGTATCGGCCGGTCCACCATGTGGCGGGTTGTACTTGATGCCGCCGTCTTCCGGCGGATTATGCGACGGGGTAATGACAATGCCGTCGGCCAGACCGGATGTGCGGCCACGATTATAGGTCAGGATCGCATGAGAGATAACCGGGGTCGGTGTAAATCCACCATCCTGATCGATCATCACCATGACACCATTGGCCGCTAGCACTTCAAGCGCGGTGATGAATGCAGGCTCGGAGAGCGCATGGGTATCTTTCCCGAGATACAGCGGACCGGTTGTGTGCTGTGTCGCCCGGTATTCACAGACAGCCTGCGTGACCGCGAGAATATGCTGCTCGTTGAAGCTTCGCTTGAAGGATGACCCTCGGTGGCCGGATGTCCCGAATGTCACACGCTGGTCGCGAACTGTGACATCCGGTGTATCCGACGTGTAGGCAGAGAGCAGCCGATTGACATCGACGAGAATGGACTGCGGAGCCGGTTGACCGGCCAAGGGATGAATCGGCATAGATAGCCTCGCGTGGAGTCATTACCTGAGTTGCTACAGGCTGTTGCATGTACGCTTTGGATGCAAGACTGTCAATCTGTGAAAGAGCGCCGGTTGGCGAAAGGCACGCCTCTCTTGATCAAGAGCAGAAGAGAAGAGTAAAGATATGAACAGTAAATCGCAGTCGACAATATAGTTTACATAATACTTCTTATCGGACACTACTATTCAGAAAGCTTATGCGCTTAGATTTCCTCAATCGCCTCCAAAAAGAACTCTCCGTTACGGGAACCGCTCTCCATGAAGCGGTCGTCTCGATTGCGGAGCGCGTCAATCGCAAGGTCCAGATCCTCCGCCTCCATTGGCAGGCATCAAGCGTACTTGAGCGAATCGATGCAGTCAGCCACGATCTTGGACAGCAGATCGTAGACCAGATTGCCCGCCGCCCCTCCGAGCACCGCCCTCTCGACTCTGATCTCTCCGAAATCGACAGTACTATCAATCGTGCCACCACACGCATTCAGACACTCAAACAGTCACTGGTTGAACTCGATGTTCAGATCAGGCAGCTGAAACTGGAAACCATCCACGAAGACCTCTTACGCCTGCAGCAGGACCTCACCCAACGTTCGGCCGGCATTGAACGAGTTATGATCCCGCAAAGCTCAGCCGCCGTCGGACAACGCATCGGCGACGTTCCGCGTTCATCATCCATTCACATCGCCACCGTCATGCGCGGTCCATTCCTTTTGGCGCCTGCTGAAGACCTGACCTTCCGTACAGGCGACATTGTCATCCTGATGGGCGGACAGACTGAGCTGGATCATCTCTCCCTCTGGTTTACCCGCCGTCGTCACTCCACAGCCTCCGTAACACAGTCAGCCTAGACCCATAGGCAGAGGCCTAGGCCTTCCGGTAGAATGGATTCATGATGTGTGGGTATCGATATCTCAGAGCCACTCTGATCTTCTCATCGCTCCTATTCCTTTGGCCAAATCCACTCGCGACGGCAGCGATCACGGATTCACCAGGAATTCGGATGCTCGAAGAAATTCAAACCGTCATTACCGACCTGGCGGAACAGGCCAAGCCGTCCGTCGTGAACCTCTTTCCAATTTCCGGTGCAGGACGACCGCGTGAATCGGGCGCAGACCGTACGCCCAGTGCATCGGGCTCCGGGTCCGGCCTCATTGTGGACAGCGAGGGATACATCGTCACGAACAACCACGTCATCGGCGATGCCCTTGAGGTGGAAGTGCGTCTGTCCGATAAGACGAAACTGATCGCTCAGGTCGTCGGCAAAGACCCGGACACCGACCTGGCACTCCTGAAAGTCACCGCTGATCGCGCGTTGCCTTTTGCCCGCTTTGGTGATTCCAGCGCAGTGCGCGTCGGCCAGTGGGTGCTCGCAGTGGGGAATCCGTTCGGCCTCGACCGTACCGTCACCCTTGGCGTGGTGAGCGGGATCGGACGGGAAAACATTAACCTGTCCCGCTACGAAAATTTTATTCAGACCGACGCCTCGATTAACCCCGGAAACTCCGGTGGACCACTCTTCAATCTGCGCGGGGAAGTCATCGGCATCAATACCGCGATTATCAACTTTGCCCAAGGGATCGGATTTGCCATTCCTTCGAATATGACCAAACAGGTCATTCAACAACTTATCTCGCGCGGCAAAGTGGTCCGCGGATGGCTGGGGGTCGGCATCCAACCGCTCACGCCGGAGCTGGCGAAAAAATTCGGCGTGACTGAAGGTGAAGGGGTCCTCGTCAATGAAGTCTTTGAGAAAGACCCGGCCGCCGAAGCCGGCATCAAGCCAGGCGACATCATTCTCACGATCGACGGCAGCCTGGTGGACTCTCCGAACAAGCTTTCCCGGTTGATTGGAGCGCTCCCGCCGGGCGCTGCCCCGAAAATTGAAGTCGTCCGCGATTTCACGCGACAAGTGCTCACCGTGCCCTTAAGTGAGCGGCGGGACACGGCGGTTGTTGCCTCTCTCCCGCAGTCCCGAACCGAGGTGAAGCTGGGGCTTGACCTTCAGGATCTCTCAGCCGGACTGGCGGAGAAATTCAAACTTCGCGAAACGCGCGGCGTGCTGATTACCAAAGTCGATCCGGGCAGCCTGGCACACGCGGAAGGGCTTCGTGAGGGCGACCTGATCAAGGAAGTCAACCGCGCCGACGTCGCCACGGTCGGCGAATTCACCTCGGCGATCGCAAAAGTCCGGCGCGGCGACACAGTCCTACTCCGCGTGCTTCGAGAAAATCGTGCGTTCTACGTCGTCCTCAAATCCACCGACTAAGCGGCTTCAGTGTGCAGCGACGGCATGCCGCTCACCCTTGTGTTCCTCAATGATCTTCCCCGCCAGCTCTCGCGGCATTTCCTCGTAGCGGGCAAACTCCATCGCGTAGCTGCCCCGCCCGCCGGTCATTGCGTTCAGCGCCGGCGTATACTTCAGCAATTCCGCTAGAGGCACGAGGGCTTTGATCTGTTCGGCATGATCATTCGCCTGCACCGAAACAATACGTCCCCGACGCGCATTGATGTCCCCCATAACAGCGCCGACGGTGTCCGTAGGGGCCTCGATCTCGACCAGCATCAGCGGCTCAAGAAGAACGGGATGCCCCGCCTCCATCGCCTTTTTGAAGGCCATCGACCCGGCAATCTTGAAGGACATCTCGGAGGAATCGACTGCGTGGAAGGAGCCGTCATAGACCGTCACGCGCACATCCACAACGGGGAACCCGCTCAGCCAGCCCTCGTGCATGGCCTCCACCACTCCCTTCTCAATCGCCGGAATAAAGTTGCGCGGGATCGCTCCCCCGACCACACGACTCTCAAACACAAATCCTTCTCCCCTCGCCAGAGGGACGATTTCCAACCAGCAATCGCCAAACTGGCCGTGACCACCCGTTTGCTTCTTATACTTCCCCTGCGCCTGCGAGGTGGTTTTGATGGTCTCCCGATAAGGTACTTTGGGTGTGTGAAGCGTGACCTCGGCTCCGAATTTCCGGCGGAGTTTTTCCAGCGCCAGATCGATATGGAGCTGTCCCATTCCGCTGAGCACCATATCCTTGGTCTCCGGGTTGCGGACAGATTCCAGCGTCGGATCTTCCTCAATCAACTTATGCAAACCGAGGCTCACTTTGTCGATCTCCGACTTGGATTTTCCTTCAATGGCAAACGATAACACCGGCCGAGGCAGCCCAAGGTCCGGATAACAGATTGGCGCACTCTCGTGACAGAGCGTGTCACCGGTCTGCGTATCCTTGAGTTTCCCGATCGCCACAATGTCTCCCGCCTTTGCCAAGCCGATGGGCGTATGCTTTTTCCCCAATACCGTATAGAAATGGCCGAGCTTCTCACGGACATGCCTCGTCCCATTGAGGACCGTCGAATCAGCATGGATCGTTCCCGACAAGACCCGGCAATAGGACAGCCGCCCGACGAAGGGGTCGATGATCGTCTTGAAGATCAGACCGGAAAACGGCTCTTGCAGATTCCCCTTCCGTTCACATAGCTGCCCGGTTTCCGGATGCCGCCCTGGCACAGAGTGAATGGCCGTTCGCTCCGCAGGCGACGGTAGCAGGGTGGCAAAGGCATTGAGCAATGACCATACGCCGACGTTGCGCAGCGCCGAACCGGCATAGACCGGAAGAAACTGCCTGGTCAGGATATCGCTCCGTAGCCCTTCAACCAATTGCTCACGACTTAAGTCTCCCTGTTCCAGATAACGATTCAACAGCCCCTCATCACGCTCAGCGACAGCTTCGATCAATTGTTTCCGCGCATACTTGACCGCCTGTTCCATCTCAGGGGGAACTACGGCTCGTTCAACCTTTGGAGAGGAGCACCCTGAGCGGATCAATGTTTCATCCAGCAGATCGATCACGGAGTCGAAACCGGAACCGGAATGAACAGGTAGTACCATAGGAATCGGCGCACACTCCAGCTGCGTCCTGCAAAGATCCAAGGCGGCGTCAAACGAGGCGCCTTCCTTATCCAACCCGTTGACGAACACGAGACAGGGCAGATCCAGCTCCCTCACTCTGTGCCAGAGGCGGACCAGTTCCGTCCGGACTCCGGCATCGGGATTGAGCACGATGAGGACGGCATCAACAGCCCGCAAGGCTGACAGCGATTCACCCAATAGGCTCAACGCGCCGGGAGAATCGACGAGCGTGATCGCCGTCTGGTTCCATGTGAACTGGAGAAGGCTGGTGCTGGCGGAACAGTGATGGTGAAGTTCTTCCGGTTCGAAATCGGAAACGGTCGTGCCCTGGAGTACGGAACCGAGAGTTGGGATGGCGCCGCTTGCGTATAGCAGAGCCTCGGTGAGGGATGTCTTGCCTGCGCCGACGTTGGACACCAACGCGATATTCCTGACGGACTCTACGCGAATCTCGCCCATGGCAGACCCTCCTTCTAGCTAGACACACATATTGTTAGACCATCTGCCTCCTCATTGTCGTCCCTGCTTATTTGTCGGCTCGTCCTGATTGATCGAGTACACTCTTATACCTTAATCCATCCTTCATCGGCAAAGCTTACGTATCGACCGTCTCCGATGACCATGTGGTCCAACACACGAATCCCCAGCACTTCGCCGGCCGTCACCAGTCGATCCGTCAATCGTCGATCTTCAGTACTCGGGGTCGGATCACCGCTGGGATGATTGTGCAGGAAGATCACACCCGCGGCGGACTCACGGACCGCAAGGGCAAACACTTCGCGAGGATGGACGATGCTCAAGGTGAGACTCCCTTCCGACACCGTAACTTCTTTCATGACCGTATTTTTCGCATCGAGCAAGATGACCTTAAAGATTTCGTGCTTGAGATCGCGTACCAGGGAGTGGAAATGCCGAAATACATCCGAGCTGGATGAAATCTTTGTCCCCGTCGAGATGGGAATCGCCATGGCTCGCTTTCCCAATTCAAGCGCCGCCTTCAGCTGGGCAACTTTTGCCGGGCCTATCCCCGGAATCGTACAGAGTTCTTCAATTCCACTCCGGGCCAACGACGCCAACCCGCCGACGCGATGGAGCAACTCCATCGCGACCTGCACCGCCGATGAATCCCGACGTCCAGTCCTCAGCAAAATCGCCAACAATTGAGCATCCGAGAGGATCTCAGGCCCTTTGGCCAGAAGACGTTCTCTCGGACGCTCAGTCGCAGGCCATTGTCCGATCCCTTTGTGAGTGTCTGTCGTCATGATTCACCCTCTTTGAACAAAAATCTGACGCCACGCACCATTTTGCACGAACCGCAGGGGTAGGTTTTACCCCATGGAGACAACTACGTAACCGATAAACCATTGAAATATTGACACACGACAATTTGGTGCAGCTTTTGCTTTGTTCGGCATACAGCTGTTCACGCAGACACCCGGGAGGATTCGATGGAATGTCCGAAATGTAAAGGGTTGATGATGTTGGAGCGGTTTTCAGACTTCTTCCTCATTTTCTACGCCTGGAAATGCATCAACTGCGGCGCGATCATTGACCGAACAATTTCCAACAATCGAAGAAAGAGTCTGGCTGCCCGGGATACCCAACCGGTGTCAGCAAGCTAAACGGTCAAACGTTGATTCGCTTTCGTCCGATCCGACTCAGGCTCTTGAATCATCCCGATCGGATAGCTCCCGCATCCGCTCAGAAGTGGATGCGGCGGAAAGTATAGCGGGTTCCTAACTTACCGTCAAAGCCATACAGCTCTCTGACTCCTTCTAGACAAACTCACGTCGTCACCCTCCCCTGAGTTTCCATCCGTCACTTCACCCCCTGCCGTCCCTTGACCCCTGCAAAAACGCTGTGTTACAGTCGTTTTCTCTTAACGATGTCCCGTATTTATTGACATGCGAGTTATAGCTGGATCCCACCGGGGTCGACGCCTTCAGGGACCGCACGGTACCGCACTTCGTCCCACCTCTGACCGAGTCAGGGAAGCATTGTTTTCTATCCTGGGGAACCGGCTTCCGGACAGTCGCGTGTTGGATCTCTTTGCGGGAACCGGAGCGATTGGCATTGAGGCACTCAGCCGTGGAGCAGCGCACGTGACCGCCGTTGAGTCGCAAGCTGAGTCATTGAAACTCTTGCGGCACAATGTCGCGGAATGTGGGATGAATACCCTCGTCACGGTTCAAGCAAGAACGGTCAAACAATTTCTGACCAGGCCGGAGCTGTGGACCGGCCCCTATGATATTGTATTTGCCGATCCTCCTTATGACCTCGCTTACAAACTGGAAGACATCTTCCAAACCGTCCATGCTACACTCACGCCACCCGATGCCTGGCTTGTCGTCGAACACGCTTCGAAATCCACCCTTCCCGACCGGCTCGGTTTGGCAACGTTTAGGAAGCACTATCAATACGGGGACACGGCACTGTCGATCTATTCGTTTCCCGCAGAGGCCACAGTATGAAAATCGGTATATATCCCGGTACCTTTGACCCGATTACGCACGGTCATACCGATATCATTACACGCAGCCTGCGCGTCTTCGACAAGGTGGTCGTGGCCGTCGCACCGAATCCGGCCAAGCATCCGCTCTTTAATCTGACTGAGCGGCTGGAGATGGTGAAGCTGGTCATGAAAGATCTGACCCAGGTCGACGTGACCGTCTTCGAAGGTCTCCTGGTCGACTATGTCGCGAGATCGGGTGCCCATGCCATTATTCGAGGGCTACGAGCTATTTCAGACTTTGAGCACGAATTTCAGATGGCCCTCATCAACCGGAAACTGGCCAAGAACGTGGAGACCGTGTTTCTTATGCCCAGCGAAGAATACTCCTATCTCTCTTCCACCATCATCAAAGATGTGGCCCAGCACGGAGGTCCGTTAACGGAATTCCTGCATCCCGACGTGGCTCGACGTCTTGAAGAACGAATCCGGAGCCTCAAACAATGAAACTCGCCGCACGCGTCAGTCGCATTACTCCGTCTCCGACATTGGCCATGACCGCCACCGCCAAAGCCATGGCTGCGCAAGGGATCGATGTCGTCGATTTCTCATCCGGGGAACCGGATTTCGATACACCCGAACCCGTCAAGGCTGCGGCCGAAGCAGCCATTCGCGCAGGCTTTACGAAATATACCCCTTCGTCGGGTATCGACGAGCTTCGTCAAGCCATTGCAGACAAACTCCTGGCTGAGCAGGGTTTGCGCTATGAGAAAGCCCAGATCTTAGTATCCTGCGGAGCCAAGCACTCGCTCTATAACGTGGCCGAAGCTCTCTTAGAGGCCGGCGATGAGATCATTATTCCAACGCCCTACTGGGTCTCCTACGCCGATCAGGCCCTCCTCAACGATGCCACCCCCGTTCTGCTTCCAACCAAGGAAGACCAGGACTATGCCATCAATCCTGACGAACTGCAGAAGTTAGTCACGCCGCGCACCAAAGCCATCATCGTTAATAGTCCCTGCAATCCGACCGGAGCCACCTACGACAAGCGCACACTGGAAGCCATTGCGACTATCGCGGTGAAGCACAACCTTCTGATCATCTCCGATGAAATTTATGAAAAAGTGCTGTATGACGGAGCCACGCATATCAGCATCGCCACGCTGGGGCCTGAAGTGGCCGAGCGCACGGTCATCATCAATGGTGTCTCCAAGGCTTACGCCATGACGGGATGGCGAATCGGCTATGCAGCCGGACCAAAGCCGCTCCTGACCGCCATGGCCAATATCCAGAGCCAAAGCACGTCGAATCCCTGCTCGATCTCGCAGAAAGCCGCCGTCGCTGCGCTCAAGCTTGGTGGACCGTTTACAGAAATGATGGTGGTGGAATTCGACCGACGAAGAAAAGTGATGGTGGAGCGTCTTAATGCAATTCCTGGCGTGTCCTGCCGGATGCCAGGAGGAGCCTTCTATGCGTTTCCCAACATCAGCGGCGTGCTGGGGCGAACCGGACCGAACGGACCGGTGGCTTCACCGCAAGCATTGGCGAACTATCTCTTAAAAGAAGCCCATGTGGCCGTGGTGCCCGGTGAGCCATTCGGCAGTCAGCAGCACATTCGATTGTCTTATGCGACCAGCATGGACACGATTACGAAGGGATTGGATCGTATTGCTGCCGCGTTTGGAAAACTGACGGCATGACCGCCACTTGACTCACGCGCAACAAGGGTTATTGAGTAAAGCATCGACTACGCATTCCGGAGGGTAACACGTGCCTATTTACGAATATCTCTGCCACGATTGTTCATATACGTTTGAGCTGAAACAGAGCATGAAAGACGAAGCGGTTGCCACATGCGCAAAATGCGGCAAATCTGTCAGCCGGATCATTTCGGCACCCGCGATCATGTTCAAGGGATCCGGCTGGTACATTACGGACTATTCAGACAAGATGAAACCACCGACCGGGGAAACCACCAAACCGACGCCTACGGCCACGACAACGGCGCCGGCTGAGTCTTCAGCGACTCCGGCAGCGGCTTCGTCATCGACTCCCGCCGCGTCATCTGCGCCACCGGCTTCCGGAGGAACGACCGGCTCGTCTACCCCATCTGCCAGCAGCGCACCTGCATCCAGCACCACCTCAGGCCAGAAGTAGGCTGACGTTTCCGAACTAGGTTCGCTTGGCCGGAACCTTCTTCTTCACAGGAGACTTGGCGGCAGGTTTCGCCGTTGGCTTGGCAACCGCCTTCGCGGGGGCCTTCGGGGCCATTGCCTTGACCGCCTTGACGCGCAAGGCTTCCACTTGATTCTGTAGGCTCGAGATCATTCCGGTCTTTTCACGATTCATCCGCCCCAGGTCATCGACCTGGGTCTGCAGATCTTGCTTCGCTTTAGACAGATCATTGATCTGGTTCTGCAGCTGGGCCTTCTCCATGTTCACCGTTTGCACTTCGGAACGAAGCTGTTCCACCTGTGCCTGAAGCGCAGGCGGCCAGTAGTCACAACCCGACACCGCCACCCCCATCACCGCCACTACACCGACAAGCATTCGCTGACGCAGCACATTCACCATACGATCCTCCTTTCTGACATCCTTGCGCGGATGTATAGCATACTTCTCACGGCTTGAGGTGAAATCCTCGCGCCACAAGAGCCTGTTGAATCATCGCTCGATCGATCGGCCCTTCACGAATCATCCGCACATCGTCACACACACTCAACACCGTCGACGGCAATCCGCCTTGCGTGGGGCCACCATCAACGATGACATCAACCAGAGCGCCGATCGTCCGTTCCACCTCGGCCGCGGTCTGAACCGGCGGCTCCCCTGAGCGGTTGGCACTCGTGCCCGTTAAGGGACCGGTATGGCGAAGAAGCTCCGCGAGAGCGGCGTGAGATGTGTGACGAACCCCGACCGTGCCCGTCCCCGCAGTGACGGATTTGGGAAGTCTTGCACCGGCGGAAAACACCAGCGTTAGAGGTCCCGGCCAAAAGGCCTCCATCAGCACCTGCGCTGCAGAAGACACATCGGTGACAAGATCCTGCAGCTGAGCCTGATCGCCAATAAGAATCAAAATGGGCTTACCATCCGGTCGCCCTTTGATGGAGAGCAGGCGCGTCACTGCCGCACCATCGAACGGATTCACCCCGAGACCATAATAGGTTTCTGTGGGAACCGCGAGCACCCCGCCGG
>JACOEJ010000006.1:61228-63422 GCA_024998645.1 Nitrospira sp.
GGATTCACCCCGAGACCATAATAGGTTTCTGTGGGAACCGCGAGCACCCCGCCGGCTTGCACCAGGCGGGCAATCCGGGTGAACGGCACATCCGAATCCGTTGGAGAATACGACTCGATGACAGCCATGGAAAGGTGCGGATGCGTGGAACTGCTAGTTGCTGCGCCGAAGAGCGCGATGGGCGATATCCGTTCGGTAATGCTGTCCGTCAAAAGAAATCCGCTGAACCTGCCGGTAGGCGGCCTGTTGCGCCTCCGCAATCGTGGGCCCGCGCCCGGTGACGCCTAATACCCGGCCACCAGCCGTCACAACATCTGAACCCTTTCGAACGGTCCCGGCATGAAACACCGTGGCTGAGCTCTCCCCGTCGGCAAGTCCGTGAATGGCCTTTCCCGTTTCATAACTACCGGGATAGCCATCCGACGTCATCACCACACACACAGCACAGTCGTCATGCCATTCCACCGTAAACTGATCCAGCCGATGCTCAACGACGGCTTCGATCACATCGATGAGGTCAGACTTGAGCAGTGGCAATACCACCTGCGTTTCCGGGTCGCCCATGCGCGCATTGAACTCGAGCACATAGGGCACGCCCTTCACGACCATAATCCCCGCGTACAGCACCCCTTGAAACGGAGAGCCCATCCGGGACATCGCCGATACAATCGGCTGCAACACTTCGCGAGTAACCTGCACACGCAAGGCCGGGGTACCCAACGGAGCCGGACAATAGGCGCCCATTCCCCCGGTGTTGAGCCCCGTGTCGCCATCGCCCACACGCTTGTGATCCTGTGCCGGTAACATGGGCACCACCGCCTTACCATCCGTAAACGCCATGATGGTGAGTTCTTCGCCGTCGAGGAACTGCTCAATGAGTACCCGCTGGCCGGCCTGACCGAAGACGGCATGTTCCATCGAATCGACGATCGCCTGCCTCGCCTGCTCGCGAGTGGTCGCAATGATCACACCCTTGCCCTGGGCCAGCCCATCGGCCTTAATGACGACCGGGAGTTCATGCGCCTCAACATAGGCGAGCGCCTCTTCCATCTTTTCAAAGCTCTTCGCCCGCGCCGTCGGAATCTTGGCTAGGGCCATCACATCCTTCGAAAAGATCTTGCTGGATTCCAGCCGGGCGGCATTCTTTGTCGGACCAAAGATTTTCAACTTGGCCTTGCGAAACTCATCGACAATGCCGTTCGCCAGCGGCACTTCGGGCCCAACCACCGTCAGATCAACCTGTTCTTTGATGACGAATTCCTTGAGAGCCGTAATATCGTCCGCCTTGATCGGCAGACAAGCCGCCAGCGACTCAATCCCGGCATTCCCCGGCGCACAAAAGATTTGCGGCTTCCGCGAACTCTGCGAGAGCTTCCACACCATCGTGTGCTCACGCCCACCGCTCCCGACGACAAGAATTTTCATGATTTTCTTACGTGCATTAATTTAATGAGGCTTCTCAAAATGATCATCCTGCAAGGCCGCAAGTGAGTCAAAACCGGAGGCGTACCTTTCTCACCCACCCTCCCCGAGCTACAAAAGTAGCTCCGTCCCGGCGGGCTACGTTGAGGATTTTTCCGAGCTGAGAACGAAGTTGGGGGCCTGTTTCAGCATCCGACTAATGGCGGAAGTGGCGCATCCCCGTCATAATCATCGCCACCCCCTGCTCATCCGCCGCCTTAATGATCTCAGCATCGCGAATCGAGCCGCCCGGTTGAATCACGGCCGTAATCCCGGCTTGCGCCGCCGCATCCAATCCGTCGCGGAACGGGAAGAAGGCATCTGACGCCATCACGCAGCCCTTTACCGGCATCTGCGCTTTCATCACTGCCAGCTTCACACTGTCGACGCGGCTCATTTGCCCGGCGCCGATCCCGACCGTCTGTCCTGGCGTCGCGTAAATGATAGCGTTTGACTTCACGTGCTTGCAGACCTTCCACGCGAAGGCGCAGGCCGCATATTCTTCGTCCGTGGGCTTTCGTGCCGTCGGGACTTGCAGCGTACGAAGGTCCGCTAACACACCCAAATCGCGGTCTTGCACAATCAACCCGCCGACGAGTTTTTTGAGGTCGAGTCCCACCTGCTTCACCTTCGTGAGCGGACCAACATCAAGTAATCGTAAATCCTTCTTACGCTTGAGTTCGGCCAGCGCATCCTCGGCAAACCCGGGAGCAATCACGACTTCGACGAACGT
>JACOEJ010000109.1 GCA_024998645.1 Nitrospira sp.
TGATGGTCGCCTTTCTTCCCCTCCTGCTTGTCCTTGTCTCCATCAGCCTTGGGCGTTTCCATCGTCGGCGCTGGAGCTGGGGCCGGAGCCGGGACAGCGACAGGGGCCGGCGCAGTGGCCTCCGGAGCGGGCGCCGGCGCTTGGGCAAACGCATGAGTAAAGGCAAACAACACGGCTGCTGCAGTCATGGCCGAAAGAGTCTTGGTCATTCGATCCTCCAATGAAGAACAGTGAAGCTAGCGCGAAGGCCTATCCCTCGCGGAACGTTCACCTCATCACACAGCAACCTTGATGCCAACAACAATATCGTTTTCTCCAGGCCTTTTTATCAATGTTTTGGAATTTCACGGCTATACAGCTCTTCTCACCAGCTATCAGTGCGAAGCAAAACGGCTACACTCCAACCTGATTACCGCACACTTTCGGTCGGCTACGAATCAGTCTGACTGCCTACCGCATCACCGCCAGCGTGTATCCCTGATCATGGTAGAATAATGAAACCTCCTTACGACCTATCAACTGCACTTCAATGATACGACCACGCGCAACCATCCTCCTCATGCTACTGATGGCGCTCTGTTGCCACAGCCTGGCCTTTAGCCAAAGCCGGCATAGCGATGTGATGGTCACAGTGATGAAAGACAAGATTGTCGCGCTCTCGGCCAGCGGAGGCGGCGGGGAAGAATCGCTCGGGGTGAACGAAACCGTGGTCACAACCGGAGCACGCGGGTTTACCGGCTTTGCTCAAACGACGAGCAGGCTGTTGGGATTTTCCTCAGGCCTGCGGCGATGGACGGAGATACCGCTGGCCATCGACGAGCGGATCGAGCGCCACCAGATTCTTTCAGCTCTGATTCTGGTCCAGAGCGACCGGCAGGTGTACGGCTTTCAAGAGGGCCGCGGGCATTGGACCAGCGAGGCATTAGGCACGAGTGAACTCGTAAAACAGGTACGTGGTCGAGGTCATATCGCAGTGGCAATCACAACCGACCGAGCACTGGCCTTCTCGTCTTACACCGGAGGGTTCTTTTCAATCCCCTGGTCGACCGATGAACGAGTGCAATCCGTCGATGAGACCGGCGACGCCGTCATGATCCGCACCTCCACCCGCACCCTTGCCTTTCGTTCGCAGACGACTGAGTGGGTCGAGATAAGATAAGCAGAAAATCGCTACATTCTTCCTTCATCTAACTCAATAGCGTCTGCCCAGGTTGAGGCAGGAGGGAGCGAGGTAACCGCTACGCCGCGCTTCTTCGCGATGTCATCCAAACGACCCTGAAACCGCGCGCGCGTCGCGTCATCTTTCGGTCCGGAAGAGAGCAATCCCTGCGACCACTGAGCAATTTCCTCGTGCGAATGCGGCTTCCCGTTCGCCACCACCCAGGCCAGCAACTGCTCATCCGTCCCGCCAGCTAGTACTTTTTGTTCAAACGCCTTCGGATCGATCCCCAGAAAATCGACCAGATACTTATCGAACCCGACCGTGATGTAGTTGTAGTCCTGAATCTGCCCGGCATTGCGGAGCTTAATCTTGTCGATAAACCGCCCCAGGTGAGCAATGCCACCAAGCAGGGCTTTGGGACTGCGGGGATACTGCTGCATTGTCATAGTAAACACCTCAATATATTAGTGACCTTCAATACAAATACGCCCACATGAGCTGAAATCTAATCGATCAGACACTCTTTCTTCATTTTCTCACCAACCTTAATCGCCATCCTTCAGTGCCTGTTTAACGACATCTGCAACGGTGTCCTTGCCAATCCCACGCTGCTTGCAATAGATCGACTCAATCCAGACAGAAAGCTCTTTTGTTCCCTTACTTGAATTGCACGATCCACAACATCGCGCAATGTTCTCTCGGGTAACAATTCTCTCGTCATTAATGATGTGTTCCCACGTCGCAATGGATTTTCGCGATCCGTCGGCCGCGGGCATCTCGAACATAGGCACCCGGCAGTAGATACACTCCCTATCTCGCGCCCGCACCTCGCGTTCAAGCCAATCAGGGATACCCCATCGGTTCATTGATGATCCATGTCCATCTAAAATAACGACAGAGAAACCGAGCTAGGCTACTTTTCAAGTAGAACATTGTCAATAATGTGAACTTTCTCCAGGTCGCTCAAAACGGTCTCCCAACAAGGCCTCAGCGAGCGAGAGTCCGAGACGTACGATTCTAGGTACGTTGAGGGGTTGAGCGAAGTTAGAATGAAACGCGGTGAAAGGCGCGTCTCGGCGCGCCGGGGTGGGCGGGTGAGAAGAGACCGTTCTCAGTGGCCTGCCTTCGCCGACTTCCCTGCCTGCAGGTACTGATTGATCCCCGAGACCATTTTGCGGCCTTCGGCGATCGCCCAGACGATGAGGGAGGCGCCGCGCTTGGTGTCGTTACCGATCCCCTCATTGTTTTTACCGCCCCCAGTTCTCTTTCAAGTGCGCGACCGCTTGGTTGAGGGCGTCTTCTCCGGCCACCCAGCGTAGCGTGGCGCGTTTAGCCGGGTCCTCGCGCGGCGGGAAGTACCGCTGCATTCCCCCCGCCTTCCGGATCGCCGGATAGACGTTGGAGGCGAGCCTGCTGTCGATCTCTTCGAGCGTGGCCCATCCTCGCCCTTCGGCACGCGCGAGCACCCGGTCAGCCTTCGTATCCAGCAGGGCTAATTCCACCAACGCGTAATCGCTCGTTACTGAACCGAGCACCGTGCCCATCGCCCCGCCGCCTTCGTGCGACCCATCCAACAGCAGACTATCCTGGCTTCGCTTCTCGACATGCGACAGAACGGCGATCAGCAGCATTTCGACGCCCTGTTCCTCGGCGATCTGTTTCCAGGAAATGGCTCCAGCGCGGTCGGACATGGCGCGGACCAGAGACTCCTTCACGACTTTGACAGGGAGTTCGCGCTCCAGGCGGACGTGGAACAGTTCCGGTACAGGCCGGAGTTCCTCGTCGGACAACGGCGGTGCCGAATCTTTTCCCGCCGTATCGTTCATGATGACCAAGGCCACATCGAGCGGGGTGGAGCGGGTAGAGAGAAGACCCGATTGAATTGCGGAGGACGGGACGTAGGCCGGAATTCGAGGTTCAGGGAGAGTGCCGACACAAGCCGATAAGAGGCAGCCGATGACGCAGAGTACCAGGGACTTCGCTCGTCGGTCCATCGGCCACTCCCTTCTCCAGCGAGAAAAGATCGGCTGACCGTCAGGCCAACTTACGAGACAGCCTTCTTCGCTGACTTCCCTGCTTGCAGGTACTGATTGATCCCCGCGGCCATCTTGCGGCCTTCGGCGATCGCCCAGACGATGAGGGAGGCGCCGCGCTTGGTGTCGCCGCCGGCAAAGACGCCATCGAGGTTGGTCATGAAGCCTTCGTCCACCGACACCGCGCCGCGCTGATCGTACTTCACGCCGAGGCTGTCGAGCAGGCCGTTCTTCACCGGACCGGTAAAGCCCATGGCGAGCAACACCAGATCCGCATCCATTTCGAAATCGCTGTTCGGAACCGGCGTGAACTTCCCGCCTTCGAACTGCACGCGATTCCCGTGCAGCTTGGTGACCTGGCCATTGTGACCGGTGAGCTTGGTCGTAGAGATGCTCCACTGCCGGTCACAGCCTTCTTCATGCGCATGCGACGTCCGCAGCTGCATCGGCCACAGCGGCCAGGGCGTCGAACTCGAACGGGAGGGAGGAGGCTCCGGCAACAATTCAAACTGATGGGCTTCGAGACACCCTTGACGATGCGCGGTGCCGAGGCAATCCGACCCTGTATCACCGCCGCCGATGACGATGACCCGCTTGCCCTTGGCAGTGATGGGCTCATCCGTGACTGCGATGCCTGCCGTCCGCTTGTTCTGCTGAGTGAGATATTCCATGGCGAGGTGCACGCCCTTCAGCTCGCGGCCGGGAATCGGCAGCTCGCGGGCCTGCTCAGCGCCCATGGTCAGGCCCACGGCATCGAACTGCTTGCGCAGTTGTTCGCCGGTGATATCTTTCCCGATGGTCACGCCGGTCTTGAATTCGACGCCTTCGGCCTTCATCTGCTCCAGCCGCCGGTCAATGACCCACTTTTCCATTTTGAAATCGGGGATGCCGTAGCGCAGCAATCCACCGATGCGATCAGCTTTCTCAAACAGGGTCACGCTATGGCCGGCGCGTGCGAGTTGCTGTGCGGCGGCTAACCCGGAGGGGCCTGACCCGACGATGGCCACGGTCTTACCCGTCTTCACGACCGGCAATACCGGCTCGACATAACCTTCGTTGAAGCCCCGGTCGATGATGTTCCATTCGAGGATACGGATGGAGACCGGATCTTCGTTGATCCCGAGGACGCAGGCGCCTTCGCAGGGAGCCGGACAGAGACGACCTGTGAATTCCGGGAAGTTGTTCGTGGTGTGTAGCGCCTTGAGCGCATCTTTCCAGCGGCCGCGGTAGACGAGGTCGTTCCACTCGGGAATCAGGTTCACGACGGGACAGCCCGTGCTCCCCTGGCAGAACGGCACACCGCAATCCATGCAACGGGCACCCTGCACCTTGAGCTTATCCTCGGCAATGGGCTCGTACATTTCCTTCCAATCGAGCACACGCAACTCGATCGGTTTCCGCTTGGGGCCCTCGCGGGCATATTTCATGAAACCTTTTGGATCGCCCATTCCCGTAGTCCTTTTATTTGCTCGCCGCCGCTTTTTTCTTCCGCTCTTCCAACACGCGCTTGTAATCCACCGGCATGACCTTCGCGAACTTCGGCAGGATCGCGTCCCAGGAATCCAGGATGCGCTTCGCGTTCCGGCTGCCGGTACACATGAAATGCGCCGTAATCATCTCGTGCAACAATTTCTTGTCCTCGGCCGTGGCGACTTTCTCCAGCTCAACCATGCCGGTATTGCAGCGCGCCGGGAACTTACCCAGTTCATCCAATACAAACGCCACGCCGCCCGACATGCCGGCTGCAAAATTCCGTCCGGTCCGTCCGAGCACGACGACGACGCCGCCGGTCATATATTCGCACCCGTGATCGCCGGTGCCTTCCACGACGGCCCGCACACCGCTGTTCCGCACGGCAAATCGTTCGCCCGCCATGCCGTAGAAATAGGCTTCACCCTGGGTCGCGCCGTAGAGCGAGGTGTTCCCGACAAGAATCGTTTCCTCCGGCGTATAGATCGCATTCTTCGGCGGGAAGACGATGATCTTGCCGCCCGACAATCCCTTGCCGATATAATCGTTCGACTCACCCTCCAGCGTCAGCGTGATGCCGCGCGAGAGGAAGGCACCGAAGGATTGTCCGGCTGATCCGCTGAACCTGATGGAGATGGTATCGGGCGGCAGTCCCTCCAGCCCGTACTTTTTCGCAATGCGGCTCGACAACATCGTGCCGACGGTCCGGTTCACGTTGCGGATCGGCAGATCGAGCGTGACCTTCTCGCCCTTGTCCAACGCCGGTTTGCAGAGCTCGATCAACTTATTGTCCAACACATCGGCCAGCCCGTGATCCTGCTTCTGCACGCAATGGCGCGGGACATCCGCGGCCACGTCCGGCGCCTTCAGCAACGGAGTCAGGTCGAGCCCCTTGGCCTTCCAATGGTCAATGGCCTTTTGCACTTTGAGCTTGTCGACGCGGCCGACCATCTCATTGATCGTCCGGAATCCCAGTTTCGCCATGATCTGCCGGAGTTCTTCGGCGATGAAGAAGAAGAAATTGACGATATGTTCCGGCTGCCCGTTGAACTTCTTGCGGAGTTCCGGGTCCTGCGTCGCGATGCCGACCGGGCAGGTGTTGAGATGGCACTTCCGCATCATGATGCAGCCTTCGATGATCAACGGCGCCGTGGCGAAGCCATACTCTTCCGCTCCCAGCAGTGTCGCAATGGCCACATCCCGGCCGGTCTTCATCTGCCCGTCGGTCTCCACGCGAATCCGTCCGCGCAGGTCGTTCAGCACCAGAGTCTGATGCGTTTCCGCCAGTCCGAGTTCCCAGGGGCCGCCGGCATACTTGATCGAGGACAGCGGTGACGCGCCGGTTCCACCGGAATCGCCGCTGATCAGCACCTTGTCGGCATGCGCCTTGGCCACACCCGCTGCGACTGTGCCGACGCCGACTTCCGAGACCAGCTTCACCGAAACGGCCGCTTCAGGATTGGCATTTTTGAGGTCGAATATCAGCTGCGCCAGATCTTCGATGGAATAAATGTCGTGGTGCGGCGGCGGCGAAATCAGCTGCACGCCCGGCGTGGCGTAGCGGAACTTGGCGATGTTCTCATCCACCTTGTGACCCGGCAACTGCCCGCCTTCGCCCGGCTTCGCGCCCTGCGCCATCTTGATCTGCAATTCTTTCGCATTGACCAGATAGTGACTGGTCACGCCGAACCGCGCCGATGCCACCTGCTTGATGTAGCTGTTCCTCGAATCGCCATTGGCCATCGGCTTGAATCGCTCGGGATCTTCACCGCCTTCGCCTGTATTGCTCTTGGCGCCGAGCCGGTTCATGGCGACCGCCAGCGTCTCGTGGGCTTCTTTGCTGATCGAGCCGA
>JACOEJ010000007.1:0-36520 GCA_024998645.1 Nitrospira sp.
TCCGCGAGGGCGGCAAGACGGTCGGCTCCGGCGTGGTCACCGAGATTCTGGCGTAGAGCAGTTTTTTTAGCCGATAGAATGGGGAGTTGAGCGTGAAGGTTGATCAAAGAATCAGGATCCGGTTACGCGGATTTGACTACCGTGTGCTCGATCAATCGGTGGCGGAAATTGTCGAGACGGTCAGGCGTAGTGGGGCGAAAGTTGTCGGCCCTATTCCTTTGCCAACCAAGATCGAGAAATTTACCGTGCAGAGATCGACGCACGTTGACAAGAAGTCCCGCGAGCAGTTTGAAATGCGGACGCATAAGCGGCTTCTCGATATCATGCAGCCTACTCCGGAGACGATGGATTCGCTCATGAAGCTGAATCTTGCGGCTGGAGTGGACGTCGAAATCAAGTTGTGACATCGGGTTTGATTGAAGGGTTGAACGAGATGACAAACGGGTTGCTAGGGAAAAAATTAGGGATGACGCAGGTGTTTGACGAGACCCGTCTGACTCCTGTCACGGTGATTGAGGCTGGCCCATGCCGCGTCGTCACGATCAAGACCAAAGAGCGCGATGGCTATGAAGCGGTTCAGCTTTCCTATGGGGAAGTCAAAGAGCGAAAGCTTTCCAAGGCAGAGTTGGGGCACTTGAAAAAGCAGCAAGCACCGGCAAGCCGAGTGCTTCGTGAGTTTGAGAAAGTTGGAGATGTTACGGTCGGCGACTCCGTCACGGTCGGCATGTTTAAGAAGGGTGACTGGGTTGATGTCGTGGGCGTCTCGAAGGGTAAGGGGTTTCAGGGAGTTGTGAAGCGCCATAATTATGCAGGCGGTCCTGAATCTCATGGTTCAATGTTTCATCGTCATCCCGGTTCCATGGGCGCGAGTTCGTATCCATCCCGCGTCTGGAAGGGTAAGACGTTGCCTGGTCATATGGGTGCTGAACGTGTCACGGTTCAAAGGCTGAAAGTTGTGGATTCAAGGCCTGAGGAAAATTTGCTTTTCGTTCGCGGTGCTATTCCGGGTGCGACGAATGGTCTTATTGTCGTCAGAAAGTCGAAGAAGGGTTAGGACATGCCCACGGTCGATGTCGTAGATTTGCACAGTAAGAAAGTCGGAACGGTTGACTTGCCGCAGGCGGTATTCGGGTGTGAGCCTCGTGCATCCTTGGTTCACGAAGCTGTCGTCATGCAGCGGGCCTGTGAGCGCCAGGGAACGGCGTCGACGTTGCGTCGCGGTGAAGTCAGTGGATCAGGGAAGAAGCCTTGGAAGCAGAAGCATACTGGGCGGGCCCGCGCCGGGTCGGTGCGTTCCCCTGTATGGAGGCACGGCGGGAGCGTGTTCGGTCCGAAGCCGCGCAGCTACGCCTACACGATGCCGAAAAAGAAATATCGTGCGGCGTTGCAAAGCGCATTGTCGGCTAAACTGATTGATGGAAAAGTCATTGTTGTTTCTGATTTCGCTCTTGAACAGCCGAAGACGAAGTTGCTGGCAAAGGCATTAGATCAATTTGGATTGGGGGAAACTGCCTTGCTGGTGGCAGCGGATACGCAAGCCGCAATGCTCCAGGCGGCTCGTAATCTGTCCTCCGTTAAAGTGGTCAGTGCTGATCAGCTGAATGTCTATGATGTCGTTCGGGCTGGCGTGGTGGTGATTCATGAGCGAGAGCTTGCCCGTGTGACAGAGGTGTGGTCATGAAGCTCGATATGCATGCGGTGCTGGTGCAGCCATTGTTGACGGAAAAGTTAACGTCCATTCGTGAGACGACGAATACCGTCGGGTTTATTGTTCATCCGGATGCAAATCGGGTGCAGATTAAGCAGGCCGTCGAGACTTTGCTGAAGGTAAAAGTTGAGCGAGTTAATGTGATGAATGTCTTGGGGAAGGTCAAGCGTCTTGGCCGCTTCTCTGGTAAGCGATCTGATTGGAAGAAAGCATTCGTCACGTTGAAAAAGGGCGAAAAGCTTGAAATGTACGAGAGTGCATAGGGTTGAGGGAAGGTAGGACTTCGTATGGGATTGAAAACATATAAGCCAACGTCTGCAGGCCGTCGCGGAATGACCGCCGTCACGACTGAAGACTTGACAAAGAAGAAGCCCGAAAAGTCTCTGACGGCTTTCCATCATCGAAGTGGTGGGCGCAATACGGATGGCCATATGACCGTCCGCTTTCGTGGGGGCGGTCACAAGCGGTTGTATCGAAAGATCGATTTTAAGCGTGATAAGGTCGGGATTCCTGCGAAGGTTGTCTCGATTGAATACGATCCGAATCGCTCTGCCCGCATTGCTTTGTTGAATTATGTCGATGGTGAGAAACGGTATATTCTGGCTCCCGTTGGTTTGACGGTGGGTTTGACGGTGCAGTCCGGGGTCAACTCAGAAGTTCGGCCTGGGAACGCGCTTCCGCTCTCAAGTATGCCATTGGGAACGACCATTCATAATATCGAATTAAAGGTCGGTAAGGGTGGCCAGCTGATTCGAAGTGCCGGTGGATCTGCGCAGGTCATGGGGCGCGATGGCGACTATGTTCAGATTCGTCTGAAGTCCGGAGAAATGCGGAAGGTCTTATCGGCCTGTATGGCGACGGTCGGTCAGGTCGGCAATGTCGATCACGAAAACGTGAGCGTCGGGAAGGCTGGCCGGACTCGATGGAAGGGGAAACGTCCCCACGTCCGTGGTGTGGTCATGAACCCGGTAGATCATCCTCATGGTGGAGGAGAGGGTAAGTCTGGTCAGGGTAATCCTCATCCCGTGTCCCCATGGGGGCAGCCGACCAAGGGCTACAAGACGAGACAGAATAAGAAAACGGATAAGTTCATTATCGCGCGACGTAAGTCAGGGGTACGCAATGGCTAGATCAATTAGTAAGGGCGCTTTCGTCGATGATCATTTGCTGAAGAAAGTCGAGCATATGAATGAGACGAAGGATCGGAAGATTATCAAGACCTGGTCGCGCCGTTCGACGGTGATTCCCGATATGATCGGGCACACGCTTGCGGTGCACAACGGGAAGAAGTTTATCCCGGTCTTTGTGACTGAAAATATGGTTGGTCATAAACTCGGTGAGTTCGCTCCGACTCGGTTTTTTAAGGGACACGGTCAGGCTAAGACAGAAAAGGCTGTTGCGCTCAAGTAGTCTGTCGGTCTGGTCGGCAGCTCGCTCGGCGAATGGGTAAAGGATAAGGATATGACTGAAGCACGTGCGATTCTCAGATTTGTTCGGGTGGCTCCTCGGAAAGCTCGGCCGGTCATCGACATGATTCGCGGTCAGCAGGTTCCTCAGGCGCTCGCGATGTTGAAACTCACGCCTCGGCAAGCGGCGCGTGTCGTTGAGAAAATTCTCCGCTCTGCGGTGGCTAATGCCGAGCAGAAAGAAATGGGCGATAGCGATTCGATGGTAATTTCGAAGGCTTTTGTGAATGGCGGCCCGACATTAAAGCGTTTCAGGGCTCGTTCGCAGGGCCGTGCGAATTCGATTCATAAGCGCACGAGTCATATTACTGTGGTTGTCGCCGCGCCATCGCTCGGCGATGCGAAGAAGTCAGCGTAACAACGATCACCATCTAGCTAGGGCAGACTGAGGCAAGACTTTATGGGTCAGAAAACACATCCAATCGGGTACCGGCTTGGTTACAACGTCACGTGGAATTCTCGGTGGTATGCCGGGAAGGATTACGCCAAGCTTCTCCATCAGGACATCAAGATTCGTAAGGTCGTGAAGGCCAGGCTGTTTCATGCCGGTGTCTCGAAGGTTGAGATTGAGCGTTCTGGCGACCAGACTCGCGTGATTATTCACACGGCGCGCCCGGGCATCATCATCGGCCGGAAGGGTGCTGAGGTCGATAAGCTCAAGGCAGATCTTGAGAAGCAGTACGGCGGCCAGGTCTATATCACGGTGAAGGAAATCAAGAAGCCTGAGCTGGATGCCCAGCTGGTGAGTGAGAATGTTGCCACGCAGCTCGAAAAGCGGGTTGCGTTTCGCCGGGCGATGAAGCGCAGTGTACAGTCCGCGCTTCGACTGGGCGCGCAGGGCATTAAGATTATGGTGGCGGGACGTCTGGGCGGGGCGGAAATCGCCCGCACCGAGTGGTATCGCGAAGGTCGAGTGCCGCTACATACGCTTCGTGCCAATATCGATTACGGGTTTGCTGAAGCGCATACAACCATGGGACAGATCGGTGTGAAAACGTGGCTCTTCAAGGGAGAGTTGCTGCCAGCTCAACCGGTCAAGTCAGATTCATTTCTCGAACGGCGGCTCGGGTAAGGAGAACGCACTGTGTTAGCGCCAAAGAAAGTCAAGTTTAGAAAGATGCAAAAGGGCCGTATGCGAGGCAAGGCCTATCGCGGCGGTCAGATTACACTCGGTGAATTTGGCCTTAAGGCGCTTGAGCCTGGATGGGTTACCAGCCGGCAGATTGAAGCCGCACGTATTGCCATTACTCGTTTTGTGAAACGTGGTGGTCAGGTGTGGACGAGAATTTTCCCGGATAAGCCGATTACCAAGAAACCGGCGGAAACTCGAATGGGTAAAGGTAAAGGAAACCCTGAGTATTGGGTGGCCGTTGTGAAGCCTGGACGTATTTTGTATGAAATGGATGGCGTTCCATTGGATGTGGCGAAGGAAGCCTTCCGCCTCGCGTCGCACAAGTTGCCGGTAGCCACCAAATGCGTTGCCCGTGGTGAATTTTAATCAGGTCTCATAGCGGTCCGAGGAGTAGGTGACATGGCGTTGGATTTGAAAGAGTTGCGGCAGTTGACGGCCCCGGAGTTGGTCGAGAAGGAAAAGCAGTTGGTGCAAGAGTTATTCAACTTGCGCTTTCAGCTGGGCACTGGACGGCTGGAGAATCCGATGCAGATCAGGAAGACCAAACGTGAGATTGCTCGGGTGAAGACCGTTTTGCAGGAAGTCTCTCAGGCTGAGACGAAAGGGTAAGGGGTTCTGATTATGTCTGATGCTGTCAAGAAGCGCGAGTGGGTTGGCCGAGTGTTGAGCAATAAGATGAATAAGACCGTTGTGGTCTCCGTTGAACGCTCAGTGACGCACCCGCTGTATCGCAAGGTCCTGCGGAGAATCTCGAAGTTCAAAGCACACGATGAACAGAATGTCTGTAAGATTGGCGACCGTGTGCGCATGGTTGAGACCCGTCCGATCAGCAAGGACAAGCATTGGCGTGTGGTCGAGGTGATTCAGAAGGGTCGAGCAGAATAGTTTGATGTGGTTTGACTCCAAGGTAAGGAAAGAGCGCTAGCATGATTCAGAACTATAGCTATATGGATGTGGCGGATAACTCCGGTGCGAAGCAGGCGATGTGCTTCCATGTCTTCGGAGGGACGCGTCGTCGGTATGCGTCCTTGGGGGACATCGTTGTTGTCGCGGTGAAGGAAGCTATCCCGCATGCCAGCGTCAAAAAAGGCGATGTCAGTCGTGCGGTGATTGTGCGGACCACTAAGGAAGTTCGACGTGAAGACGGTTCCTACATCAAGTTTGATCGAAATGCCTGTGTCTTGATCAACAAAGAAGGGGAACCGATCGGGACTCGCATTTTCGGTCCGGTCGCACGTGAATTGCGTTGGAAGAAATTTATGAAGATCATCTCCCTGGCACCTGAAGTGCTGTAGGGACACGTGGTGGGGGTTGTCGTGCAAGCACTTCGGAAAAGCAGAATTCGAAAAGGCGATACGGTCGTCGTGATCACGGGGCGTGAGCGAGGAAAGTCCGGGAAGGTCTTGTCTGTAGACTTGACGGCCGGCAAGGTGATTGTGGAAAAGCTGAATATCATCAAGCGCCATACCAAGCCGAACCAAAAGATCAAGCAGGGCGGAATCCTTGAGCGAGAGGCTCCGCTGGCGATCTCCAATGTCATGTATGTCTGTCCCGTGACGCAAAAGCCGACGCGTGTGGGTATTCGTAGGCTTGAGGACGGTCGGCGGGCACGGTTCAGTAAGAAATCGAACGAGACTTTCGAGTAGTCTGAGGAGCACGGAATGGCGAAGGTTGAAAAAGGTAAGGCAGGTAAACCCTCCGAGCGAAAGTCCTCAAAGAAGGATGCGGAGGCTGCGCCTAAGCAATTAGACGAGAATAGTCATGAGTCTAGTTTTAAGCCGCGACTTCGTGATGCCTATCAGGAAAAAGTCATCCCGGCGCTCATGAAAGAGTTCGGGTATAAGAACGTGATGCAGGTTCCCAAGCTGGAGCGCATCGTACTCAACGTCGGAATGGGTGAAGCCATTCAGAACGTGAAATTGCTTGAGAGTGCGGTTACCGAACTGGGGACCATTACCGGGCAGAAGCCCGTCGTCACGAGAGCGAAGAAGGCGATCGCCGGATTCAAACTCAGACAGGGACTCCCGATTGGCGCGAAGGTCACATTACGAAGCCGTCGCATGTATGAATTTTTCGATCGGCTTGTGACGTTGGCCTTGCCGCGTATCCGTGATTTTCGCGGTGTCTCGCCGAAGGCATTCGATGGTCGTGGTAACTATACCTTGGGCGTGAAAGAGCAGTTGATATTCCCGGAAATTAAGTACGACGAAGTGGCCTCCATTCATGGTATGGATATCACGATTGTCACGACAGCGAAGACGAATGACGAAGGGAAGGCCTTGCTGAAACATCTCGGAATGCCGTTTCGGGCATAGAGATTTCAGGCCTACGCACGTAACTGAGCAGAAGGAGTTCATGTGTCACGTTTAGCGCTACGGAATAAAGCGGCGAAAAAGCCAAAGTTTTCGTGCCGATCGTATAATCGGTGCCCGTTGTGTGGTAGGGTGCGTGGCTTTTTAACTCGCTTTCACATGTGCAGAATTTGTTTCCGCCTCTTGAGCCTCCGCGGGGATATCCCTGGCGTGCGCAAGTCTAGTTGGTAGTGGCGGCAGCTCTGAGACCTTAGGACTGGAAAGAAAAGGGAATAGCATGTTGACTGATCCAATTAGTGATCTTCTTGTTCGCCTCAGAAACGGTTCACAGCGCCGTCACGATACAGTGTCTGTCCCTGCCTCCAAGCTCAAGCGCGCCATTCTTGAGCTGCTCAAGCAAGAGGGCTATGTCCATGACATTGCTGACGCAGTACAGGACGGACATCCGGTGTTTACGGTGCAGATGCGCTATGTCAACGAAGGTCAGCCGATGATCACGGGTTTGCAGCGGATCAGTAAGCCTGGTCGTCGCGTGTATGTCGGCAGTAAGGATATCGCCAAAGTTAGAAACGGAATCGGAATGGCGATTCTGTCGACTTCTAAAGGGATCATGACCGACCAGGAATCACGGAAGAATGGCCTGGGCGGTGAAGTGTTGTGCTCAGTCTGGTAGCAGCGTAAAGGACAAGGAAGAGAACATGTCGCGGATTGGGAAAATGCCGATTGCTATTCCTGCGGGAGTAGAAGTGAAAGTGGTGGGACCCAAGGTCTCGATCAAGGGTCCATTGGGAAAAATGGATTGGCCTCTTGAAGAGGGGCTTGGCGCCGTGGTTGAGAATGGCCAGCTGCTCGTCAATCGCTCGAGCGAAGATCGCAACGTGCGTGCTCTTCATGGTTTGGCTCGTGCCGAATTGAGCAATATGGTTCTGGGAGTCTCGAAGGGGTATGAGCGTTCATTGGAGATCACGGGGGTCGGTTACAAGGTGGCGCTCCAGGGTCGGACGATGAGCTTCAATGTTGGCTACATCAATCCCGTACTTTTTCAAATTCCTGCCGGGATCGAAGTCAAAGTCGACAAGCAGACCCTCATCAATGTCAAGGGATTCGATAAGCGATTAGTCGGTCAGGTAGCGGCAAACTTGCGTGCGATCAAGCCCCCCGATGTGTATAAGCAAAAGGGTGTCCGGTTTATGGGCGAGGTCTTGCGTAAGAAAGAAGGGAAGACGGGGAAATAGGGGCGACGATGAATACTGCAGAAAAATCCAGACAACTCGAGCAAAGAAGACAGCGCGTTCGCAAGCGTGTAATCGGAACCACCGAGCGCCCACGGCTCAACGTGTTTCGAAGCCGCTCGCATATCTACGCACAGGTGATCAACGATTTGAATGGCTCAACTTTGGTTGCCGCCTCGTCGCTTGATAAAGACCTGAGGAAGACATTGAAGTCTACCGGCAGCATGGAGGCCGCAAAGGCGGTGGGCAAGCTGTTGGCCGATCGAGCAAAGGCGGCGAATGTTCTGACCGTCGTGTTTGATCGTGGTGGGCGTATGTATCATGGTCGAATTAAAGCCCTTGCCGAAGCTTCGCGCGAGGGTGGGCTCCAGTTTTAGAACGCTCACTCCTGTGAGTCCTGCCTGTTTCTGGTGGGAAGGAAGAAGAGAGGGATTGCGTGCGAGTTAATCCAGACGAATTGAACCTGAAGGACAAGGTCGTTTTTATCAACCGCGTGGCCAAGGTTGTCAAAGGCGGCAAGCGATTTAATTTCTGCGCTCTGGTAGTGGTCGGTGACGGCCATGGCTGGGTCGGCATTGGAAAAGGTAAGGCGGCTGAAGTGCCGGTGGCGATTTCCAAGGCTGTCGAACAGGCGAAGAAAAATCTCGTTCATGTCTCGCTCAAGGGGGGGACGATCCCTCATGATGTGCATGGGCTGTTCGGTGCCGAGCATGTCCTCTTGAAGCCAGCCGTCGACGGTACCGGTATTATTGCCGGTGGGGCCGTGCGTGCCGTTGTTGAAGCGGTTGGTGTGCACAATATCATTGCGAAGACGCTTGGCCGAGGCAATCCATTCAATACCGTTCGAGCCACGTTGGCGGGCCTCAGCCAATTGCGCAATCCTGAGGAAGTGCTCAGACTCCGGCGAGAGGCGGCCGGTGAGCGGCTTGAAAGGGCAAGTGCGTAATGGTTACTGCAAAGACTGACAAGGCAACGAAGTCTACTGTTCCGGCCGTGCGTGTGACTCTGCGGCGGAGCCCGATTGGGACGCCCCAGACGCATCGGCTTGTGCTGCGTGGGCTTGGCCTCCGCCACATTCGACAAACAGCGGTTCATCCTGATACCCCACAGGTTCGTGGATTGATTAAGAAGGTTGGGTATCTGCTTGAGGTGGGGAAGCCATGAATTTACACGATTTATCCCCGGCACGGGGTGCGAAGAAAAAGCGGAAGAGAATCGGCCGCGGCCCTGGATCCGGTCATGGAAAGACTGCGACGAAGGGACATAAGGGTATTAAGGCGCGTTCCGGCGGAGGCAAGAGACCTGGTTTCGAGGGCGGTCAAATGCCCTTGGTTCGTCGATTGCCGAAGTTCGGGTTCACGAACCCTTTTAGGACGGAATATAATGTTCTGAATCTGAAAAGCTTTGAAACCTGGACTGGTCCTTCAACTGTGACGCCGCAGGCGTTGGTTGACGCGGGGTTGGTCAAGCGCAAGCGTTTACAGATTAAGATTTTGGGGAACGGTGAGCTGACCAAGCCGTTGGTCATTCAGGCGCATAAATTTAGCGAATCAGCCAAGGCCAAGATCCAAGCTGCCGGTGGTCGAGTCGAGGTTATCGGCGGTGCTTGAGAGACTTTTTACCAGCTTCCAGAATATCTTTAAGATTCCTGAGCTAAGGACCCGCGTCCTGTTTACGCTTGGGATGCTTGTCGTCTATCGAGTGGGAGCTCACATTCCTACTCCCGGTATCAACGGCGACGCGCTTTCCGATTTCTTGGCAAAACAGGGGGGCGCGCTCCTTGGATTTTTGGACATCTTCTCAGGCGGCTCACTCTCCAGGCTGACGATTTTCGCATTGGGCATTATGCCCTATATCAGCGCGTCCATCATTCTCCAGTTGCTGACCGTGGTTGTGCCGCATCTCTCCAAGCTTGCGAAAGAGGGAGAGCGTGGTCGCAAAAAGATTATCCAATACACCCGCTTTGGTACGATCGTTATTGCGTTGATTCAGGGTTTTGGTATTGCGATTGGCCTTGAGCAAATGAACCAAGGCGCCTTCGTGTTGAACGGGGGCTGGGCATTCCGTCTGATGACGGTCATTACGCTGACGGCTGGTACTGGTTTTCTTATGTGGCTCGGCGAACAGATTACCGAACGCGGGATCGGTAATGGAATTTCGCTCATCATTTTTTCTGGAATCGTCGCACGTCTTCCAGCGGCGGTGGCCCAGACCTTTGATCTCTACAAGGTCGGACAACTTAATATCATTTTATTGGTTGGTCTTGCTGTGTTGATGGTCTCTGTGGTGGCTGCGATTGTGTTTCTTGAAAGCGGACGTCGGAAAATTCCTGTTCAGTATGCAAAGCGTGTCGTAGGTCGCCGTGTCTTTGGCGGGCAGAGCACACATATTCCATTGAAGATTAATACGGCTGGTGTCATTCCACCGATCTTTGCTTCATCGATTATTGCATTCCCGGCAACGATTGCAGGTTTCTTTGAGACTCCGTGGGTGAAGGCGATTGGTTCACAGCTTGCGCCAGGATCCTTGCTCTATACGCTCATGTACGTCGGGCTCATCTTGTTTTTCTGTTTCTTTTACACAGCCGTGGTTTTGAATCCTGTTGATATGGCTGACAACATGAAGAAGTATGGTGGGTTTGTCCCTGGTATTAGACCTGGACAGAGGACTTCTGACTATATCTATAATGTGCTGACGAAGATCACATTTGCGGGCGCTATCTATCTCGCCATTGTGTGCGTTATTCCAGAATTCTTGATCTATAAGATGAACGTGCCGTTCTATTTCGGTGGTACGTCGCTCTTGATCGTCATCGGAGTAGGGCTGGATACGGCTCAGCAGATCGAGTCCCATATGCTGATGCGTAACTATGAAGGTTTTCTTGGAAAAGGGATGGCTCCATTACGCGGCAGGAATGGGTAATCAGCGATGCAGCTCGTCTTTCTTGGAGCCCCAGGAGTAGGGAAGGGCACGCAGGCTGAGAAGATTGCCGCCCAATATGGAGTTGCCAAGATCTCGACGGGTGATTTGCTGAGAGAGGCTGTCCGGGCGCAGACGGCTCTTGGGAAAGACGCCAAGAGTTATATGGATCAGGGAAAGTTGGTTCCTGATTCGGTCGTCATCGGATTGGTGCGCGACAAGCTAAGCGATCCAAGTTGTGCCAATGGTTTCGTGCTTGATGGTTTTCCACGGACCGTTCCGCAAGCTGAAGAATTGGGTCATGTTCTTTCACAGCGTAATATTCGCCTTGATCGTGTGATCAACTTTCAAGTATCACGTGAGGATGTAGTTTGTCGGCTCAGTGGTAGGCGTAGTTGCCCAAAATGTCAGGCCACTTTTCACGTCGATTTTGCACCTCCGAAGAAGAGTGATAGCTGTGATCGATGTGGTGAAGCGCTCGTGCAGCGCAGCGATGATAAGCGGGACGCGATTGAGACGCGGCTGCGGGTCTATGAAGAGCAAACCGCGCCATTGATTGCGTACTACGATTCGAAGAATCTCTTGACGCATCTTGATGGAGCCAGTGCGGTTGAGACGGTATATCAGAATTTGACGAGAGTGCTGACCCCGTATAAGAAAGTATGATCATTCTGAAGACGCCTGCAGAAATTGATGTGATGGCTCAGGCGTCGAAGGTGGTTGCTGAAGCGCTAGAAGTCGTTAGGAACGCCGTACGGCCAGGCGTGACAACTGACGATCTAGACCGTATCGCGGAGCAAGCAATTCGTGACCGTGGGGCTATCCCGGCATTCAAAGGATACCGTAGCTACCCGAAGACCCTCTGTGCTTCAGTGAATGAACAGGTGGTTCATGGAATTCCGTCGAAACGGAAGCTGAAGGACGGCGATATCATCGGGCTAGACCTGGGGGCGATTGTCGGTGGGTTTTATGGTGACTCGGCCGTCACTGTGGCGGTCGGAGAAACCAACGAGTCTGTTGCTCGACTGATTCAGGTGACGCAAGAGGCTCTTGATCTGGGTATTCGGCAGGCGGTTGTCGGTAATCGGTTAACCGACATTTCTCATGCGGTACAGCGACATGTTGAAGCAGCTGGATATTCAGTCGTGACGGAGTTTGTCGGCCATGGTATTGGCCGTCAACTTCATGAAGAACCTCAAGTCCCCAACTACGGGAAGGCTGGACAGGGGCCACGTTTACAGTACGGAATGGTCCTGGCGATCGAGCCGATGGTCAATATGGGTGGCAGCGCGGTGCGTGTGCTTGAGGATCGGTGGACGGCGGTGACGGTTGACGGTAGCCTTTCAGCCCACTTTGAGCATACAATAGCAATTCAGCCGACGGGCCCCGCACGGGTGCTCAGTCAGAGAGTGCTGGACGCCGCATAATTGCAGTACAAATAGAGGAATGGGAGTACGTGGGAAAAGAAGACATTATCGAAATACAGGGAACGGTAGCAGAGACATTACCCAATGCCATGTTTCGTGTGAAACTTGATAATGGTCATATTCTTTTAGCTCATATTTCTGGAAAGATGCGGATGCACTTCATCCGAATTCTTCCTGGTGACAAAGTCACGGTGGAGATGTCTCCATACGATTTGACGAGAGGCCGAATCACTTACCGTTTCAAGTAGTAGGAGCGCTGACGCGTCATGAAAGTAAAGTCTTCAGTCAAGCCGATTTGTGCCAAGTGTATGGTCGTTCGTCGCCGTGGTGTCGTGCGAATTTTGTGCGAGAATCCAAGGCACAAACAGCGTCAGGGTTAACACCGGGCAGGGTAGGTCCGTGCTCGTCTAGGGAATAGGAAAGAGGAGAGATCATGGCACGCATCGCAGGCATCGATTTGCCAAGAGACAAGCGGACCGATATCGGCCTCACGTACATCTACGGGATTGGGCGGGCTGCCGCACGAGAAATTCTGCGGAAGGCTGGTGTGGATGGCTCGATTCGGATCAAGGATCTGAGTGAAGATAAGATCGTCAAGCTCAGAGAAATTATTGATCGCGATCACCGCGTCGAGGGAGACCTTCGGAAGGAAACGTCCCTGAATATCAAGCGATTGATCGACACCGGGACCTACCGAGGTCTTCGCCATAGAAAAGGCTTGCCGGTGCGTGGTCAGCGCACGAAGACCAATGCCAGAACGCGGAAGGGCCGACGCGCTGGTGTGACAAGCAAACCGAAACCGACAGCCAGATGATCGAGCGGATCGCTCGTGCTCTGAAGTGAAGGAGTGTCTATGAGTGTGAAGAAGGGCAAGAAGAAGGAACGCCGGATTGTTCAGGCCGGTGTGGCGCATGTCCAGGCATCCTTCAATAATACGATTGTCACCATTACTGATATGGGCGGCAATACGGTTGTCTGGGCCAGCTCAGGCAATCAGGGGTTTAAGGGCTCTCGCAAGAGCACCCCGTTTGCGGCACAACGTGCCGGCGAAGCGGCTGCCCGTAAAGCCATGGAGAGTGGCATGCGTCAAATCGATGTGTATGTGAACGGGCCTGGGGCTGGTCGTGAATCAGCCATTCGCTCGCTCCAGGCCGCTGGCCTGCGCATCAATCTGATTCGCGATGTCACGCCGATTCCCCATAACGGCTGCCGCCCACCGAAGCGGAGGCGTGTCTAGCCGCGGGGAGTATCAAGGTTCGAGTCTGCAGCAATGTTGGCGCCAGAATTCAGGCGTCCTGTAACCGGAGGTAATGCAGTGGCTAAGTATCGGGGTCCAGTTTGCCGTCTCTGTCGACGCGAAGGCGAGAAGCTCTTTTTGAAGGGCACTCGGTGCATGACTGAAAAGTGTGCCATTGAGCGACGGAGTTATCCTCCAGGTCAACACGGTCAGGGGCGCCCCAGGAATTCTGACTATAGCCTGCAATTGCGCGAGAAACAGAAATTGCGGAGAATCTACGGATTGCAAGAGTGCCAATTCCGCGGTTTGTTTGAAAAAGCGGAGCGGCAATCTGGTGTCACCGGCGATGCTCTGTTGCGGTTGTTGGAATGTCGGTTGGACAATGTGGCCTACCGTCTCGGGTTTGGAGCGTCTCGCAAGCAGGCTCGCCAGATTGTGAGTCACGGTCACTTGACCATGAACGGCAAGAAAATTAACGTTGCCGGAGCCACGGTCAAGACGGGGGATGTGATTCAGGTGCGTGAGCGGAGCCGGAATTTGCTCTCCATCCAATCGTCCTTGGAAGGTGTCGATGGGCGTGGGATTCCGGATTGGTTGGAGCTTGATAAGGGCACGCTTAAGGGAACCGTTCGTGCCTTGCCGACAAAGGAACAGATCACGCTGCCGGTCAACGAGCAGATGGTCGTGGAATTGTATTCTCGATAGCACATTGGGCCGGTAGGGAGCCGTCTACGTTTCTGCATCCTCCCTATTCGGTATGCTGGTCACTCGATGGTTGTGAAGGGGGAGTCATGATTAAAGCGATGAAAGACTTTCAGATCCCGATGCGGGTTGAAGTCGATAAGGATGCGAATTCCCCAGTGTTCGGTCGATTCACCACCGAGGCGTTTGAGCGGGGGTTCGGTACCACGATTGGAAATTCACTTCGCCGTGTGTTGTTGTCGTCATTGACCGGAGCCGCCGTGACGACGGTGAAGATTGAGGGCGTACTGCACGAATTTTCGACAATCCCAGGTGTCACGGAAGATGTGACGTCCATTATCTTGAACATCAAGAGCCTGCGGTTGGCGCTTCACACCGATAAACCGAAGACGATTCGTTTGAGGAAGAAGGGACCAGGCGAAGCCAAGGGGTCCGATATTATCCACGATGCCGATGTGACCATTCTCACGCCGGATTTGCATATTGCAACGCTGGATAAGGATGCGACGCTGGATATTGAAATGACGGTGAAGCATGGTCGTGGGTATGTCCCGGCCGAGCGCAATAAGGAAGAAGGATTGCCGATCGGTGTCATCGCGATCGATTCCGTGTTCTCGCCCATTAAGCGTGTGAACTTCCATGTGGAAAACGCTCGAGTTGGTCGCATGACTGACTATGACAAGTTGACGATGGAGATCTGGACAGATGCGACCATCAGTCCACGCGATGCCTTGTCGACGGCGGCGAATATTTTGCGCGATCACCTCGATATCTTCATCAACCCGGAAGAGCGCGGTGAAGGGAAGCGCGAGGCGGGATATGATGAGTCTGAGCTTGAAGAGAATAAGAATCTCTCACGGAGCGTGAATGAGCTCGAGCTCTCCGTTCGAGCGGCGAATTGCTTGAAGAATGCCAACATCAAGACCATTCGTGATCTAGTCCAGAAGACGGAAAACGAAATGCTCAAGACGAAGAATTTCGGCAAGAAGTCGCTGAATGAGATCAAGGAAATATTGTTGGAGATGGGGCTCACGCTGGGAGGAAGGGTTGAAGCCGGATCCTCCAGCAACGGGAGTTCGCAGTCAGAGTAATTTTCAGCGAAGGGGAATGCCGTGCGACACAGAAAAAAAGGCCGTCAACTTGGTCGGCAGACGAAGCATCGATGGGCCCTGTTCCGGAGCCTCGTGACCTCGCTCTTGGAGCATGAGCGTATTGAGACGACCGAAGCGAAGGCAAAAGAGATTCGCGGGTTTACCGATCGGATGATTACGTTGGGAAAGGAAGGGACCTTGCCGGCTCGCCGCCGGGCCCTCGCGTTTATCCGGAGCAAGGATGTGGTCTCAAAACTGTTCAGCGATGTCGCCGGACGATTCAAAGATCGGCAGGGTGGATACACCCGTATGGTGAAGACTCGTCGCCGCATCGGCGATGGCGCTGAAATGGTGGCGATCGAGTTGGTGACGATGGTGGAGAAGGCTTCTTCCAAGGCGGCCACTGTTCCTGTGGCGACCACTCCTGTTGCTTCTCCAGAAGCGTCCGCCTAGCGCTAGACTTGTTTGTGTGTTGAGTAGAAAGAGCTCCTCGCGCGTCATGCGTGAGGAGCTCTTTCTGTTTCTGGCCAGCTACAGGCGTTTACTTGCCTGATCCTCAGTGCTACTATCGTGCCAGAATTTCAACGAATTTATCTGGTAGCCAGTGTGATGCATGTGGGACGTATTAGCCAGGCGAAGCCTCCTTACTTTGAGTGGAGCACTGGCGGCATTCCTGATTTATCTGTTGTTTGTGAACGCAGATTCGGCTCCCACAAATCAGCCTGCTGCACCAGGTGCCATTGAAAGTGCAGACGCGAAGATCTCGGATTTTACCTTCACGCAGACCAAGGGCGATGTGGTGCAGTGGCGGGTGCAGGCCAAGCAGGCACGCTTATTCGAGCAGGAGAAGCGCGCAGTCCTGAGTGATGTTGAAGTGACGCTCTATGGACAAGCCGGGAAAGAGGTGACTGTTCTGGGAGACGAGGGTGCGCTCGATACAGCCACGAAAAACTTTGTGTTGGCGAATCGAACGGATCCGCTGATAATTGCGACGGGAAGTGGATATACGATCTATACCAATCACCTGGCATGGACCGATGCCACAAAGATCATTCAGACCGGTGATCCCGTCCGTATTGTCGGCAATGGATTGGAAATTACCGGCAGAGGGTTGTTGGGACGGACGGAGTCTGAAGAGTTTGAGGTACTTGATGATGTTCATGTGGATCTCGTTTCTGGTTCTTAGCATCTTTGCCCCAGCCACAGCCGAGTCTGTCGCGCCAGCGGGCGCCGCTGTTTCTAAGGGTTCAGGCCCAGCCCAGGCTCCGACAACCATTACCGCAAAAAAAATGACGGTGCGTAATCAGGATAGTCAGGCTGTCTTTGAAGGGTCAGTCATCCTGACTCAAGGGACATTGATGGTCTATTCGGACAAGATGGTGGTGTCGTTTTCCCCCCAGTCTGCGGATGCCAAGAAAGAGGAGCCTGGAGAAATCAAGAAGAGTGATTCCTCTTCTGTAGCCAAACCGATAGGCAAGGGTGCCGATGTGATGCCAGGATCCTCAGGTCGATCCGTCAAGCAGATTGAGGCGACCGGCCATGTGCGCATCGAAAAAGAAACCGGAAATGCGACGTCTAACAAGGCGGTGTTCGATAATAGTCGTCGGGTTGTGACCTTGACAGGAGATCCGGTGGCTTGGGAGAAGGGAACGCGAGTCAGTGGTGAGAAGATCATTATTTACCTGGATGAAGATCGAAGTGTCGTTGAAGGGGGGTCTCATCTCCTGATCGATGGCGAACGTGGCGGAATGAAATGACTCAGGGAACCGAATCGGAATTGGTCGGGAAGTCGGACTCAGTAACCGGGCCACACACATCGTGCTTGCGGGCTCGAGGGTTGGAGAAGAGTTTCCGCGGGCGAAAAGTTGTGAAGGGCGTGGCAATCGAAGTGCGTGCCGGTGAAGTGGTCGGGCTTCTCGGTCCGAACGGTGCCGGAAAAACTACGATCTTCGATATGGTCGTGGGCCTCTGCCAGCCGGATGAGGGGGAGATTACGTTTAACGGCGAGTCCATCACGGACCTGCCAATGTATCAACGGGCTAGGCGGGGGATCGGGTATCTCCCGCAGGAATCGTCGGTCTTCCGACGCCTTTCCGTAGAGAAGAATGTCTTGGCGATTTTGGAAATCCTAGGCTATCCTCGTAGTGAGCGGATGGCGCGGGTTGATGAGTTGCTCAAGGACCTTGATCTCCTGCATATTCGTGGCAGTATGGCATACGCACTGTCAGGAGGAGAACGTCGTCGATTGGAAATCACCAGGGCCTTAGCGACAAGCCCATCCTTCATGCTCTTGGATGAACCGTTTGCCGGAATTGATCCGATCGCGGTGGCCGACATTCAGCAAATTATTCTTCGCTTGAAGGACAAGGGGATCGGGATTCTCATCACCGATCATAATGTTCAAGAGACGTTATCGATTACCGATCGTGCATATATTATTAATGAAGGATTGATCCTGGAATCCGGTTCTCCGGAGGCCATTGTCAAGAGTGAAACCGCTCGGGCCGTGTATCTCGGGGAGCGATTCAAGCTGTAGAGGGTTTGATATCCAGTTATGAAACTTCGTCTCGACTTGAGGCTTAGCCAGAAGCTGATCATGACGCCGCAGTTGCAGCAGGCGATTAAGCTGTTGCAGCTCTCTCGGCTTGAATTGCAGCAAAGCTTAACCCAGCATCTGCTCGAAAATCCGCTTCTCGACGAAGTGCAGGCTGAAGTTGAGGAGGCTGAAGCGGCGGCTGCGGAAGGAAAAACGGAAGACCCTGCCGCGACGGCTACACAAGATAACGCGGAAGAGGCGGAAACGCCGGAGGAGCGAGGTTCGCCCGAAGAATTTTCAGCCTCTGGATGGGAAGAATACTTTGGCTCGGATCGTCGAGCCGGGGATTCGGAATATCCCTCCTCTTCTCAAGATGAGTTTCCCTCCTACGAGCAGACGGTGGCCAAAGCCACGTCGCTGGAAGAGCATTTGCTTTGGCAGCTCTCCCTCTCGGGTCTTTCAGAGCGGGAGAAGGCCATTGGACGTCTGCTCATCGGGAATTTGGATGATGATGGCTATTTGAGAATTACTCTGGCTGAAGTCGTCAATGGGAGCGAGTTTACGGAGGCAGAGGCTGAGTCGGTCCTCAAGGATATTCAGACTTTTGATCCAACTGGCGTCGGGGCGCGTGACCTGCCGGAGTGTCTCCTGCTCCAACTCGGCCATCTGGGCAAGAACCCTATGGGGTCACTCGGCGCGAGGCCGGGTGCGCTCAAGGGGGCCGTAGTCGAAGGTATTATCCTGCATCATCTCAAGGATCTTGAAAAGAAGCAGTATGCCAAGATTGCCAAAGCCTTGAATGTCACCGTCGAGGAAGTCTTCGAAGCGACGAAGTTGATCGGAGATCTCGAGCCCAAGCCCGGTCGTCCTTTCACGAACACTCAGAATTACGTGATTGTGCCGGATGTCTTTGTCGTGAAGAACGAAGGGGAATGGGTGGTTTTGCTGAATGACGATGGTCTGCCTCGTATGCGGATCAGTCCGTACTACAAGCAACTGATAACAGCGGGAGACGGGGGGACGGCTGAAACCAAGTCTTATCTTGATGAAAAACTCAGAGCCGCCCAATGGGTGATTCGAAGTATTGATCAACGGAATAAGACAATCGTCAAAGTCGTGACGAGTATTGTGAAGTTTCAGGAGCAGTTTTTCGAGCAAGGGATTGAGCATCTGAAACCCTTGGTCCTCAAGCAGGTGGCGGAGGACATCGGGATGCATGAATCGACAATCAGTCGCGTCACCGCCAACAAGTATATGTATTGCCCGCAAGGGATGCTTGAATTGAAGTTTTTCTTCAACGCGGGACTTCAGCGGGCGGATCAACCGTCTGACATGATGTCGTCCGTGTCGGTTCGAGAAATGATCCGGAAAATGATTGCCGAAGAGGATACGCAGCGTCCACTGAAAGATGAGGAAATCGCAGCGCGTTTGAAGCTCCAGCAGGTGCTGATTGCGCGTCGCACGGTAGCGAAGTATCGCGCTGAGGACAACATCCCTTCTGCTAGCCAGAGGAAACGCCATTTTTAGTCTGCACCAGCTGAGTGTGGTGCAGAGATGGTTCACGTAAGGAGACACTTCGCATGAAGCTACGAATCACTGGTCGCCACATGGATGTGACGTCCGCACTTCGTCGGTATCTTGAGACACGATTCGATCGGCTGGATCGGTACGAATTGAAAGCGGGGATTGTTCAGGTCGTCTTGAGTGTTGAGAAGCTTCAACATAAGGCCGAAGCAATCTGTGTGGTTCACGGGAAGCGTGTGCAAGCGAAAACCTCGACGCGAGAAATGTATGCGACGATTGATGCATTAGTAGACCGCATTGATGGACAGCTCAGAAAGCTGAAAGAGCGATTAGTCAGTCATAAGCCTGCAAAGGCCACCCGAGTCCGTTCGGTGCGCGCGTTGGCTGCTGAGTGGCAAGAGGAGCCAGCCTTCAAGGTGGAACGGAGAGCGGTGCCGGTTCTGTCCCTCGCGGAGGCGCACGACCGGTTTGGTGATCACAGTGAGGCCTTTCTGTTGTTTGTAAATATTGAGACCGGGAATCTCCATGTGCTTCAACGGGGTATCGGCGGGCGGGTATTGTTGATTGAGCCCTTTGCGGAAGGTCGGCGAGGGCATTCCTTTACGGGGTCAGGAGAGTGAGGGGCTGGCTTGAAGGGGACTGGATCAAGTTCCGATTTCAGGGAACGGTTATTTGCCTGTGTCATGTCCGTGATCGTGAGCTTCTATTTCCTGGTAGAGCGGGTTGTTCCCAATAAAGTTGTATGGCTCAGCTGAATCTCGTCATCGTCAGTGGCCTTTCAGGGTCCGGCAAGTCGCACGCGCTAAAGGCGTTCGAGGATGCCGGCTATTTCTGCATCGATAACCTCCCTCCTGCGTTAATCCCGACGTTCGTGGAATTGTGCAATCAGCAAGGTGGGGAGATATCGAACGTCGCGCTGGGTGTCGATGTCCGCGAGCGAGTCTTCTTTGCTGATTTGGTCGGGACGCTTGAGCGGGTGAGAGCCCTCGGATATGCGATTCGTTTGCTCTTTTTGGAAGCCCGGGATGAAGTTCTTGTTAGGCGATTTTCTGAGTCGCGTCGCCCGCATCCGCTATTGCCGCATTTGCCGGTTTTAGAGGGAGTTCGATTTGAGAAGGAACGGGTTGCGGAGTTGCGCCGCCATGCTGATAGGATAATCGATACGTCTGACCTGACCGTGCACGAACTCCGGGACGTTTTGACGAAGGAGTTTTCCCGTGGTCCTGCCTCCCGGCGCTTGACTGTGACGTTGCTGACCTTCGGGTACAAATTTGGCGTTCCCTACGATATCGATTTGCTGTTTGACGTTCGGTTTTTGAAAAATCCGTTTTTTGTTCCCGACCTCAAGCCTCTTCCCGGAGATGATCCCCGTGTTCGCGCCTTTGTGTTGTCAGATCCCGACGCCATTGATCTCCTGGTGCAGCTGGAGAGCATGTTGAAGTTCCTGATCCCTCTCTATGAGCGTGAGCAGCGCAGTTATCTCACCATTGCGATTGGGTGCACCGGCGGGCGTCACCGATCGGTTGCGATTGCGGGTCGGCTTCGAGAGAGCCTTGGCGCAATCGGTCACGAAGTAATCCTCAAACATCGAGATCTGCAGAAGTCCTAAGTAGGATTCTGAGACGTTGTGGTCCGAGCTACTTCCTGTCAGTTCGGTCGTGTTGCTTGACAGGTCGAACATATTGACTATACTTAGCTTGTACCTGCAGAACCTAGCTTCCCTCAGGCACATTTCACGTGAAGAAACGAAACGCGATCCGCAAGATAGCAGGGTATAAGACGAATCAGGTGTGCGACTTGTTCGATATATCCAAAGCCACGTTGTTTCGATGGGAGCGCGAAGGGTTGATTTCTGGCCCTCCTCGAGACTGGCGAAACTGGCGGCTTTATACGCGGGAGAATGTGGCTGAAATTCAGAAAATGATTCGCGCTCGAAAGTTTGTCATGTAGAGTAGCGGGTGAGGGATATGCTAAGCACATTTAAAAACATGTTTGAAACCGACATTGTGTCCTTACTGACTCCCAAGCGTCAGCTGGTTGGGCTCGACATCGGGTCGAGCGCAATTAAGTTGGTGCAGTTGAGAGAAAGCAAGGGGCGGTACTATCTCCAGAAGTTCGGCATGAAGCCGTTGGAGCCAGAAGTGATCGTGGATGGAACGGTCATGGACGAAGGAAGGGTTGTCTCGGCAATCCGCGAGCTGTTTGAGGAATCGAACGTCAAGAACAAGCAGGTTGCGGTGTCCATATCAGGTCATGCCGTCATTGTGAAGAAAATCAGCTTGCCTCCCATGCCCGATGAGGAGCTGGAGGGGCAAGTGAAATTGGCGGCGGAGCAATATATTCCGTTCGATATTAATGAAGTGAACATTGATTTCCATGTGCTTCCGGCTGATGCCTCAGGCGAGGGGACCGGGGAAATGTCGGTTATTCTCGTGGCGGCAAAGAAGGACAAGATTAATGAGTTGACCGAGTTGGTCAAGGGCGCCGGATTGACACCGATGGTCATGGACGTTGATGCCTTTGCCATTGAAAATATGCACGCGATTAACTATCCCCTGGCGCAAGATGAGACGACGGCTCTGGTGAATTTGGGGGCCAGCGTGATGAACGTCAATATCATTCGCGGCGGTGTTTCCTTATTTACCAGAGATATACCGTTGGGTGGCAATCGTTACACTGAAGCGATCCAGAGAGAAATGGGCCTGTCCTACGAGGAAGCTGAAGAGACCAAAAAAGGCGAGCGAAGCGGAAAGGACGCTTCGGGCTCTATTGACAGTGTGATTGATAGCGTCAATGGAGAAGTGGCGTCAGAGATTGCCAGAACGGTTGATTACTTCAAGACCTCTGCCTCAAATGTGGGGCTGGATCGTGTCTTAGTGTGCGGCGGGGTTGCGCGCGTCAGCGGGCTCGTGCAGCAGTTGAGTGATCGCATGCAAACGCCAGTCGAAGTTGCCAATCCGTTTAGTGAAATTGATACATCGGGAAGTGACTTCGATCAGGATGCCCTGGCTGAAATGGCGCCGCTGGCTTCTGTTGCGGTGGGGCTGGCCTTGAGATCAGTGGGGGACCGATGATTCGTATCAATCTACTTCCTGGGCCTAAAGGGCGCACTGCCAAGCCTCAGTATGATGTTCGGGCGCAGGCTTTACTGGGCGTTGGCGTGCTCTTGATCACGATTGCAGGATGTTGGTGGTATTCTTCTTCCCTTGATGAGGCCATCGAGGTTCGGCAGGATGAGAAGCTGGCTAAAGAGAAACAAGTTGTACAGCTCAAAGAACAGGTGAAGCAGGTACAGGACTTTGAGCAGAAGAAGAAGTTGTTAGAGGATAAGAATCGTGTGATTGATCAGCTTGAGTCGGCACGGGTCGGGCCGGTCAAAGTATTGGACTTTGTCAGCCAAAGCATCGAGCCTTTGAAAGTCTGGCTCACCAATTTGAAGCTATCCGCTGAAAATGTAGAGGTGGAAGGGAAGGCATTGACGAACGATGATGTTGTTGAGTTCGTCAACAATTTACGCAGGACCGATTTTTTCGCAAACATCAATCTCCAGGAAAGTAAGGCCGCAGTGGAGAATAAGATCAATATCTACCAGTTTAAACTGGCATTTCGCCTGAAAGGCTGAGCATGGCGTTGCCTTCTATCAATCTAGAGACGCTTCGCAGTATCCCTGCTCCGCAGAAGCTGGCCCTGTTAGGCTTGCTTGTGGGGGTGCTGCTTGCCGGGTTTTACTTCTATATTGCAGAGCCAAAAGCCACGGCAATTGACATGCTTCAAGCGGACAATGCACGGTTGGACGGAGAAATCCAAACCCTCACGATCAAGGCGAAGCATCTCGACGAACTGCTTGCTGCCAATAAGCAGCTTGAAATCGAATTGGCAAAGAAGAAGGAACGACTTCCTCCTGAAGAAGAAGCGGTCATGCTGCTAAAGCAAGTGTCTGATCTTGGTGTCCGCCTGGGGCTTGATATTAGGTTGTGGCGGCCAGGAGCTCAGACCGAAGATGCGTCAAAACTTTTCGTGAAGATGCCCGTCGCGGTCGAAGCCAGCGGAGCCTATCATACAACGGCACTCTTTTTTGATCGTATTAATCGGTTGCCCAGAATTATTACGGTCTCTGGTCTCAAGATGGGGACGCCGAAGATGGAGCAGGGACGAATCGTGTCTCAGGCACAATTTGATCTTGTGGCGTATGCGGCTCCCCCGGAAAAGCAGGTTGCCGCGATCCCGGCGGCAAATGTTGTGAAGCCCGCTCCGGTTGGCAAATAGCGTTGAGGAGCTATGCAAATGTCTAGTATGGCGCGGATAGCCAGTGTACGCAGGAATCCAGTGTGCACTATCTTCCTTAGTGGAATGCTGCTGTTTGTCCTCGTGGGCGCAGGCGAGGAAGTTGGCGCAGGGACGTTGACCCCACCAAATCAAATCAGCCCGCTACGGCAAGATTCGATTAAGTTGCCTGCTGCTCCTGAAGTTCAACGACAAGCCATCGCTCCGACATTGATGGCAAATCCTTCCGTTGAAGGAGAGGCATCGCTCTCATCTCCATCCCCTCTTCCTGATGCCGGGAGTGGATTTGGATATGATCCATCAGGCCGTCGAGATCCGTTTGCGCCGGTCGTGCAGCAGCTTCAACCAGGAAAGATGGATGTCAACCTTCCTCCGCTTCAACGAGTCAATTTGACGGAGCTGAATTTGATCGCCATTGTGTGGGGGGCGTACGGGTACACGGCGATGGTTCAAACTCCTGAGGGCTATGGATATGCTGTCAGGCGAGGGACCCGCCTGGGGCAGAATAATGGTGTCGTGAGTGCTATTACGGAGCGAGGAATCATCGTGCAAGAGCGGTTTACCGATGTCTATGGGAAAAAACAGGAGCGGGAATACGTGAAGCTTCTTCACCCGAAAGAGGGCGCAGAATGAAAACACTAGCGGCAGTGGCAGGTAATTTGTTTCGCCGGGCATGGTGGCTGGGTATGGTAGGCGCCCTGCTGAGTGTCCAGAATATTCAAGCCGAGGCATTGCCTCCTCAAGCCGCTAGCCTTGAGGACAGGGCTTATGACCACGCAACCATCGCGCCGGATTCGATTGATGCTCCAGCTCAAATGGTTACCAAGATTGAAGTCCGTCCGGAAGGGGATGAGGTCACAGTCCTTGTGAAGGGCGATGGGAAGTTGTTCTCTTCAGCTCGACTATTGGACGATAATCGGCTGGTTGTCGATCTTATCTCGGTGTCGTCGGCGCTCAAATCGCCCCTTGTCTCTGGGCAGCATCAGCTTCTTAGGAAAGTCAGGGTTGGATATCATGCTGATAAGGTTCGCCTTGTTCTCGAACTACTTGGCCGTCCCTCATTTTCGGTCACTCCCGTTGGCCATGACATTCTGGTTTCGCTAAAGCCGAGAACCGTGAGGGCAAGTGCTGCTCCAGTGAATGTGGCCTCCTCAACCGCGGGAAGTATGGCCGATCCAGTTGGAATAGGCGGGAGTGATTTTACAGATCCTGGACAGGTGGTACCGAGGGAGCCCCGTGCAAGGAAGGGGCAGGTCATAGGGCCTACTCATGGGAAGTTCAAGGTCCGAACCATTCAGATGGCTACGGAGAGCGCAACTTCGGAGAGCGATTCACGAGGGGATGATCTTGTTGCCGGTCAGACGCGCTTTGCTGGGCGCCGGATCTCTTTAGATTTTCAGCAGGCCGATATCACCAACATTCTTCGTCTCATCGCTGAGGTCAGTGGGTTTAATATCGTGGTGGGCGAGGGGGTTAAGGCCAAGGTAACCATGAAGCTTGTCAGCGTACCCTGGGATCAAGCCCTGGATATGCTGCTCAAGATGAATGGGCTGGGCATGATTCGTCAGGGAACAATTGTTTGGGTTGATACGCTGACGAACATTGCCAAGCAACAGGATGAAGAAGCCCGCGCAAAAGAAGCGAAGACCAAAGCCGAGGAGCTGGTTGATCGCGTGTTCTACATCAGGAATATCCAGGCGCAGGAGCTTCAAACGGCATTGCGGCAGTATTTGAGCCCTCGTGGAGTCATGAATATCAGTGCCGGAAGCAACGCGCTGATCGTGCGAGATACGGAGACCAAGCTTGCGGTGATGAAGCAATTGGTGGATGGATTGGATCTCCAAGTTCCTCAGGTTCAAATTGAAGCGCGCATTGTTCAAGCTGATACAGTGTACGCGCGTGGTATGGGTATTCAATGGGGAATTCAGAACGGTGACTTTGGGCCCAACTCATTTAACTTTCTTGGAAATGCTACTGGTGCATTTGCTCCTACTGGAGGTACCGGCGCAACCACAATCCCCCGGGATTTTATCGTCAATCTCCCTGCGCAGGTTGGAGGACTTCCAGCGGTTCCGGCCATCGGGTATCAATTTGGCAAGCTGGCACCGGGCTTCGCCCTGGATTTACGGCTATCTGCAGGAGAGTTGCTGGGGTTGAGCAAAGTGATCGCGGCTCCAAAGATAACCACACTGGATAAACGTGAAGCGAAGATTTCACAGGGTGAATCGATTCCGTTCCAAACTACTTCGCTCCAGGGAACGCAGACTACATTTGTGGATGCGAATCTTGAGCTTAACGTAACCCCGCAAATTACCTCGCGCGATCCGAAGGAAGTAGGGAAGCAGATCCTTATGAAGGTTCGTGCCACTCGAAATGCGGTCGGTGCTCGAAGCAATCCCGCTGGCCCGAGTATCGATCGTCGTGAAGCGACGACCCAGGTTATTGTCCGCGATGGCGAGACGATGGTGATCGGCGGTGTGTTTGTTGATACCCAGAATAATAACGTGCAGGGAGTCCCGTACCTGTCGCGAATTCCCGTCCTGGGATGGCTGTTTAAGAATAAATCGGAGAGCGTGTCGAAACAGGAATTGTTGATCTTTATGACGCCGACGATTATTCGTACGACATAGCCGAACGGCAGAGCGGCTTTGAATCGGCCTGTACTTGTTGCAGATGGCAATGAGTACGGGCCGATCTTTTTTGAGGGAATTGTCTTCGTTGTGCAGTGGCCGGGTGGTATGGCCTCGTTGGCCGGTGAGGTGGTCTCCTTTTAGTTCGTCCGAACCTATGCTACGATCCACGCGGTTTTCCCTTGGGAGCAACCTCACTGCTGGCGCATATCCTGTAGTGTGTGGATCCTGAAGAGCCGTCTTATGGCCTGAGGTGATTTCTGGGGAGCATTGAGAATATGGGGAGAATAGAACAGCGAGTGTCGTTGTCGCTTAAAGCGCGAAGCTACGACATTGTCATCAAGCCGGGCTTGATCGATGAGCTTGGAACGCGCCTTCAGTCGTTTGCCTCGACGGAACGTGTCGGCATTGTGACGGATCGCCATGTTGCTCGGCACTACCTCTCCGCAGTGGTCTCGCAATGTAAACAAGCCGGACTCCATCCGGTCTCAATCGTATTGCCACCAGGGGAAAAGAATAAGACGCTTGCGACCGTTGGGAAGATTCTCGATGTACTAGCGAAGGAACGCTTTGAGCGGAAGTCGTTGCTGATGGCCTTGGGGGGAGGGGTTGTCGGAGATATGACAGGATTTGCTGCCGCGATCTACCAGCGAGGGATTCCGTTCGTCCAAGTACCGACCACACTGGTCGCGCAAGTGGATTCGAGTGTCGGCGGGAAAACTGGAGTAGATCATCGGTTGGGAAAGAATCTTATCGGAGCATTCCACCAGCCTAAGGCCGTATGGATTGATACGATGCTTCTGCGCACACTTCCGAAGCGGGAATGGATTGCAGGTCTAGCCGAAGTGATCAAGTACGGCATCATTGCAGACAAAACTTTCTTTGCGTATCTCGAACGAACGATGCCGGCCATTTTGAAGCTTGAGCCTCAGGCTGTCATGCAGATTGTGAAGCGCTCCTGCGAGATTAAGGCTCAGGTGGTGGCGGCGGATGAGCAGGAGTCTGATCGCCGAAGAATTTTGAATTACGGGCATACGATAGGACACGCGCTGGAGGCCTTGGGGGGCTATCGAGCATTGATCCATGGAGAAGCTGTCGGGATTGGACTTGTGCTTGAAGCAGATTTAGCCAGGCATCAGGGGTATTGCGACTCCAAGACGGTTGATCGAATCAGGTCGGTCGTCCGTTCTGCCGGTTTGTCTGATCGTTTGACAAGTCTTTCTCTGGAGAAAGTGTGGGCGGCAATGCAGCACGACAAAAAGGTCTCGCAAGGGAAAGTTGTGGGCGTATGGCCTAACGCGATCGGACGAGTTCGGATTGCGCCGATTGAGCGAGCCACGTTTGCTGAGTGGTTTCAAACCGTTCCGGTTGGGGCCAGAGGACGATCAAGGTGAGTAGTGAAACAAGGGCAGTGAGGGACATCCTCTCTTGGGATCTATAGGCATGGAATCAAAAAAGCTCTCTGCGGCACAACTTGAGCAAGCGTTGCGGGAAAAGACTCGCGAAGTGGATGTGCTGCACAGGATTAGCGAGTCGATCAGTAACACGCTCGATCTTGAGGCCGTGCTTCGGCACATTGTCGATGTTGTGGTCGAGGTGACGAAAGCGGATGCCTGTCTCCTGTATCTGCTGTCTGACGGCCGGGATGAATTAATCCTTCGGGCATCAAAAAACCCTCACCCTCGGCTGATCGGTCGTATCACGATAGGTCTGGGTGAAGGCATCACCGGCTGGGTGGCCCGTGAGCGGACTCGTGTGGTCATCCCAAACAACGCCAGTGAAGACCCTCGGTTTAAGTTTTTCAATAATCTTCCTGAGGACCGGTATCAGGCTTTTGTGTCCGTGCCAATTCTCGCGAAGAAGGAAGTCAGTGGCGTCATCAATGTGCAGCATAAGCGCTCTCGCCGCTACCGAGAAGATGAATTGGCCTTGCTCACAACGATAGCGAATCAGGTCGGCGGTGCGATAGAGAATGCACGTTTGTACGACCAAATGCGCCGGAAAGCGCTCCAGTTGGAAACCTTGTCGCAGGTTTCCGAGACAGTTGCTTCCAACCGGATCACCGATGATGTGTTGCAGCTCATTGTGACCATGACGGCGCAGATGTTGGGGTCGAAAATCTGTTCGATCATGCTGTTGGACGAAGCCAGCGGGGAACTGCGGATTGCAGCTACGCAAAGTTTGAGTGAGGAGTACCGGCGAAAGCCCAATCTCAAGGTCGGGCAAAGTATCAGTGGGCGAGCCGTCCAGGAGCGACGGTCGATCATCGTTCCTGAGGTGACGAAAGAGCGGGACTATATGTATCCCGATTTGGCGGCGAAGGAGGGGCTCTGTTCCTTGCTGTCGGTTCCGATGATGATGCGGGAGAAGTGTGTGGGGGTGATCAATAGCTACACATCGGTTCCGCATGCGTTTACATCCGAGGACGTGCGCCTCATGCAGGCGATCGCCAACCAGGCGGCAATTTCCATCGAACATACCACGCTGCTAGAAAAATCTTTCGAGATGCAAGAGGCCCTTGCGGTGCGGAAGTTATTGGATCGAGCAAAGGGGTATCTCATGCGCTCGAAAAGGCTCACAGAAGAGGAGGCCTTCAAGCTGATTCAGCGACAGAGCATGGACTTGCGAAAGTCCATGCGTGAGATCGCCGAGGCAATTCTTCTCGCAGGGGAAATTGACGGTCGAGCGAGTGATTTAAGGAAATGACGAACGCCTGGATAAGGGCTGGTTGTGAGTTGTCGTCGAGTCGCTAGCGCGCCGGGGCAGGCACGACCGTAGCCGGTTCACGCATCTGCCGTCGAATATCCTGTAATTCCTTCCGTAAGTCTTCCAACTCACGATTCTTTTGATTCATCTGTTCTTGCAGAAGGCGAAGCGGCGCGTCTCTTCCGGCATCGGGTGCTAAGGACGGAGTCTGTTGGGGCGATGCTTCTTTGACAAGGGGCGGAGGAAGCACATGCGCCGGAGTATGTGCGGGGAGTGCGGCAAGAGATAGGTAGTCAATGACCAGCGTTGTGTTTGTGGAGTTCTTCCCACGGTAACTATCCGGTCGTGTGGCCGATTCCGGTGTAAAGGACAACGTTCGGTCGGTAAGTCCAGTGTGGTCGGATTGGCGGCGATTGGCCTTGGTGATCGAAGCGGTACGTTCAGAACGAACATGATATTCCAGTATGGTCACATATAGAGAGCGTCCGTATGCGTATAGGGATCCTCTCGACGTTTCCATCAGGGCAAGCCGCCCAGGGGAATGCGAAGCGCCGGACCCTGCACTCTCCGACTGAGGCGCACCAGATGAATCGGTTCGGATGAGTCGAAACCCTATTTGCTGATCGACGGCTGCACGAGTGAGTCCTTCGGCAAGGAGCGGCGCGAGGTAGCGAACCTCACCTTCCGAGAAGGCCGGGACTGCCTGAGACTGTCCGGCAAGAAAGTTCTGGAGCAGCCCTTGATTCTCTTTCACGAGAACGCCCTGGAGCACTCGGGTGATCGTGTCTTGGTCGATTTTGATCGGATGCGCAGCCAGGAAAGAACGGTCTGGTATTCGTTCGAGATACACGGCTCCTTGAGGGGATTCGTGCAGCATGAGATCGAGTTCGGGATTCGACGCGCAGCTCCCGAGGGACAGCAGGGAACAGAAAAAAGCCATGCGGAAACCGGTGAAGGAAAATGGATGTGTCATGAGAGATCTATTCCATCCGCACAGGAAAGCCAGCGTAGCATAGTTCTCGACTGATTGCATGGAGCTTGGAGTGATGACGGCTCACGTTCTTGCCAACTAAATGGATAGTGGGATAATCGGACAAGCAACGTTTGTGTGTGATGGTACGGAGGGTGCCCTGTTGAATTGGATAAATGGCGTGATGGCCGTCATGCAGGCACTGGCGGGGGTCTTTTTGCTGGCTGATGTCGGTGGCGCAACGGATCTTCCTGTCGGCAGGCCGGTGCCGATCAAGGAATTGCGTGAACGAACCAGTTCGCTCATCGGGCGAGATGTCGTCGTCGCGGGACTGGTTGAAGTGGCGGCTCCGATTACCGAAGCGAATTTCGATGACTGGCGTCTCATGAGCCCCTGTGCCGGGAGCTACTACGTTACGCTTAAAGATGAGACTGGTATGCTAGGCGTGTTGGTAAAGGGGAATTGTCTGCGACGGCCACCCTTGGTCAATGGCCCATGGATTGCGAAGGGAGAGAAGGTGTGGATGAAAGTGTCGATCTTCGTCCCAAATCTCAACCCGTTTGAGCTTAACCCACTGGTCCGTGCAATTGTGAAAGACTTTGGTGTGCTATCTGCTGAGTAAGGATCGGCGGCATCTGTCGTCTCAGAGTCAAGGAAAGATTCTGACCGTCGTAGGCGCGGCTCTCGTAAGGGGCGACAGCAGGGTGAGGCCGGCCCGCTCATGTGCGACATCCATCCCATGAGTTCGTTGTGGAGAGTCGTCCTCTTGCCCCCCGGCCGTTTTTGACACCTCATTGAGCCGATGCTAATGTCCGTCGTGCTTTTTAACGTGGTCATTACGTGTCTATGGCCGTTGCGAGTATTTGATTGAGGTAGAACAAGGCTGATGCGCACACTCCGAATCGCCATGGCTCAGATAAACCCCACGGTCGGTGATCTTGCCGGCAACACCCGATTGATCAAAGCCTGGATCAAGGAAGCGCGCAAGGCGAAAGCCGATCTGGTGGCGTTCCCTGAGTTGGCGATTACCGGCTATCCTCCAGAAGACCTGCTCTTGAAGCCACGATTTGTGGCGGATAATCGGCGAGCCCTCGATGAGATCGCCAAGGACTGCAAGGGGCTCGTGGCTGTCATTGGCTATGTGGGCCAAGGCGCGGGTGGCGGAGGAAAGTTGCAGCCGCCCGGCGTGGTCGCGGCCGGTCAGTATGAACTGACGAATGCGGCGGCCATTGTGGCGGAACGGCGGATCCTTGCGAGCTATCACAAATGGCTCCTGCCCAATTACGGTGTGTTTGATGAAAGCCGATACTTTCATCCCGGTCGTAGGGTGCCGCTGGTGACGTTGCGCGGAGTGACGATCGCGGTCAACATTTGCGAAGACATCTGGTTTCCCGACGGGCCAATCCGTCTACAGGCTGCGGCTGAGGCCGAGGTGATCGTGAACATCAATGCGTCGCCGTTTCAAATCGGGAAGAGTCGCATGCGCGAACAGATGCTGGCGACGAGGGCGCGCGAGAATGGGGTCATTCTCACCTATACGAATACGGTCGGCGGACAGGACGAGCTGGTGTTCGACGGGAACAGTGTGATTCTCGATCAGACCGGTGAGGTGATTGCCAGGGGCAAGGCCTTTGACGAGGATTTGATCATCGCCGACCTTACCGTGGATGCGGTCACGCGGAACCGCATGGCCCATGGAAGAAAAAAACGGTTCACGGTAGCGATGGCGGAAGCCGTCGAGCGAGTCGCGGTCGCGACCGCCAAAGCCCCGGTGAAGCGACAGCGGGTTGTGCCTCAGCTGGAGGCTCCCTTAGGAGAACTCGAGGAGGTCTATCGTGCGCTGGTCGTCGGCGTGCGGGACTACGTGCAAAAAAACGGATTCAAGAAGGTGGTCATCGGCCTGAGCGGGGGTGTGGATAGTGCCTTGACGGCAGTAATCGCCGTCGACGCGCTTGGCCCGAAGAATGTGATGGGCATTTTTATGCCTTCGCCCTATACCTCATCGGAAAGCGGCGAAGATGTTGCAGATCTGACGCGGCGATTGACGATCGACTACCGGACGATTCCGATCACGCCGACGTTTCAATCCTACCGTGACGCACTCGCGGAGGAGTTTGCCGGTAAGCCGGTGGATACGACGGAGGAAAACCTCCAGGCACGCATTCGCGGCAATATCCTGATGGCCTTTTCCAATAAGTTTGGCCATCTGGTATTGACCACCGGCAATAAGAGCGAAATGAGCGTGGGCTATGCAACTTTGTATGGCGACATGGCCGGTGGATTTGCCGTCATTAAAGATGTGCCGAAGACGATGGTCTATGACCTCTCCCGGCTTCGGAATGCAGAGGGGGCGGCGCCAGTGATTCCCAAGCGCATCCTTGATCGCGCGCCGACGGCGGAATTGCGGCCGAATCAAAAGGACGAAGACAGCTTGCCGCCATATGCCGTCCTAGACCCCATTCTTAAGGCGTATGTGGAAGAGGATCGGTCTCTTGAAGAAATTGTGGCCAGGGGATGTGACCGTGCCACAGTGGCCAAGGTGATGGCGATGGTCGATAGAAGTGAGTACAAACGCCGTCAGGCCCCGATCGGCATCAAGATTACGCTCAGAGCGTTTGGGAAAGATCGGCGGATGCCGATCACGAATGGATATCGAAACGTCTAGCGTTCCGCGAACGTCCCGCCCGTGCACGTGGGGCTACATTGACAGTATCGTGGTGGCTATGGTACAAGGCCCGATCGTTTAGAGGGACAACGACGTTTCTCTGACGGCCGATTCAAGTGTATGGCAAGGACAATGACGTCCTCCGGCCTCTTTCAAAGAAAGAGACCAGAGGGCGTTTTTTTTTGCCATGTCGATGCGCGGAGTATATGCACAACGGCGTGCGTGACGACGATGATGTCAGGGAAGCTGGCAAGCGACCAATGGACCATCATCATAATCTGAAGGAGGAGATCGTCATGTACGTTGCCAAGTGGAAAGTGTTGTTTCTGGCCATAGGTCTGCTCACTACTGTGCTAGTGGGTGGTCCGTCTGCCTGGGGAGAGGTTTCTGCTCCACCTGCACCGGTTCCTGCTGCAACGCCGACCGTGCAAGAGCGGTTGGATGTGCTGGAAAAAAAGGTGGAGGTACCTTCGCTCTGGAAAGCGTTGGGATTCAAGGCGTCCGGGTTTCTGGATGTGGCGTATACCCACAACTTTAACAATCCCAACACCAATCTCAATCAACTGCACATCTTTGATACCGACGCGAATTCCTTTTCGACTCACATGGTGCAACTCATGTTAGAGCGGCCCGCGGACGGAGAAGGAACCGGAACGGACCGGCTCGGATTCCGTGCCAGGCTGAACTTCGGTTTGGATGCCAGGGTAACGAGAGCACGAACAAATTTTGCCCCGGGCACCAGCAACAATGAGCTCGATTTCCAGGAGGTCTACGGCGAATACATTGTTCCGGTCGGCAATGGCCTGAAGGTTCAAGCCGGCAAGATCAATACTCTGATCGGGTATGAGGTGATCAATAGTTTTGAGAACGCGAACTTCTCACGCAGCTTTATGTTCGGCTTGGGCCAGGCCTTCACGACCACCGGCATCCGGCTCACCTATACGTTCAATCCGATCGTGACCGCGTCAGTTGGCTTGGTCAACGGTTGGGACAACGTCGACGACAACAACAAAGGCAAAACCTTTGAGTGGTTGGTGGCACTAACACCGCACGAGAAGGTCGGGGTCAGTTTCTACGGCTCCTACGGAGCCGAACAATCAAACTGCCAAGGTGGAGGCGGGGGATGTACTCCGTTTACGACGGGAAGCGATCCGCGCGCAAAACGAACCGTCGTCGGCTCGATCATTACGTTGAAGCCGACCGACAAGGATACCATCATCCTGGAACCCTACTATGCGAATGAGGGCAATGCCAGCACGGTCAGCCAGGCTCGGAATGCTCGATGGAATGGAATCGCCGGTTATCTGATCCATGACTTTGACGAGAAGTGGAGTGCCAGGGTCCGAGGAGAGATTTTTGAGGATGCCGGTGGCGCCCGGACTTGTACGGGCGGAATCAGCTTTGCTGGAGGAGCCAACACCTGCGCCAGCGGCAGTTCGGCGGTTGGGGTGACTACAGCGGGAACGGGCGGTATTCCTCAAACGCTGTGGGAGAATACGTACACGCTCCAATACAAGCCGTTCCCTTCTTTGATCACACGGGCGGAATTCCGGTATGACCATTCCAATAAAAATGTGTTCCTGTATGGGAGCCGGCCAGCCAATAACCAAGAAACGTTGTCGTTCCAAGTCATTTATCTATTCTGAGCAAGGAGGAAGGAGGCAATCATGAAACAGCTATCTCGTCTCATGACCACGATGCTGCCCGTCCTGGCCTGTCTTGCCCTGATGGCAGGGACGACGGAGGGATTGGCTCAAGAGGTTGGTGCACCGGCAGCATCCGCGCCGGTTACAGCTGCGCCGGAAGCTCCGGCGGCGGTTCCGGCTCCGCCGAAGATCGATACCGGAGATACCACGTGGGTGCTGGTGTCGACCGCCTTGGTGCTTGCCATGACGGCGCCTGGACTGGCGTTATTCTATGGAGGAATGGTTCGAGGGAAAAATGCCTTGGGTACGATCATGCAGAGCTTCATTATTCTCTGCCTGATCAGTGTCCAGTGGGTGCTCTGGGGCTATTCACTCGCGTTTGGGCCTGACAAAGGACATGTGATCGGAGGACTCGAATGGTTGGGCCTGAACGGCGTGGGGCTTGAGCCCAATGCCGATTATGCGGCCACCATTCCGCATCAGGCGTTCATGATCTTTCAAATGATGTTTGCCGTCATCACGCCGGCGCTCATCACGGGCGCGTTCGCCGAGCGGATGAAGTTCAGCAGTTTTCTCGTCTTTACACTGCTCTGGTCGACGCTCATCTATGATCCGCTGGCCCATTGGGTGTGGGCGGTCGGCGGCTGGGTGCGAAACATGGGGGCGTTAGACTTTGCCGGTGGCACGGTCGTTCATATCAGCTCCGGTGCGTCTGCCCTGGCCTGTGCCCTCGTGTTACGGAAACGACTCGGGTATGGGAAAGAGCATATGGTGCCGCACAACCTGCCGATGACGGTCTTGGGTGCGTCACTGCTCTGGTTCGGGTGGTTCGGCTTCAATGCCGGCAGTGCGGTGGCCTCCGGGGCGCTGGCAACCAGCGCGTTTGTGGTGACCCATGTGGCGACGGCGATGGCGGCGCTGGCCTGGATGGCGGTCGAGTGGATGTATCGCGGCAAGCCTACGGTACTTGGCGCGGCGAGCGGTGCTGTGGCAGGATTGGTCGCCATTACGCCGGCGTCCGGGTTTGTCGGTCCAATGCCGGCGGTGATCATCGGGCTGGTTGCAGGGGTGCTGTGTTATCTGGCCGTCCTCTGGAAGGCCAAGTGCGGGTACGATGACGCACTCGACGTTGTCGGGATCCACGGGGTCGGCGGGATCTGGGGCGCACTGGCGACAGGACTCTTTGCCTCGAAGGCCATCAACGCCGCGGGAGCAGACGGATTGTTTTACGGCAATCCGGCACAGTTCGGCATTCAGGCCGTGACCGTGTTGATTTCTGTGGGGTTTGCGTTCGTGGGGACCTTCGTGATTCTGAAGCTTGTCGGAACCATGATGCCCTTGTGCGTGAAAGAAGAGGAAGAGCGAATGGGCTTGGATCTCAGTCAGCACGATGAGCGGGCCTATTCGTGATGCGTTGAGCGACCGGAGAGAAGGAGGGAGCAGGTGACTGACCCGAACAATGAGCGTGACTGTACAAACCGGCATGTGGGGTGCCACAGGATGGCCGCACTGACCATTGCGGCCGTGATGTTGGGTGCCTTGGTGTTGGGTGCCGGGTCAGTGGTCATCGCCCAGGACTCTTCGGCAATCGCCGGTGGAGCCGCTCCCATACTGAAAGTCGATACGGGAGACACGGCGTGGGTGCTCATGTCCTCCGCGCTGGTCTTGGCGATGACGATGCCGGGGCTGGCGTTATTCTATGGGGGGTTGGTCCGGAGCAAGAATATTTTGGGCACGATTATGCACAGCCTGATTATTCTGTGCCTGGTCAGCCTCATCTGGATTTTCTTTGGTTACAGTCTGGCCTTCGGTCCCGATAAGGGAGGTCTAATTGGAGGGTTGGACTGGATCGGACTCAGCGGCGTCGGAAGCGACCCGCATCCGGTGTATGGCCCGACGATTCCGCATCAAGTGTTCATGCTATTCCAATTGATGTTTGCCGCCATCACTCCGGCGCTGATTACGGGCGCCTTTGCAGAGCGCATGCGGTTTTCCGCGTTGCTGCTGTTTGCGGCGCTCTGGTCCGTGGTGATTTACACGCCGGTCGCCCACTGGATTTGGGGCGGGGGCTGGCTGGGCAAGATGGGTGCGCTGGATTTTGCCGGAGGGGCCGTGGTGCACATCAGTTCCGGTGTCAGCGCATTGGTCTGTGCAATCGTACTCGGGAAACGGAAGGGGTATGGGACGGATTACATGGCACCCCATAACCTTCCCTTTACGCTGTTGGGGACCGGCCTCTTATGGTTCGGCTGGTTCGGCTTCAATGCCGGCAGCGCATTGGGCGCCAACGGACTGGCAGGCAGTGCATTTCTGGCCACGCATGCAGCGGGTGC